>VGPD01000001.1 GCA_016875635.1 Chloroflexota bacterium
GATGCGCGGCGTTGACGATGAAGGCTCCGTGGGCCTCTCCGACGACGACGCCAGCCGCGGCGGCGAGCCCCGTGTGGTCTCGCGCGGCGGTGGTGGTGGTCGAGGCGGCCCCCGTGGTGGTGGTGGCGGTGGCCGTGGTGGCGACCGTGGCCCGCGCCGCGACGACCGCGGCGGCCCGCCGCGTGCCGGCGGTGGCGACCGTGGTCCGCGCCCCGGTGGTGATCGCCCCTCCGGTGGTGACCGTCCTTCCGGCGGCGACCGTCCGGCGGGTGGCGGCCGACCGGCCGGCGATCGGCCGGCCGGCGGCGGCGGCCGTCGCTGGTAGCGCTCGCTCCGAGGTGACATACGCGAGGCCCGGCACACGCCGGGCCTCGTTGTTTCCACCGGACGATCGGTAGACTCGGCCCGATGGAGATCTCGACCGAACTCGTCTATCCCTACGCCAGTACCCCGCCGCGAATTGCCCTCGACGTCGCGGAGGCGCTCGCACGTTGTCCCGCGATCTCGCGTGTCACGCTCTTCGGCTCGCTCGCGTCGCGCACGCACGACGGCTGGTCGGACATCGACGTGATGTGTGTGACGGCCGGACAGGCGGGCGCCTGGGAGGCGGTCCGGCTGCTGCGCGAGGCGATGCCCCTGCGCTGGTTTGGCCCGTTCGCCGACCTTCCGCAGCCCTCGGGCCGCTACTGGCCCTACGGCGAATCGCTCTTCCACTCCGTCGATCTCTCCTTCCGCACTGCCGAGGCGCATGCGCGCGTGCTGCGGGAGGGGTTCGGCGGCGTGAGCGTGGTCACGAGAGACCTGCTTTTCCGGGATGCGTCGCCGTCGCCGGGGGCCGGGCCGGGAGTCGAGACGGACACGGGCGAATACGCGTTCACTCACGCGCTCTATGCGGCCACGAAGGCGATGAAGGAATATCTGCGCAGCGCGGGCGAGTGGGTCGATGTGTCGGCACGGATGGACGTGCTGGAGACAGAGGCGCGCCTGCTGCCGCGGCGTCCCTCCGGCGGCCGCCCCGAGGATGTACTCGACGAGGCGCGTAGTCTCTACCAGCGGTTGTTGATGGAACGGTTGCGGTTCGGCGCGGGGGGTGGCTCATGATCCGTGTGGCGATTACCGGTACCGGCCAGATGGCGCGGCTCGTCCTGGCGACCATCGAGGCACAACCTGATTTCGACCCGGTGGGCCTGGTCGAGCCGATGGGTGCGACCTCCGACCAGTTCCAGGGCGACGCGCAGGGTGTCTACCCGCTGACGACCGACCCCGCGGACCTCTTCAAGTCGGTCCACCCGGACGTGGTCGTCGACTTCACGAACGCCGCCTTCACCACGCGTCTCGTCGAGGCCGCCCTCGCCCACGGTGTCCGCCCGGTCATCGGCACCTCCGGCGTCGACGCCGCGACGGTCGAGCGCCTGCGCGCCGGGAGCGCCGAGGCCAAACGAGGCGCTGTCGTCGCCGCCAACTTCGCCATCGGCTCCGTGCTACAGATGCACATGGCGGCG
The DNA here is from genome assembly GCA_016875635.1 of Chloroflexota bacterium. GTDB lineage: Bacteria > Chloroflexota > Dehalococcoidia > UBA2979 > UBA2979 > SURF-43. Next base: position 1,503 of record VGPD01000001.1, read on the forward strand.
ATCGCCGCGCGCTTCTTTGACAGCGCGGAGATCATCGAACTCCACCACGACCGGAAGGCCGACGCCCCCAGCGGCACGTCGCTGACCACGGCGCGCATGATGCGCGACGCCCGTGGCCGCGACTTCGAGACGAACATCACCAGCCTGCACCACATCGAGGACACCCGGGGCGGCGCCATCGGCGGCATCCCCATCCACTCCGTGCGGCTTCCCGGCTTCGTCGCCAGCCAGGAGGTCATCTTCGGCGGCACCGGCCAGATCCTCACCCTCCGCCACGACTCCACCGGCCGCGAATCCTTCATGCCGGGCGTCGTCATCGCCATCCGCGAGGTCATGCGCCGCGAAGGCCTGGTGGAGGGCCTCGCGCCGCTGGTGGGGCTGGGGTAGGGGACGCCACCCAATCTGGGTGGCGGTTGCCCTCGCCGCTACCGCCTTCGCCGCCGTACCATCGAGGGCGAGCCGCCAGTGGGCGGCGTCTTCGTCCCCCGGGTCAGCCGGGCAGCAGGAGCACCACCGTGGAGCCAGTGATTGCCGTGATCGGGGCCACCGGGGCCGTGGGGGAGGTCTTCCTTCGCGTCGCAGCCGAACGGCGTCTGCCGATGAAGGAGCTGCGGCTCCTTGCGTCCGCCCGGTCCGAGGGCAAAACGCTCATGTACGACGGCAAGCCGATCACGGTGCACGAGGCCACGCGCGCCAACCTTGAAGGCGCCGACATCGTCTTCTGCTCGGCGGACTCCTCCGTCTCGAAGCAGTGGGGGCCCGTCGTCCGCGAGATGGGCGGCGTCATGATCGACGACGGCTCCGCCTACCGCATGGACGCCAACGTTCCGCTCGTCGTGCCCGAGATCAACGGCGACGACCTCGCATGGCACGAGGGCATCGTCTCGATCCCGAACTGCACCACGACGCCGCTCGTCATGGCACTCCACGCGATGCGCTCGGTCGCCGCGTTGAAGCGCGTCACGGCGGCGACGTACCAGGCCGTCTCCGGCACCGGCGCGGCGGCGGTGCGCGAACTGAACGCGCAGGTGGAGGCGATCGGCGCCGGTCATCCGGTGCCCGCGCCCTCGGTCTACCCGCAGCAGATCGCGATGAACGTGCTGCCGCAGGTCGACGACTTCGCGGATGACGAATACACCAAAGAAGAACTGAAGATGCGCAACGAGACGCGCAAGATCCTGCACCAGGACGGCCTGAAGTTCGCCGCCACCTGCGTGCGGGTTCCGGTGGCGCTGAGCCACGCCGAGGCGGTCCATGTCGAGTTCGAGGGTCCCGCGCCGATCGAGGCGTTGAAGGCCGCGCTCCGCCAGATGCCCGGCCTCGTCCTCATTGAGGACCCGAAGCAGTACATCACGCCGCTCCAGGCGGCCAACCGCGACGAGGCCTTCGTCGCCCGGCTTCGCGTCGACCCCACGGTCGACCACGGCGTCGTCTTCTGGTGCGTGACGGACAACCTGCGCAAGGGCGCCGCCACGAACGCGATCCAGATCGCCGAGGAACTCCTCCGCCGCAACCTCGTCCGCCGGCCTGCCCTCAAGCGGTAGCGGCCCTCTCCCCCGCGGCCCGCGCTACACTGCGCCCGCCGCGAGGTGGGATGGCCGCGTGCGCTCGCGACCCCCGTCGCAGACGACCCTTGAAGGACGCACCACCATGACCGCACCGCTCGGCCGGTTGCTGACCGCGATGATCACCCCGATGACCCCTACCGGGGACGTCGACCTCGACGGCGTGAAGCGACTCGCGCAGGCCCTCGTCGCCTCCGGCACCGAGGGCATCGTCTCGACCGGCTCGACCGGCGAGGCGGCGGCGCTCTCCGAGGAGGAGACGGTCGCCGTCTGGAAGGCGACGAAGGCGGCCGTCGGGCCGGACGTCGCCGTCGTCGCCGGCGCGACGAACAACAACCACCGCGCCTCGCTCCGCCTCACTCGGGAGGCGGTGAACGCCGGCCTCGACGGTGTCCTGCTGACGGTGCCGGCGTACAGCAAGCCGCCACAGGCGGGCCTCGTCCGCCACTTCAACGCGCTGGCGGAGGCGGCCGAGGGGTTGCCGTGCGTGCTCTACAACATCCCTGGCCGCGCCGCGCTCAACATGACCGCGGAGACGACGCTCCGGCTGGCCGAGGTCTCGAACATCGTCGGCGTCAAAGAGTCGAGCGAGATGTTCGGCCAGATCGGCGAGATCATCGCGCGTGCGCCCGAGGGGTTCCGCGTCTGGTCGGGGAACGACACGGACACGCTGATGGTGATGGCGCTCGGCGGCTACGGCGTCGTCAGCGTGGCCAGCCACCTCTTCGGACGCCAGATCCGCGCGCAGATCGAGGCCGCGTGCGCTGGACGCACCGCGGACGCCGCGGCGATCCACCATCGGCTGATGCCGCTCATCGGTGCGCTCTTCGTGGAGAGCAACCCGATCCCCGTGAAGTACGCCGTCGCGAAGGCCGGCCTCCCCGCCGGCCCTCCGCGCCTTCCGCTGATCGAGGCCTCGGACGCCGCCCGCACCCGGATCGACGCCGAGATGGCGAAGGTGACGATCGACCTCGGACGGTAGGCGGTAGGCGGGATGGCCTACTGCAACGTCCCATCCCGGCGATCCTCGACCAGCGCGATCGCGCGCATGCCGAGTTCGTCTCGGACCGCGACGAGCGACTCGACGCACGCCTCCAGACTGCCCCACCCGCTGGCGCGCACCAGTTGCGCGACGCCCTCGCCGCTCTCGGAGAGCGCCGGGAACTTGCGGTTGAACTCCTTGCGGAGGCCCGCCCACAGCTCCTCCGGGTGGTCGAGGGCGAAGCGCGCGTAGAGCAGCGCGCCGAAGACGTGGTTCGGCGTCAGCACCTCGTCCCAGTCCTTCGATGCCTGACGCAGCAGGTCCTTCATCCCCTGGTGGCGCTGTTCCGTCTCCCAGCGGGAGTCGAGGCCCAGAGGCGCGAGGTGCGCCTCCGCCTCGGGGGCGAGGATGAGTTCGCGCAGCGCGTGGCGCAGCATCCCCTCGCCCTCCACCTCGGCCTCACCGGGCACGATGTCCGGGTAGTGGTCGAGTGTCTGTCGAATGTGCTGCAGCGCGACGCCGAGGGCGTGCGCGAGGGCGTGGGTCGGGACGCCGGAGTGCAGTGAGAGCACGACGACTCCGGGCTCGTCCCAGTCGACGTCGGAGAGCGCGCCGCCCTCGAACGCCTCGATGCGGAGGGCGCGTCCCGCCTCCGCGCGGAGGCGCCCCTCGATCTCCTGGAACATCGGCTCGATGGCGTCGCCGATCTCTTTGCCGATGATCTTCATCCCGGCCCCCTCCGGTGCCCGCGTCGTGGACGGGCCTTCTGTGCCTTGTGGGAGCCTACTCGAAGAGCGGCTGACAGGTCAGGCAGTAGTTCGTCTCAGAGCCGCTGCGCACCTGTCCGCGGATCTCGGAGCCGCACTTCGGACAGGGCTCGCCGGCGCGGCGGTGCACCTTCAGGTGCTGCCGCCACTCCTCCTTCTTCCCCAGTCCTTCGCCCTGCACGGTGGCGTCCACGATGGTGATCGACTCCTCGAGCACCGCGCGCATCGAGCGGTAGAGGCGACGCAGGTCGTCCTCGTCCATCGTCGCGCGCCGGCGGTGTGGGTGGAGCCCGGCGGCCCACAGGATCTCGTCCGAGTAGGCGTTGCCGATGCCGGCCATGAACTCCTGGTTCGTGATCGTCGCCTTGATCTGGCCCCGGCGGGGTTTGAGACGCGCGAGGAATTCCTCCTCGCTGATCGCCATGGCGTCCGGCCCGAGCTCGCCATCTGCGGCACCTGGTCGAGCCCGTCCCCGGGGACGAGGTACCAGCGTCCCATCCGGCGCATGTCGGAGTAGCGCACCTCATGTCCGTCGTCGAAGCGCATCACGACGGCGAGCATCGCGGGTTTGCGCGTCCCCCTCTCAACCCAGTGGAAGCGCCCGGTGAGCATCGGGTTCACAACGAGCAGCCGCCCATCGTCCACGAACCAGATGAGGAACTTCCCCAGCCGGTGGATCTCGCCGAACCCGTGCCCGGCCAGCGTGCCGAACTCCTCGGCGCCCGTCCGCACGAGCCACGGCAACGGCGCCTCCGCCTCGGTGATGGTGAGGCCTTCGAGGCGCGGCATCAGGTAGTGGCGGACGGCTTCGAGGTCGGGGATCTCCGGCATCGTCGGGGCTCGGTCAGTCCCCCGCGGCCCAGCGCGGGTACGAGCCGAGGACGACCAGCCAGTGCGCGATCGCCTCGACCTCGCGCAGGGCATCCGCCAGGCCGGGGTCGGTGCGATGGCCCTGGAGGTCGAGCCAGAAGATGTACGTGCCGAGCTGTCGTCGTGTCGGTCGAGACTCGATCCGCGTCAGATTGATCCCGCGAGAGGCGAACCGCTGGAGCACCTCGACGAGCGACCCCGGACGGTCATGCGCCGCAGTGAACGCGAGCGAGGTCTTGTCGTCGCCGGTGGGCGGGTGGTCCTCCCGCGCGAGCACGACGAAGCGCGTCGCGTTGCCCGGCTCGTCACCGATGTCGCGCGCGTAGATGTGCGCGCCGTAGATCGCGGCGGCGCGTTCGCCGCCGATCGCGAGGGTGCCGGGCTGAGCGAGGGCTGCCTCGATCGCCGCGGTCGTGGAAAGCGCGGCCACCGGCTTCGCGTTCGGCGCGAGCCGGGCGAGGTGCTGGCGGCACTGGCCGAGGGCGTTCGGGTGGGAGTAGACGGCCGTCGCCTTCGTCAGGTCGAGGCCCGGCGCGCCGACGAGCATGTGCTGGATCGGGAGGACGACCTCGCCGCGGATCCGCATGCCCGTCGCCGGGTCGAGGAGGAGGTCGGTCGTCTCGATGGAGACGGAGCCCTCGATGGAGTTCTCCAGGGCGCAGACGGCGCCGTCCGCCGCGCCCTCGCGCACCGCCGCCACCGCACCGGCGACGGTGGCGTGCGGCGTCAACTCGGCGGCGGCGTCGTAGAGGATCGCCGCCGCCTCGGTATAGGTGCCGCGGGGACCGAGGTAGGAAAGTCGCATGGCGGGCAGTCTAGCGGAGCGGATACGAGTGTGTTTCGAGTGGCCGGGGCGGTCCTACATCCCGTCTTCGACGGTCACCATCGCACGCACCCGCTCCTCCGCCTCGTGCGGGATGACGGCGATGATCTCGTCGCCGGGGACCAGGACGGTGTCGCCGTCCGGGACCCGCGCGGCCTGCGGGCCCACGACGACGGTGATGAGGACGCCCGGGGGGAACTTCAGGTCGCGGAGGGTGTGCCCGGCCACCTCGGCGCCATCCTGCACGCGCATGTCCACGACTTTCAGACCGGCGCTCTGGAGTGCCATCAGCGGGACGAGCGTGTGCTGAGGCAGGCTGGTCTCGATCTGTGCCATCACGGCGGCGGCCGCGGAGACCGTCGTGGTGACCCCCAGCTTCAGGAAGAGCGCCTCGTTCCGCGGGTCGTTCACCCGCGCCACCGTGCGCTGCACGCCGAACCAGTGCTTCGCCACCTGGCACGAGACCAGGTTCGCACCGTCGTCCGCCGTGACCGCGATCACCATGTCGGCGCGCCGAGCTCCCACGCCTTCGAGGAACGCGATCTCGCTGCCGTCGCCGTGCACGACCATCTCGCCCAGTTCGTCGCGCAGCTGGGACGCGCGCGACGCCGACAGCTCGACGATGGCGACCTCGGTGTCCGCGACCTGCTGGAGTTCAAGCGCGAGTCCGTACCCGACGATCCCGCCACCTACCACGATGATGTACATCGCTACTGTCCTCCGGTGGCGTCGAGCACCGCCTCATGGGCCAGGTCGATGCCGAACTTGGTCGGGCTGAACGTCTTCAGCCCCAGTCGCGCGAAGAGATCGGAGCGCAGCGGGTCGCGCACGCGCGTGACCACGTTCCGCACCCCGTACACCTCTTTCGCCTTCTCGGAGGCGAGGATGTTCCGGTTGTCGCCGGAGGCGAGCGCGATGAAGCAGTCCGTCTGCTCGATGCCCGCCTCGATCAGCGTGCGGTCGTCCGTCCCGGATCCCACCAGGCGGCGGCCAGAGAACTCAGGCAGCAGGCGCTGGAAGGCGAACGCGTTGGTGTCGAGGATCGTCACCTCGTGTCCTTCGTTCACCAGTTGCTGGGCGAGTCCGGCGCCCACGCGTCCGCAACCCATGATCACGACGCGCATCGGTCTTCCTCCACCCTGACCCGGCAGGCGCTAGCGCACCTCGGCCGAGGGGTAACGCACCAGCCACACGAGTACGGGCGCGTGCTCCAGCACGTACTGCGCCAGCCGCCCGAGCTGGAACTGCCCGAGCGGTCGCTTGTAGTCGACGCCGAGGACGATCACGTCCACGCCACGTTCGACCGCCTCGTCCACCACGGCGTGCCCGGCCTGCCGGGCCTGAACGAGGTCGCCCTGCACGTTCATGCCGTGGTCAGCGGCGATCCGCTCCGCCTGCTGGAGCACCCGTTCGCCCTCGCGCACCGCCTCGGAGAGGTCGGCGTCCAGAGCGAGTGCGCGGGGCACCTCGATCACATGCACGAGGTGGAGGTGGGCGTGATGCTTCTTTGCCAGGTCGGCGGCGATCGCAAGCGCGTTGTAGCCGGCGTCGCCGCCGTCGACGGCGACGAGGTAGGTGTGCAGGGCGTCCAGTGCGTCTTTCGCCATCGTTACCTCGGCCCGCCGGAAGCGTCATGGGCCAGCCGCCAGCGCACCGCGGCCAGTGCGAGCAGCACGACTCCCAGCAGGGTGAGCCAGGAGATCGGGCGGTCAGTCGCAATCGCACGACCCAGTGCCGCTGACCCACCCATCGCTGCAACGAATGCCCCGATGAGTCCGCGCCGCATGTACCCTCCGGCCCGTCTCGGGCACGAGAATGGACGCTACGCCCGACCTGATCGAGAGTCAACGGAATCCGTGATCGGCGCGGGGCGCGGCTCTGGGTGCATCACGCCCGGGTTTCCAGCGATTCTCGCGGCCGCGTCAGGCAGGCTGCGCCCGGCCGGCGCTAGTGCAGTTGCTCGATCCAGGCGTCGACGTGCCCGCCCTGGACCTCAAGGAATCCGACGGTGCCCAGCTGTGTCAGCAGATTCCGGGGGTAGAGCGGCGAGCCGGAGTTCACGATCAGTGTGCCCTCCCAGGTTTTCACCAGCGGGACATGCGTGTCCCCTCCCACCACCACATGGCACGGCCCCCCGAAATGCCGGTCCATCCGCTCGCGCAGGTTGGCGGAACCCATGAACGGCCGGTCCGGGAAGTCGTGCGTGGTCCCGATCCGGAGGCCATCAATGTGTAGCAGATGGTTATAGGCCAGACGTGGGTCGTCTGGTGCGACATTGCGCCCGGACGAGCCGTCGTCGCCGTTCCCGCAGGCGCCCAGCACCGGGACCCCGCAGCGCTCCTCCAGCCAGTCGAGGACGACCAGGTCATGCATGTCCCCGCCGTGCAGAATCAGGTCGACTCCCCGGAGGGCGGCGTAGACCTCGTCGAAGATCGTCCGACGAGCCTCCGGGACATGGGTGTCGGAGACCAGTCCGATGAGCATCGGGCCGGAGAACTGGTGTTCGCTGAGCCATTGCCGGGGCGGAAGTTCTGGCATCGCCGCAGGGTAGCGCAGCCCGAGGCGGGCGTCGTCGCCGTGTCTCGGCTGGCGGTGCGGAACTGCTGTGAGCGGTACAATCATTGTTCAAGTCACCTGTACGGGGAGCACCATGGCAACGAACGGCACCAGAAACGGGTCCACCCGGCCGGCTCGGGAGGGCGCTGTCCGCGCCACCTCGAAGGCCGCCGCACCAAAGGCGGCGGCGAAGGCGCCGGCAGCCAGGGCTGCCGCGAAGGCGCCGGCAGCCAGGGCTGCCGCGAAGGCTCCCGCAAAGCCATCCGCCAACGGACGCGCCAACGGCGTCGCGTCGAAAGTCGACGTGCGCGGCACGACCGCCACATGGACGGTGAAGGCGGGCCTCGCGCAGATGCTCAAGGGCGGCGTCATCATGGACGTCGTCACCGCTGAGCAGGCTGAGATCGCGCAGGAGGCCGGTGCCGTCGCCGTCATGGCGCTCGAGCGCGTCCCTGCCGACATCCGTGCCGCCGGTGGCGTCGCGCGTATGAGCCACGTGAAGAAGATCAAAGAGATCCAGGCCGCCGTCTCCATCCCCGTGATGGCGAAGGCCCGCATCGGCCACTTCGTCGAGGCGCAGATCCTCGAGGCGCTCGGCGTCGACTACATCGACGAGTCCGAGGTGCTGACGCCGGCGGACGACCAGCACCACATCGACAAGCACGCGTTCGCGGTGCCGTATGTCTGCGGTTGCCGGAACCTGGGTGAGGCCCTGCGCCGCATCTCCGAGGGCGCCGCGATGATCCGCACGAAAGGCGAGGCCGGCACCGGCGACATCGTCGAGGCCGTGCGCCACATGCGCTCGCTCTGGTCGGAGATCCGCCGCGTGCAGGGCATGCGTGACGACGAGCTGTGGACGACCGCGAAGGACCTTCAGGTCCCGATCGACCTGCTGCGCGAAGTGAAGCGGCTGGGCAGACTGCCGGTCGTGAACTTCTCCGCCGGTGGTGTCGCCACCCCGGCGGACGCCGCCCTGATGATGCAACTGGGCGCGGAGGGCGTGTTCGTCGGCTCGGGCATCTTCAAGTCCGCCGAGGATGTCACGGACAAACGTCGCAAACTGGACCAGCAGGGCCGCATGGCCACCGCGATCGTGAAGGCCGTGACCCACTTCAACGACCCGAAGATGCTCGCCGCCGTTTCCGAGGAGATCCCCGAGGAGGCGATGCGCGGCCGTTCGACCGCGACGATGCCCCGCGAGGAACTCCTGGCGCACCGCGGGAGTTAGCCCGCCCGTATGCCGCGCGCATCGCGCACTCCTGTCTCCGCCCCGCCCGCACCCGCGGACGTGCGGGTCGGCGTGCTGGCGCTCCAGGGTGACTTCGCTGAACACCTCGTCGCGTTGCGCGCCCTCGGCGCGGACGCCATCGAGGTGCGCACGCTCGAACAGTTGAGCGCCGTTAATGGGCTCATCATCCCGGGAGGCGAAAGTACAACGATCGCGCGGCTGCTGATCGCGTTCGACCTGCTCGGACCGCTGCGTGACCGGATCGTGAAGGGACTGCCGGTGTGGGGGACATGCGCCGGCGCCATCCTGCTTGCGAAGCATGTCCCCAACCTCGACCGTCCCCCGCTCGCCGTGATGGACATCACCGTGGAGCGCAACGCCTTCGGACGCCAGGTCGACTCCTTCGAGGCGAACCTGAAGGTCGAGGGGATCGAAGGCGCACCACTGCGCGCCATCTTCATCCGGGCCCCGCTCATCAGCCGTATCGGGCGGAGCGTCGCCTTACTCGCGACCCTCAAGGACGGCACGATCGTCGCCGCCAGCCAGGGTCACCTGCTGGCGACCTCGTTCCACCCGGAACTGACCGAGGATCGGCGGATGCACGGCCTGTTCCTCCAGATGGTCGCGGAGGCGGCAGCGTCCCGCCCCACGGGGGGATCGGGCAGGCCGCCACGATGAGTGCGGCGCGTCCGCCCCGCCCGACCGACCTGGTCGCGCTGGTGACCTTCGACGGCGTCGTGCGAGAGAACCAGGCCGTGACGCGCGACCGCCTCGGGAAGCCGCCAGGGACACCGCGGCCCCTCTCCGCTGCGGTGGAGCAGTGGCTCCATCTGGGCCGGTGGACGTGGGTGAGCGTGCGGGGCCGCTCGATCGTCGGGATCGCGACGGCACGCGAATTGTCCGCGCCAAGCGCATGGGAACTCGATACGCTGATTGACGCAGGGGATGACCCCGACGTGGTCGCGGATCTGCTTCGCCAGGCGGCCCAGTCCGCCGCCCGCGCGAATGTCACGCACGTGTTGCTCCGCGCGCCCTCGGACGCACCGGCGGCGCAGCAGGCGGCTCGGGCGGGGTTCGCGAAGGTGCTGGACGAACGGCTGTGGGGAGGACACCTGCAAGTCGCCGCGACGGCCGAAGGCGTACGGGACTGGCGCGAGGGTGACGATGTCGCCTGCTTCAAGCTGTACAGCCGCGCGCTCCCGGTCTCCGCGCGCTCCGTCCTCGCGATGACGCGGCAGGAGGCCAATGCCGTCCATGAGCGGCGATGGCATGAGCGCGGTCGCTCCCTCGTCGGCGAACACGATGGCCGGATCGTCGGGCTGGCGCGGGTGTCGCGCTCCGGCGGCCAGTTCTCCCTGATGGTGGAACCGGGCCACTGCGATGTCGCGCAGGCGCTCCTGGCCGCGGTGTCCGAACGTCTCACCAAGACCGCCGTCCACCGCGCGCTGATCCCTGCGTGCGGGGCGGACGAGGAACACGCGCTGCGTGACGCCGGCCTCGAGCCGGGGAGCGAGTTCACGTTGTTCTGTCACCGGACGGCCCGCCCGGTGCTGGACGAGGCCCATGCCGCCGTCCGGGTGGTCGCACCCAGCCGGGTCGTGGGGTAGTCGAGGAAGGTGGACGAGCGCATGCAGGACCGCCGGCCGCGGGACGACGACGCAATCTTCGACGCCCTCGAACGAGAGGTGGCGCGCGCGGCGGAGGACGACGCCCTCGACGACGCAGAGGACATGGAAGACCTGCTCGACGAGGAGGACTTCGCATTCGACAGCGATGAGGATGGCGAGGGGACGCCACCCAAGCGCATCACGCACGTCGAACCGGCGTGGGCCGCTGCGCCGCGCGAGATGACCGAGGAAGAACGTGCCGAGATCGAGCTGCTCGTCGGCATCATGCCGCGCCGTGTCGCGGACGCCGTCCGTGCCAAGGGGTTCGAGGGGCTCATCGAGGTCGTACTCGACCTCGGCCGTCCCCCTACCGCGCGGTACCAGCGTGAGGAGACCCCGCTGGACGAGTCCGAGGTGACCGACCTCGAGCTCGGCCAGGTGGTGGCGCAGGTCTCGGAGTTCGGCGAGGACAACCGCGCCGGTATCCCGCGCACGCTGCACCGCATCTCCGCGATCCGCAACCGCCGGGGCCACATCGTCGGCCTCACCTGCCGCGTCGGACGTTCCGTCTCGGGCTCCGGCCACATCATGCGTGACCTGATCGAGGCCGGGAAGAGCGTGCTGTTGCTGGGCCGCCCCGGCGTCGGAAAGACGACGATGCTGCGCGACGTAGCGCGCCTGTGTGCGGACGAGCTCGGCAAGCGTGTCGTGATCGTCGACACCTCGAACGAGATCGGTGGCGACGGCGACATCCCGCATCGCGGCATCGGTCGCGCCCGCCGGATGCAGGTGCCCAGCCCGCAGCGCCAGCACGAGATCATGATCGAGGCCGTGGAGAACCACACACCCGAGGTCGTCGTGATCGACGAGATCGGGACCGCCGAGGAGGCCGAGGCCGCACGCACGATCGCCGAACGCGGCGTGCAACTCATCGGTACCGCGCACGGCACCACCCTCTCCAACCTGATGCAGAACCCGACGCTCTCCGACCTGATCGGCGGCATCGAGTCGGTCACGCTCTCCGACGAGGAGGCCCGCCGGCGCGGCACGCAGAAGACGGTCCTCGAGCGGCGCGCCCCACCGACCTTCGACGTGCTCATCGAGATCCAGTCGTTCGACCGCCTCGCCATCCACGACGACGTCGCCGCCACCGTCGACTCGCTGCTGCGCGGCTACGAGGTGGAGGCGGAGGTCCGCGTCATCGGTGACGGCGGTCGGATCGAGACCGTCGAGCGTGTCCCCCTGCGGACGACCCCGCTGGAACCGCTGGAGGCGCGGCCGCAGGTCGAACGGCGGCGAACGCTGGCTGCCGCGCCGGGCGGCCCGGAGAAGCGTGTCCTCCCCTTCGGCATCAGCCGCACCCATCTCGAACGCGCGATCATGGAGACGCGGTCGGCTGCGCGGATCGTCGACTCCGTGCGCGAGGCAGACGCGGTGCTCACGTTGCGACCGTACTACCGGCGACGGAGCGGCCCGCTGAAGCAGGCGGAGGAGCGCGGCATCCCGATCTACGTCCTGCGCAACAACACCAGCGAGCAGATGGAACGCCAGCTCCTCGCGATGCGCGACGGACAGACGGACGACCCGACCACCGCCGCGCTGCGGGAGGCGGAGGAGGCCGTGCGTCGCGTCACCCACCAGGGCGACGCGAAGGTGGACCTGGCGCCTCAGAACGCCTACATCCGGCGGCTTCAGCACGAACTGGCCGCCCGTCACGCACTTGTCTCCGCCTCGAACGGGCGCGAGCCGTACCGCTACGTCACCATCCTGCAGGAGACGGCAAGCCCGAACCGCGGCCTCCCCTGGGCCGACGACGGACGGCGTCGCGAACGATGACCCAGGCCGGGCATCGAGGTGTGTTCGTGACCCTGGAGGGCGGCGAGCACGCGGGGAAGTCGACGCAGCAGGAGGCCCTGCTCCGGCTCGTCCGCGAGGCCGGCCGCGAAGCGGTCCCCTGCCGCGAGCCCGGCGGCACCGCCCTCGGCGAGCGGCTCCGGGCCGCGCTCTTCGCCACGACCCCGGACGAGCCGCCTCCGTCGCCAGCGGCTGAACTGCTCCTCTTCAACGCCGCCCGCGCCCAACTCGTCGACGAGGTCATCCGGCCGGCCCTCGATCGCGGCGCGGTTGTCATCTGCGACCGTTTTGCGGACTCGACGGTGGCCTATCAGCAGTACGGCCGCGGCCTCGACGGACTGCTCGTCTCGATGGCGATCGACATCGCCACGGGCGGCCTCATCCCGGACCTCACAGTCCTCCTCGACATGGATCCGGCTGAGGCGTCTCGCCGGGTCGCCACGGGGACCGACTACCTCGAGCGCGAAGCCCTCGACTTCCACCGCCGCGTCCGCCGCGGCTTCCTCGAACTGGCCGCCGCGGACCCCGCGCGCTGGCTCGTCCTCGACGCCACGAAGCCGGCGATGCAGATCACGCACGCCACATGGGGACGGTTGCAGGGGCTACTGTCGAAGTGACCGAGAAGCCCCCGCTCACGCGGGGGCTTCTCGGTCAGGCGGAGCACCGAGGCGCTACGGGACGCGCTCGAAGATGGTGGCGATGCCCTGCCCGCCACCGATGCAGAGCGAGACGAGGCCGTAGCGGCCGCCGGTGCGCTCCAGTTCGTACATCACCTTGATCGCGAGGATCGCGCCAGTCGCGCCGACCGGGTGGCCAAGGGCGACCGCGCCGCCGTTCGGGTTCGTCTTTTCGGGCGGCAGGTTGAGCGCGACCGAGCAGGCCGCCGCCACCGCGGCGAACGCCTCGTTCAGTTCGATGACGTCCATGTCCTCGACCTTGAGGTTCGCCTTCTTCAGGACGTTCTGGATCGCCGGGATCGGGCCTGAGCCCATGATCTTCCAGTCGACGCCAGCCTCGGCGCGCGCCACCATCCGCATGCGCGGCTTGATGCCGAGCTCGGCCGCCTTGCGCGCCGACGTCACGACGACGGCCGCTGCGCCGTCGTTGATGCCGGACGCGTTGCCGGCCGTCACGGAACCGTCAGCCTTGAAGGCCGGGCGGAGCCTGCCGAGTACTTCCATCGACGTCGCGCGCGGGTATTCGTCCCTGGCGAACGTAAGGGTATCGCGGCCCTTCTTCACCTGGATCGGCGCGATCTGCTCGTCGTAGATGCCCGCCTCGATCGCCTTCAACGCGAGCTCCTGCGAACGGAGCGCGTACTCGTCCTGCACGGTGCGGGAGACTTCGAACTGCGAGGCGAGGTTCTCCGCCGTGATCCCCATCGGCACGTCGTCGAAGGGGTCGGTCACGAGGTCCTGCGCGCCGTCCTCGAGGAGGCCGTCGCCGTAGCGGAGGCCGAACCGTCCCTTGCGGACGTAGTACGGCATCAGGCTCATGTTCTCGGCGCCGCCGGCGACCACGATCTCCGCGTCGCCGGTCTGGATCCAGCGCGCCGCGTTGTGGATCGCCTCAAGGCCGGAACCGCAGATGCGGTTCACCGTGTAGGCAGGCGTGGTGATCGGCATGCCTGCCTTGATCGACGCGTGACGGGAAATGTATCCGTCCTCGGCGACCTGGCCGACACATCCGAGGATGACCTGGTCGATCTGCTCGGGTGTGAGCCCGGACCGCTTCACGGCCTCGCGGATGGCGTGTGCGCCGAGGTCGGATGCCGGGGTCTCGCTCAGCGAGCCGCCCATTGAGCCGATCGGCGTGCGAGCGCCGCTCAGAATGACGATGTCTTCCATCGGAATACCCCCGTCGAAGCCTCGTCCACCCCTCGCGGACGAGATGCCGTTCAGACGCCGCACAAGCGACGCGCCGAGGGCGCGTGGGACAGGGACGGCTCTTGCAGTGTAGTACGGCCACTCATCCGGGAAAGGTGTCCGTCCACCGCCGCGCCGCCTCTTCCGGTGCGAATTGCCCGGCGATCTGCCCCCTTCTAGACTGGCTCCATGGCACGTTCCGTGACCGTCCGGGTTCCTGCCACCTCTGCGAACCTCGGTCCTGGCTTTGACGCCCTCGGCGTCGCGCTGGACTGGGCTGGGGAGATCACGCTCTCCGACGTCGCTGCTCCGGTCGCCCCTGTTGGCTCCATGGAGCGCCTGGCGCTGATGGCCGCCGCTGCGCTCTTCGATCAGGCAGGTGAACAGATGCCTCCCCTGCGGGCCGAGTACCGCGGCGATATGCCGATCGGCCGCGGCCTGGGGATGTCGGCCGCCGCCTTCGCCGGGGGTCTCGTCGCGGCGAACGCCCTCCTCAACAGCCGTCACCCCATCGAGGATTTGATCCCGCTCGCCGTCCGGCTCGAGGGTCACGCGGACAACATCATCCCGACGCTCCTCGGGGGCCTCTGCGTGGTCGCCGAGGACGACGGTGTCCCCATCTGGTGCCGGATCGCACCCCCCGACGACCTCCACCTCGCGATCTTTGTCCCTGACTTCGACATGCCCACGCACGAATCGCGCGAACGGCTGCCTGATTCGCTGACGCGCGGGCAGGCGGTCCACAACATCGCGCGGGCCGCGCTCGTCGTCGCGGCGATCACCCAGCGGCGGTACGACCTCCTCGGCACGGCGACACAGGACATCCTGCACCAACCCGCGCGGGCGACGCTCTTCCCGGCGATGAACCCGGCGCTGACAGCGGCCCGCCAGGCGGGCGCCCACGGCGCCTACCTCTCCGGTGGCGGCTCGACCCTCGCGGCGTTTGTGACCGAGGCTGGCGAGTCAGTCGCCGGCGCGATGCGCGAGGCGGCAGCCGCTCACGGTGTCGGCGGCGTGACTCGCGTGGTCTCGCTCAGCGCGCGCGGCACCGAGGTCCTGGCGATGGCGGGTAGGTGATGACGGACAAGGCAATCCGGACGGTCCAGAAGTACGGTGGCTCCTCGGTCGCCACGGCCGATCACATCAAGCGGGTCGCCGGACGCGTCGCGGAGCGTCGTCGCAAGGGCGAGCAGATGGTGGTCGTCGTCTCTGCGATGGGGGACACGACAGACGACCTCATCGAACTCGCGAACGCCATCAACCCGAAGCCCAACCAGCGTGAGATGGATGTCCTGCTCCACACCGGGGAGATCGTCTCCTCCACCCTGCTCTCGATGGCGCTCGATGCCCTGGGCGTGGACGCGGTCAGCCTCACCGGTGCGCAGGCCGGCATCAAGACGGACGCGGTCTACGGCCGCGCGCGCATCGCGGACATCGACACCACCCGCATGGAGCGCGAACTCGCCGCGGGTCGAGTGGTGATCGTCGCCGGCTTCCAGGGCATCTCCGAGGACTTCGACGTCACCACGCTGGGCCGGGGCGGCAGCGACACGACGGCGGTCGCCCTCGCGGCAGCGCTGAAGGCGACGACCTGCGAGATCTACACGGACGTGCCGGGCATCTTCACCGCCGACCCGCGTGTGGTGCCGCAGGCCCGTCCGCTGCGCGAGATCGGGTACGAGGAAATGCTGGAACTCGCCTCGACCGGCGCACGAGTGATGCACGCCCGTGCCGTCGAGGTGGGGGCGATCTATGACGTGCCGATCCTGGTCGCCAGCACGTTCGACGCAAGTGCACCCGGGACGTTGATCCACAGGGAGATGACGATGGAACAGGGCAACAAAGTCCGCGGCATCGCGCACCAGGACAAGATCTCCAAGATCACGGTCCGAGGAGTTCCGGACCGCCCCGGTATCGCGGCGCAGATCTTCGAGCCGCTGGCCGAAGCCCACGTCTCCGTCGACACCATCGTCCAGAACGCGAGCGTCGAACGGCTCACTGACCTCACCTTCACGGTCACGCCCGCCGACTTCGCCCACGCGCTGGAGGTGATCAACGACCTGATGCCGAAGATCGGCGCCCGCGAGGTGGTCTCCGCCCCCGACCTCGGCACGGTCTCGATCGTCGGCACCGGAATGGCCAGCGCGCCGGGCTACGCCGCCCGGATGTTCCGCACGCTCTTCGACCACGGCGTGAACATCGAGATGATCTCGACGAGCGACATCCGCATCACCTGCGTCGTGGACTCATCCCGGGTCGCAGACGCCGTCCGTGCCCTCCACGCTGCCTTCGAACTCGACCGGGGCTAGGCGGCTCCTCGTCTACCCCCGAGGCGGTGCCTGAAGGCGCCTCTGTCTTTGACTTCCTATGCCACCAGAATGGTTGCGTAACGCAACCGGGCGGAGTAGCGTCGCGAGTCCGGGTGGATCGCACGCCCGTTCGCGTATCTGTATATGCTGATGACGCGTTCCTGACGCCTCCGAGGACGCCCCTACCGCCGATGTTCACCCACCTCCACGTCCACTCCGAGTACTCCCTCCTCGACGGCCTGTCGAAGGTGGAGCCGCTCGTGAAGCGTGCGAAGGAGATGGGCCAGAACGCTCTCGCCATCACGGACCACGGCGCCCTGTACGGCGCGATCGAGTTCTACGAGACGGCGAAGAAGTACGACCTGAAACCCATCCTGGGCATCGAGGCGTATGTCGCCCCGAAGTCGCGCTTCGACAAGGACCCGAAGAGCCGCTGGCCTCACCACCTCACGATGCTCGCCACCAGCGAGGCGGGCTACAGCAATCTGATCAAGCTGAGCAGCGCCAGCCACCTCGAGGGCTTCTACTACCGGCCGAGGATGGACAAAGAGCTGCTGGAGCAGCACTCCGAGGGGCTGATCGTGCTCTCCGGGTGCCCCTCGGGCGAGTTCATGTCCGCGCTCCGCGACGGCGACGAGAAGCGCGCGATGGAGGTCGCCGGCTGGTACGCCGACGTCTACAAGGGTCGTTACTACCTCGAGATGATGGACCACGGCATCGTGGAGTTCTCCGCGCTGATGCCGAAGGTCGCCGAGATCGGCAGGCGGATGGGGCTGCCGCTCGTCGTCACGAACGACTCGCACTACACCCATCACGACGACCACCGCGCGCACGAGGTGCTGCTCTGCATCGGGTCCAACACCACCGTGCACGACGAGAAGCGCTTCAAGCTGGACGGCAACACCTTCTACCTCCGCTCCGAGGCGGAGATGCGCTCGGTGTTCCCTAGCCTGCCCGAGGCGGCCGACAACACGCAGGTGATCGCGGAGCAGGTCGACATCAAGTTGAGTTTCGGCCGCGCGATGCTCCCCGACCCGGGCGTGCCGGCCGGGACCACGGCGCGCGACTGGCTGCACGAACTGTGCGAGGCCGGCCTCTATCGCCGCTATGGTCACCCGACCGAGTCTCAGCACGAGCGGCTGCGTTACGAGCTCGAAGTAGTAGCGAAGACGGGCTTCGACGAGTACATGCTGATCGTGCGCGACATCGCTCACTACGCGAAGGAACACGGCATCCGCATGGGTGTCAGGGGTTCCGCCGCGTCTTCGATCATCCTCTACACCTTGGACGTCACCGACATCGACCCGCTGGAGTACGGCCTGGTGTTTGAGCGGTTCCTGAACCCGGAACGCATCTCGATGCCGGACGTGGACTTCGATTTCGCGGACGACCGCCGCGAAGAGGTTATCCGCTACACCGTGGCGAAGTATGGCCGCGACCGCGTCGCGCAGATCTGTACCTTCGGGACGCTGGGCGCCAAGGCGGCGCTGCGTGACTCCGGCCGTGCGCTCGGCATGGACTACGCCGCCGCTGACCGTGTGGCGCGGATGGTGCCCGAGACGCTCAACATCACGCTGGAGGATGCGCTCTCCCACTCCCAGGAGATGGCTGCCGCATACGAGACCGAGGCCGCCGTCCGCGAACTCGTCGACACCGCCCGCAAGCTCGAGGGTGTCGCGCGTCACGCCTCGACACACGCGGCGGGCGTCGTCATCTCGCGCGAGCCATTGGTCGAGGTGGTCCCGCTTCAGCGCGCGACGAAGAAGGACGCCGACGACGAGACCGGCGTCCCCACAACCCAGTACGCGATGGCAGAGATCGAGAAGATCGGCCTCCTCAAGATCGACTACCTCGGCCTGACGAACCTCACGATCCTCGGCAAGGCGATCGAGGAGATCGAACGCCGGCGCGGCGAGCACATCGACCTGTTGACCATCCCCGATGGGGACGAGGCAGCCGCGGAGTTGCTCGCGGCCGGTGAGACCTTCGGTGTGTTCCAGATGGAGTCGGCGGGGATGCGCCGCTACGTCGTGGAGCTGAAGCCGAAGGACATCCGAGAGCTCTCCGCGATGGTCGCGCTCTTCCGTCCGGGTCCGCTTGAGCACATCCCGCGCTTCATCGACGTGAAGCATGGCCGTGTCGCCCCGTACTACGCGCACGAGGACCTTCGTCCGATCCTCGACGAGACATACGGCGTGATCACGTACCAGGAGCAGGTGCTCCAGATCGCGCGCACGTTCGCCGGCTATTCGCTGGGCCAGGCGGACGTCATGCGCAAGGCGATGGGGAAGAAGAACGCCGCTGTAATGGTGGAGGAGCGCTCGCGTTTCCTCGATGGCATCAGGGCCAACGGCTACACGGAAAAACTGGGAAACGACCTCTTCGACCTGATCCAGCCGTTCTCCGGCTACGCCTTCAACAAGGCGCACGCTACCTGTTACGGCGTCATCGCGTACCAGACCGCGTATCTGAAGGCGCACTACACCGTCGAGTACATGTGCGCGGTCCTCCAGTCGGCGAGCGGCAACACTGACCGGATCGCGGCTGCCCTCGCCGAATGCCACCGCCTCGGGATCACCGTGATGGCACCCGACGTCAACCGGAGCGAGGCGAACTTCGCCATCGAAGTGGCCGAGGATGGGCGTGACGGCATCCGGTACGGCCTCGCGCAGATCAAGAACGTCGGCGCCGGTGCGGTCGAGGGCCTGCTCACGGAGCGTCGCGGGGCTGGGCCGTTCGCCAACCTCGAGGATTTTGCGCGGCGCATCAGCGCCCGTGAGATCAACAAGCGGGTGCTGGAGGCGCTGGCCCGCGCCGGCGCCATGGACAGCCTCGGCAGCCGCGGTGGGATCATCGGCGGGCTGGACCGGATCCTCTCGCTCGCGCAGCAGGAACAACGGTTGCGCGAGACCGGACAGACATCGATGTTCGACCTCTTCGGGGCGCAGGTCGCCACGCCGTTGCCGGCCCTGGAGATCGAGAGCGTCGTGATCCCGCAGCAGCAGTTGCTCCAGTGGGAGAAGGAACTGCTCGGCACCTACCTGTCGGAACACCCCTTCCAGCAGGCGTCGCATCACCTCGCAGAGTGGGTGACGCACACCCTCTCCGAGGTGACCGCTGACCTCGTGGGCCAGGAAGCCGTCATCGCAGGCACGGTGGTCGGGGTACGCTCGCTCGCCACGAAACAGGGGAAGGCATTCGCCGCCGTCACCCTGGAGGACCTCAGCGGCCAGATGGAGGTCGTCGTCTGGTCCGACCAGTACGAGCCGTGGAAGGCACGCGGCCTGCTCTTTGAGGGCACCGTGCTGATGGTGAAAGTCACCATCCGCCAGCGCGGTGATCGCCTGACGGTCGCGGCGGCCGAGGCCACCCCGTACGACTACGAGGACGGCCGACCTGCGGACGCCAACCTCTCCCGGTTTATCGTGCGTCGTACGCCCTCGCAGCCACGGGCCGCCGAGGAGTCGCCTTCCTACCCGGGCCCCGCCTCGCCACCGCCGGCCCCTGGTCCAGGCCGCCGCCCCGACCTCCACATCGTCGCACCGGACGAACGCCCCGCCCCCGAGCCCGTCGAAGTCCCGCCGAGCGCGCCGCGCGCCGATCTGACCGGCCCCCATCGCCTCGTGGTCGCGATGGAGGAGACGACTGATCAGGCTGCGGACCTGCGCCGCCTGCAGCGGATCTGCGCGCTCCTCGACGAACATCAGGGTGACACCACCGTCGAGATCGTGATCCGGCAGCGAGGCGGCGCCTCCGCCCGGTTCCGCAGGGGCGGTGTCGATCCCGCAGCGCTGGAAGAACTGCTGAAGCGGCTGCGCGGATTGCTCGGAGTCCTGGGCGACGCCCGCGAGGCAGGCACCGCGACATCGGACGCGCTCGCCGTCGCTGCGGGCGGTTAGCCGAGACTTCACACTTCCTAAACACGGCCTGATGTGCGCCCGCTAGACTGGCCTTCTCGCCTCGTTGACGGGAGAGCCCATGGCTCAATTCGCCGCTGGCCCCGCAGGTTCTGATCCGCGATCGCATGTGCTCCACCGTGAGGTAGAGGCGATTCGTGCTGAGGTCGGGCGTGTCATCGTCGGGCAACAGGGGTTGATTGACCGCCTGCTCGTGGCGCTGCTCACGAACAACCACGCGCTGATCGAGGGTGTCCCCGGACTCGCGAAGACGCTGGCGGTCTCCACGCTCGCACGCGCGCTCGAATGCTCGTTCTCGCGGATCCAGTTCACGCCGGACCTGCTGCCCGCGGATGTGACCGGAACCCTGATCTACAACCCGCAGGACGCGGAGTTCCACACTCGTCGTGGTCCGATCTTCGCGAATGTGGTCCTTGCCGACGAGATCAACCGCGCCCCCGCGAAGGTGCAGTCCGCGCTCCTCGAGGCGATGCAGGAGCGCACCGTCTCGATCGGGGGCCAGACCCACCCCCTGCCCGACCCATTCCTGGTGCTCGCGACGCAGAACCCGATTGAGCAAGAGGGCACGTACCCGCTGCCCGAGGCACAGCTCGACCGCTTCATGCTGAAGATCGTCGTCCACTACCCGGAGCGTGAGCAGGAGCGTGAGATCCTCGCGCGCTCGCTCGACCAGGAGCCGCCGCAGGCACGCCCGGTCGTCGCCCTCGCGGAGATCGCACGGCTCCGCGAGGGGGTGAGGGCCGTCGAGGTGAACGAGCGGTTGCGCGAGTACATCGTCCGCATCGTTGAGGCGACACGGGAACCGGCGCGCTTCCGCCTGGCCGAATTGCAGCCGTTGCTGGAATTCGGCGTTTCGCCGCGAGCCGCCATCTTCCTCGCCCGCGCCGCGCAGGCCTATGCCTTCCTCGATGGGCGGACGTTCACCACGCCCGAGGATGTAAAGGCGCTGGCGCCCGACGTGCTCCGCCACCGCCTGATCCTCACCTACGAAGCGGAGGCGCGCGGGGTCGACGCGGACGAGGTCGCCACGCGCATCCTCGAAAGCGTCGGGATCCCCTAGGGCCGGCCATGACCCCCCTCGGCAGACCGGACACCGAGGATGAGGCGCTCGCGCTGAGCGCGGAGGCACTCGCCCGTGTCCGCGCCATCGAGATCCGCGCGCGGCGACGGGCCGCCAGCATGACCACAGGCAACTACCGTTCGATCTTCCGTGGTTCGGGCATCGAATTCGCCGAGGCCCGCGAGTATGTGCCCGGTGACGACGCCCGGCGGATCGACTGGAACGTCACGGCCCGCATGGGCAGGCCCTGGGTGAAAGAGTACGTCGAGGAACGCGAACTCACGGTCGTCTGCGCCGTGGATGTCTCGGCGTCCGCCCTCGCAGCGCGTCCCGCGCGGGGCCGCTTCGAGGCCGCGGCGGAGGCCGTCGCGCTCCTTGGGTTCTCCGCTACCTTCAACCACGATCGCGCCGG
Source organism: Chloroflexota bacterium (assembly GCA_016875635.1). Classification (GTDB taxonomy): domain Bacteria; phylum Chloroflexota; class Dehalococcoidia; order UBA2979; family UBA2979; genus SURF-43. Next base: position 23,318 of record VGPD01000001.1, read on the forward strand.
ACTGCTGCTCTTCGATGACGGTGTACGTTCCTTCACCCCACCCCGTCGAGGCGTGCGACAGGTGGCGCGTCTGGTCGGCGACGTCCTGCGCGCGCAGCAGTCCGCGCATGGCCACACCACCGACATCGGGGCGGCGGCTGACTACCTCGGGCGCGTCCTGCGTCGCCGTTCCACGGTGTTCCTGATCTCCGACTTCATCGCCAGCGGTTACGAGGAGTCGCTCCGTGGCCTGGCCCGCCGGCACGAGGTGATCGCGATCACCCTGGTCGACCCGCTGGACGTCGCACTCCCCGATGTCGGCATCGTCGAAGTCGTGGACGCGGAGCGGGGAGGACATCTGCTGCTCGACTCATCGAGCACGCGCGTACGGGAGGCGTATGCGGAGGCCGCGGCCGTCCGTGCGTCACGGCGGAAGCGGTCGCTGGCGACCGCCGGTGTCGACGAGATCGAGGTTCACCTCGACTGCGATGTCACGGCGCCGCTGGTCTCATATTTCCGCCATCGTGCGAGGGCGGTCTAGATGCGTGTTGGGCTCGTCCTGCTTGTGGTCGTGGTGGCCCTCTCTGCACTCGCGCCACGCGCCGCTGTCGCTCAGCAGCCCCCCGCGCCGATCCTCGGAGTCGAGGTCACGATGAACCGTCACGATCCATCGATCGGCGATCGTCTGCTGCTCATGCTGCGGGTGCGCCATCGTGCAGATGTTGCTGTGACGGCGACGCCCGAGCCGCCCGCCTCCATCGAGTTCGGTAAGCCTGCAGTGAGCACACTCGCGATGCCGGATGGTGCGGTGCAGACGACCGTGACATGGACCGTGCAGCCATTCGTGGTCGGACGGGTCAGGCTCTCCCCCTTCCCCGTCGCCTGGGTGACACAGGACGGCCGCACCGGCCGGTTCCAGGTTCAGACGCCCGACTTCGAGGTGGTCCCGACGCGCGGACCAGACGATACCGCCCTGCGTCCGCTGAAGGATCCGGTGACCGTCCCCGGTGGGCCTGCGGCATGGTTGCGTCCGACGCTGACGGTGCTTGCCGTGGTCGGTGGTCTGGCGCTGATCGCCGGGGCGGGCATCTTGGTCGTCCGCCGCCTGCGCCTGGTGCTCCGCCGCATCCGAGGGGAGATCGAGGTGGAGCCGGCGCCCGTGCCGCTCACCGCGGAGGCTTCCGCCCGCGAATTCCTCGATGACCTCGCCGGCATAACGCTGGTCGATCCCTCGGCGTTCGAGCGGTACTACGGCACGATCGCAGCGGTCGTCCGCCGCTATCTCTCGGAACGCATCGGCTTCAACGCTCACGCGCTCACCACGGAAGAGCTCGAACGACGTATGACCACGAACGGCGTCGACCGCTGGCAGGCCCGCCTCGTCGGAGGTCTCCTCGAACGCTGCGACGCGGCCGTGTATGCGCACCGCTTCCCGGATCCCGCCTCGGCCGACCACGACCTCACCGTCGCCTACGAAATTGTGGAGTTGTCCCGACCCGGCGCGGCCCCGACCGGCGTGCTCCCCCGTGGGGTGACCGCGTGATCCCCGGCCTCGCTGGCGCTCCCGGTTTCGAGGGCTTCGCGTTCGCGACGCCGGTCCTGCTGTTCCTGCTGCCCGCTGTCGCCGTGCTGGCGCTCCCCGGTCTGCTCAGACGGCGGGCGGCCACGGTGATCGCAGACGGCACGCTCGCCCGTGCCGCTGCGAGGCCGACGTGGCGGCTACGTCTCCGCTGGCTTCCGGGTGCGCTTCGTGCGATCGCCATCGCGCTCCTCATCGTCGCCATCGCCCGGCCGCGACACGGGAACGCGGTCACCGTCGCGCCCGAGGAGGGCGTCGACGTCGTGCTCTCGGTCGACGTCTCCTCCTCCATGACACAGCTGGCGGTACCGCGAGTGACGCGCCTGACAGCAGCGCAGCAGGCGGTCGCGGAGTTCGCGGATCGGCTCGATGGCGGTCGGATCGGTCTCGTTGCGTTTCAGTCGCGCGCGATCACGCTTTCGCCGCTGACCGCGGACCACAACGCGCTGAAGCAGCGCGCGAAGACCCTGGAACCCGGGCTCGTGGAGGACGGCACGGCGATTGGCCTGGGGCTCGCGGAGGCGCTCACGCTCCTCGGCGATTCCCCGGCGCGGAGCCGCGTCGTCGTGCTGCTCAGCGACGGCGAGAACAACGCGGGTAACGTGGAGCCGGCGGACGCGGCACGAGTCGCGCAGGCCCTCGGCATCCGCGTCTATACCGTTGCCTTCGCCGGTACCACCGGGGCCGCGTCCGGGCTGCAGGCGATGGCGATCACCACCGGTGCGCAGTCGTATGACGCCCGCACGCCAGACGAGTTGAAGAAGATCTACGCGGATATCGGGAACCTCGAGCGCTCGCGTCTGGGTGAACGGAAGTTCCTCGACTTCACGGAGTACGGCCCGTGGCTGGCGGGGGTCGCAGTCCTCGCGCTGCTCTCCGAAGGTGCGTTGAGGGCGACCTGGCTGAGGAGGGCGCCGTGAACGCGCTGGCGGAGGGCTTTGTCTGGCCGCTCGCGCTGTGCATGCTGGCTGCCGTCCCGGTGGCCGTCCTGCTGGCGCGCCACGAGGCCAGACGCCGCCACGCCGCGCGCGTGGCGCTCGGCGGCCCGACGGGAGGCGGTGGCCGGGAGCTGGTCCACCTCGCCGGTGCGGCATTGCTGGTCGGCGCCATCGCGGTTGCGGCGATCGCGTCGGCGCGACCTCGATGGGGGTCGCAGGAGACGCCGCTCGAGCAGCGTGGCATCGACGTCGTCGTCGTGCTGGACATTTCGCGGTCGATGCTCGCCCATGATGTCGCGCCTTCGCGTGCGCAGGCGTCCGCTGCTGCGGTCGGCGAACTCCTCACCCACCTCCAGGGGAACCGCGTCGGCCTCGTCACCTTCGCCGGCTCCTCGTTCCCGCGGTCACCGCTCACGCTGGACATTGAAGCGGTGCGGACGCTTGTCCAGCGCGCGCAGGGTGAGTCCTCGCTGGTACGTCCAGGCACCGACCTCGGCGGTGCCGTCGAGGCAGCGCTAACGCTAATGGATGTCGAGGACCGCGCGACCACGCAGGTCGTCCTCGTCGTCACCGATGGCGAGGTGCAGCAGGCGGACATCACCGCGGTCGGCGCGGCTGCGGGGAAGGCACGGAGTCAGCAGGTGCGCGTCTTCGGCGCGTTTGCCGCGACGGAGAATCCCACCGCCCTTCCCGCGTCGAGCGGCGGCACCGACCTCACGCGCGGCCAGCGCACGCCACTGGTCGCGCTGGCGGAGCAGACCGGCGGACAGGTGCGAGACGTGGCGCAGGTGCCCGGCTTCGCCGTGGAATTCCGGCGTCTTCAACAGACGCGTTTCGCGGAGGTTTCCCAGCAGGCGGGCGTGGAGCGGTTCCAGTGGTTCGCCGGTGCCGCCCTCGTGCTCGCCGTCCTCCCGCTGCTGCTGCCTCGGCCGTCCGGCTCACTGTCAGCGAGGCAATGGCGGGCATTCCGACGATCGTCGCGATTGGCCCGGTCGAGCGCGCTCGGGATGATGCTGCTCGTCATGACGCTGCTTTCCGCGTGCTCCACAATCCTCGGCACGCCGGTGTATCGGGCTGTTGCGGAAGGCAACCGGCTGTATGCCGAGGGGAGGTACGAGGAGGCACTGGCGGCGTACGACCGTGCCGCCACGGTCGACCCGAGGAGCCCGGCCATTGCGTACAACCGCGGGCTCGCCCTCCACCAGCTCGCTCGCCACCACGAGGCGTACCGCGCCATCGTCGGCGCGCTCAACGAGGCGTCGGACGTGGAGCTCGCCGGACGGATGGAGTTCGCCGCGGGTAATACGGCGGTGATGCTGGAGACGTGGACCGACGCGCGCGATCGGTACGTCGCGGTGCTGCACCTCGACCCGACCGATCCGGCGGCCAAGGCGAACCTGGAACTCGTGCTCTCGCGTACGAACCCGGACCAGCGTCGCGACCAGGGCAATGACGGTCAGAACCCGCCCGGCGGTGACGGCGATCAGCAGCCGCCGGACGGGCAATCCGGCGATTCCCCTCAACCGGGGCAGCAACCAGGTCAGCAGTCGGGCGGGGCGGGTGGACAGCCAGGCGGCCAGCAGCAGCCTGGGACGGGCAGCCAGCCGGGCCAGTCGCCTCAACCCGGCGTCGGTGCTGATCCCAACGATGCGCCCGCGGCGCCCACCAGTTTTGCTGAGGCGCAGGCCGCGCTCGAGGCCGCGCTGGGTGCACTGGGGCCCGAGGTGTCACGAGAGCAGGCGCTTCGGATCCTCGAACTTGCCCGTCAGGCGAACTCGCTGGACCGCCTGCCGAGGTTGGCGCCTCCGGCCGGCGGCACCCCACCCCCGCGCTGATCGGGTTAGCTGCGCGGGACGCGTCCCGTGGCCCGGGTACGGGTGCCGGCACCGGGCATCGATCGCACCCCTGCACGTTGAGCCCGTCCACTGCCGGTCAGGACGACGGTGCGTGGACGTTCCGGCATCTGCCAGAGCCGGAGCACGCGGCGTGCGATCCGCTTGCGCAGCACGGCGCTCACTGACCGGTACTCCCGGTCGGCTGCGGTCGCTTCGCCCTGAGTCTCGACGGTGGCTTCGCGTGCGTAGCGCCCGTTCGTGTACGCCAGCGCGAGGGCACGCAGCGCGGCGGGCTCGCCCACACCCGGGATGATGACCTCCGCCGCCTCGGTCGGCGTGCAGGCGGGATCGGGCGCAAGGCCCGCGAGTTCCGCGAGCCGCATCACCTTCGACCAGCGGGAGAGCGGTGCGGCGAGGCCGCGGAACGGCCGCTCCCACCACCACCTCGCGATGAGCATGACCACGAGGCCGACAGCCGAGACGACGAGCAACGACGCCATGATCCGTGCGAACAGGCGGCGGCCCGCTCCGGTGATCGTGAGCGTGCCGGTCGGTTCTTGAAGCGCCGGGTCGCCGGCGTCCAGGTCGTCGAAGAGCAACTGGTCCAGTTCGTCCGTGTTGCGTTCATCCGCTGCCGCCGCCAGCGCAGCGCTGTCGTCGCCGGGACGAGCCACGACGCCGCGCGAGGGTGTCGGGTTGAACTCCACCCACCCGAGGTTGGGGAAGTAGACCTCGGGCCACGCCCAGGCGCGTTGCTCAGAGACGGCGTAGACCTTGTCGGTGCTGTTGAAGTCCGCCGGGTCGAGGACGAACCCGGCCGCGAGGCGCGTGGGGATGCCGACCGACCGCAGCATGACCGCCATCGCGCTGGCAAAGTGGTCGAAGTAGCCGGCCTTCTCGTCGAAGAGGAAGAAGGCCACGGCATCACGTCGTGGCGTTGGTCGGTCCGGTTCCAGCGTGAAGATGTACGTCCCGCGTAGATACGTCTCCACGCGGCGGACCGCCTCATACGGGGTCGCGGCATTGCCGACGATCTGCTTCGTCAATTCTGAGACTTCAAGTGGGGTGCTGGCCGGCAATTGCGTATAGGCGCGGAAGATGTCGTCGGGGTATGCCGTCCCCGCATCCTGGAGCGAGTTGATTGCTGCCGCGGAGATCGCGCCCACCGTCGTGTATTCGCTGCCCGTCCCCGACTCTTTGTCCGGCACAATCGCGGCTGGTTGCGCCCCCGGTGCACCGAGGATCCGGCCCGGCTTGTCGGACGCCAGCGGGTCTCCGGGTGTCAGCAGGCGACGGAGCGGGCTGCCCTCGCCGACGACCGTGATCTTCGTCTTCACCGGACGCCGCACCTGGGCTCGACTGCTCTCAGTCCCCTGCTCGGCCTGTTCGATCGTCAGGTCCAGCGGCTTCGCCGCGGCCTGCGACAGTCGCCACCCCGTGCCCGTGTATTCGTCGTACACGGCGCCGCGCAACGTCATGGGCTCTGGTGCCTCGACGCGGAAGATAGGGATGCCGTCCAGCGTCACGGGCCCCTGCAGCGGTAGCGTGGTTCCGAGTGCATGCACCGGCAGCGACTTCTTGGACGAGATACCGACGAACACGCCACCGGACCCCTCGAACTGTTGGGCGATGGGAGCGATCAGTGCATTCCACCCACGGGCGATCGGGCCCCAGTTGTTCGCAGTGGGCACCGTCCACGCGGTGAACACGAGGACTCCGGCCACGATCGAGGCGACCAGCAACACCTCGACCGACATGAAGTCTGGCGGCTGCACCCGCTGGTGCCCCCAGCGCTCGACGGCACGCGTGTACTGCAAACGCGTCACCAGCAGCACCGAGGCGACGACGAAGAAGACGACCGCGAACGACGGCTGTCCGGGCAGGTACGAGATGTTCGTGAGCAGCACAAACCCGCCGGGCAGCACCGCCGCCCACGGGTTCTTCCATCGCGCCGTCGACCAGACGGTCACATACGCGACGGCGAAGACGGCGAAGACCAGCACGACCACGAATGGCAGTGGGTCGGCAGAGAAGTCCTTGGTCAGCAGCGCATTCCACCAGTCTTCCAGCCGGAGCCAGAACTCGGTCCATCGCTGCGACCATCCGTCCTGGCCGGCGTCGACGAGCAGGAGCGAACGCAGGACCAGGAACAGCGTCGTCCCGGCCCCCGCCAGCCCACCGATCACAGCGCCGGCCCAGCCTGGCAGCGGCGACTTCGCGAACACCCAGCCGAACACCAGTCCGCACAGCGCCGTCGCCACCAGCGAGGGCATTTCGTCGACCCAGTCCGCGGACTGGAGCGACCCGACGACGGGCACCATCAGGAAGAGCAGCAGCGTGAAGGTGAGCCACTCCTCCCAGGAGAGCCACCATGGACGTCGCGGACGGTCGTCGTCGCGTGTCGCCGGCGCGAAGTAGTCGTCCAGCGTATGCACGGCCATCAGCGGGCCTCGGGGATCGCGCGCCCGAGTGCCGGGTCGGCGCCCGAGGAGAGCACGCGGCGCAGGTCATCCTGCGCCTTCACGGTGTAGGCATAGATCCCGGCGGCGGCCAGCGTCCCGTACACCGGGAGCGGACTGGGTGCTGGCCCGAACGTGTCCGCCTCGATCAGGACCGCTGCCACCTTCACGCCGCGCGCCCCCAGCGACATCAGCGTGTACGCCCACTGCTCGTCTGTGGATGGCGTGACGACCACGACCGTCGTGTGGCGTCCGAACCGGCGCGACTCTTCGACGAGCAGCGCAGACAGTGAGACGTCGCCCACCGCGCGCGCCAGCGCGAGCGATTCGAGGGTGCGCGTGAAGTGGCTCTGTCCGCGGTCGGGCTCGTCGATCCGAAGGTCGTCCCCGAACGTGATGAGCCCCACCGACCGGTTTGCGTTCACGAAGTGACGCACAACCGCCGCGGCGACCTGTACCGCCGCTTCCTCGGTGCCGTCCTCGTCCTCGCCGACATGGTGCCGAGCCTCCAGGTCGAGCACGACCCAGATGTCAGACGCGGGGTCGAGTTCGAACTGCTTCACCATCGGCTCGCCTTTGCGGGCGGTCGCCGGCCAGTGGATCCGGTTGAACGAGTCGCCCGGTGCGTACTCGCGCAGGCCGGCCACGTTTGGGGTCACGTTCTGGGTGCGGCGGCGGAACCGGCCCTCCCCCGGCAGGTTGGCCGGAGGGATAGCGAAGTTCGGCAATTCCGGTGCGTTCGGATAGACGAGGACGGTCGTGCGTTCGCCGAAGGTGCGCCGGAACGTGAAGAAGCCGAACGGGTCGCTCGCTGAGACGATGACAGGCCCCAGCGTGTACACGCCCCGCACCCGTGTCCTGGTGCGGTAGGTCCACGATCGGACGCCACGTGCCCCCATCGTGAACACGCGCTGCGCGCTGTGCCCCGGGACCGACGAGGGGTCCTCCACCTCCAGCCATACCTTCGGCAGGATCGAGCGGCTGCGCACGGTGATCTGGCCCTCCAGCGGTTGGCCCTGCGTCACCCGGTGGGATGTGCGCCGGACGTCCACCTCCAGGCTGTTGGCCATCGCGCGGGTCCAGAAGTACAGCAACGGGATGGCGACCACGATCACGTAGGCGATCCGGAAGAGGAGCCAGAATCCCGTGGCGAACCCTACGACGATGCAGACGACAGCGACTGCCGCAGCCAGCGCGACGTTGCTACGCCGTCCGAGTTCACGCAGAAGACGACGCACCGCGTCCTCGAGGCCTACGCGCCGCCGCGGGCGCGGACGCCCGGTACCGGCACGCGTCCCACGACTTCCTCCACGATCTGGCGCGCGTCGATCTCGCGGACACGCGCGCTCGGGCTCACGATCACGCGATGCCCCAGCGTCGCGTATGCTAGCAGCTTCACGTCGTCCGGCTGTACGAAGTCGCGCCCGTCCAGCATCGCAAACGCCTGTGTCGCCCGCATCAGCGCGAGCGACCCACGCGGCGAGGCACCCAGGTACGCCGCCTCATTCTCCCGTGTCGCGTTCGCCAGGCTCACGATGTACTGCTTGATGAGCGGGTCGACGTAAATCCGGCCCACCGCGTCCTGCAGTTCGATCAGTTCGGCCGGCGATACGACTTCACCCAGCGTTTCGATCGGGTGGCGTTCCTGCTGTGCGTCCATGATCAGGACTTCGTCCGTTGGGCTGGGGTAGCCGAGGTGGATACGCATGAAGAAGCGGTCCAGCTGCGCTTCCGGCAACGGGAACGTGCCCTCGTATTCGATCGGGTTCTGCGTCGCCATCACCATGTTCGGGCGAGGGAGGGGATGCGTGATCCCGTCCACCGTGACCTGGTGTTCCTCCATCGCCTCGAGGAGCGCGGACTGTGTCTTCGGCGTCGCCCGGTTCACTTCGTCGGCGAGGACGATCTGCGAAATGATCGGGCCCGGACGGAAGACGAATTCCCCCGTCCCCTGGCGGTAGACCGATACGCCCGTCACGTCCGTGGGCAGCAGGTCCGGCGTGAACTGGATGCGGGAGAACGAACACCCCGCGGACTTCGCCAGCGCCCGGGCGAGCATCGTCTTGCCGACGCCGGGGACGTCCTCGATCAGCAGGTGGCCGCGACACAGCAGCGTGACGAGGGCGAACCGTGCCTCGTCTGTCTTGCCGATGATCACGCGCTCCACGTTCGCGAGGATGCGCTCCGCGACGAGTTTCGGGGCTTCCATCTGCTCCTCCGCCTGGGCCGCCCGCCCCGAGGGTGCCATCCGAGAAACCAGAGGTGACCGTGGGCACCTCGGATTCGCCGAGGGGTGCGATTGCCGGGGAATCGAAGCCGGAGGCCGCGGGCCGGCTGCGAACGGCGGGAGTATAGCAATCTGGCAAGTCGCAACTGTGAAATTTTCGCGTGCACGCGGCGGGGTAGGATAGAGATCTCGTCGGCCGTTCGAGGCTTCGGGAGGCACCGTGGATCAGGCGTCCCCCCGGCGGTGGTCACGTCGCTCGCTCCTGCGCACCGCCCTCGCACTGGGGGTCACGCTCCCGGCCGGCGCCGTCGGTGTCGCATTCCTTCGGCCGCGACCGGCGGTGTCCCCGGCTACGGGCGGCTCGCCCGTGGCTCTGAGCGCGCTCGAAACCCCAATTAGTCGTCCTGCGTCCCCGACACCGACCGCGCCCCCCAGGCAGACTCCCAGCCCTACGCCGGCTCCCGCCACCTTCGAGTTCCGTCCGAAGGACGTCGGCAACGGCGAGACGACGCTGCTGGTTTTCCGTGCCGCCGAGCGGCACGGACAGGTGCGCTTCCTCGGGCAGACGATCCCGCTCCGTCAGCAGGGCGACCTGCTCTGGACGTTACTCGGCGTGCCGGTCGAGGCGGAACCCGGGCCGCGTGTCGCCGAGATCACGCTCCAGGACGTGGATGGCCGGACGACCCAGCGCGTCGTCGCCTCGATCGCCGTCGTCCCGGTCGAGCGGCCGGTCGACTACCTCGAGGTCACAGAGGAGGTGCAGTCGCTCCTCACTCCGCAGGCCATCGCGACCGAGGAGCAGCTGCGGGTGAAGGAGTTCTCCACCTTCGATCCGGAGGCGCGCTGGGAGAAGCTGTTCATCCAGCCCGCCGCTGGCTCGGTGTCGACTCAGTTCGGCGCCGGACGTTCGGTGAACGGCGGCCCGGTCGGCGGGTTCCATTCGGGCGCGGACATCGCGAATGACCAGGGGACGCCCGTGGTCGCCACGGCTCCCGCGCGCGTCGCCTTCGTCGAAGATCAGCCGATCCGAGGGCTTTCCGTCATCCTTGACCATGGTGCCGGTGTGAAGAGCGGCTACCACCACCTCGAGGCGGCCCTGGTGAAGCCGGGCGATCTCGTGGAAGTGGGGACACCCGTCGGTCGCATGGGGACGTCCGGCTATTCGACCGGCCCGCACCTGCACTGGGAGGTCAAGGTCTACGGCGTGAATGTGGACCCGTTCACCTGGACGAAGGACGCGTTCCGCCCCTAGTCCGGCGAGGCCGATCCGCGCCGACCCACGACGCACGACCATTCGAGGCCGTCGTGCCGCGTGACATGGCGCAGCCCAGCCCGCCGTGCCGCGCGCACCATCGTGCCGGCGTCCACCGCAAGGAACCCGGACAGCACCGCTGCCCCGCCAGGCTTTACCGCGGCGGCGATGTCGGAAAGCATCGCTCGCACCGCGCTCGACGAGATGTTGGCGACGACGACGTCCGCGCATTCGATGGGCGAGGTCCGAGGCCACGGCCATGCGTCGCCCAGCGTCCCGGCCGCAGCCGTGATCCGCGCGCTGACGCCGTTCCGCTCCGCGTTCTCCCGCACGACGGCCACTGTCGAGGCATCGAGGTCGATCGCGCGCACGCGTGTCGCGCCGTGCTTCGCTGCCGCGATCGCGAGGATCCCCGACCCGGCGCCAACGTCGAGCACCGTGCAGCCCCGCGTCACCACCGCCTCGAGCGCTTCCAGGCAGAGCCGTGTCGTTTCGTGCTGGCCTGTGCCGAATGCCGTGCCCGGGTCGAGGTCGATGACGATCTCGTCCGGTCTCGCCCGGTACTTCTCCCACGTCGGCCGGATCACCGTGCGCTGCCCGAGGTGCAGGACGCCGAAGAACCGCTTCCACGCCTCCGACCACTGTTCGGGGTGGACTTCGACCACTCGCATACGGCCGAGCGGCGCCCGCAACGGAAGCGAGGTCAGGTGCCGCCGGAGCGCGCGGCGTCCGGCGGTGTCGAACGGCGCGGGTACCGTGCCGCGCACCGTCCACGGCACGTCCGTCCGCTCCGTGTACGTGAAGTCGGCGTCGTCGTCGAGGAGGATCGCCGGCTCGATCGCCACCCCCTCGGCGCCTGCGATGCGCAGGGCGTCCGCCACGAGTTCGGTGTCCGCCGAGTCGCAGAGAACGATCACCTCGACCCACTGGGAGGCGCTGTGTGTCGGCGGTCGCGGCGTCACGAGGTGAGGCGCGTTATGGAATGAACGCGTCGCGGATGCGCGAGAAGATCGAAGGGTCTTCCGGCACGTCCGGCGTCCCGAGGGATTCCGCGAGTTTCGCCAAGAGCGCCTTCTGGTCCTTCGTCAGCGTGGTCGGCGTCACGACGTGTGTGCGCACGAGGAGATCGCCGCGCCCGCTGCCGCGCAGGTACGGGACACCCTTGCCACGGATCGCGTGGACCTCGCCGTGCTGGACACCCGGCTTCAGCTTCAACTCGACCGTCTCGCCCTCGAGCGTAGGCACGTCGATGTCGATCCCGAGCGAGGCCTGCGCGATGTTCAGCGGCAGGTCGTAGATCAGGTCGTTCTCCGCACGCTTGAACTGCTCGTGCGGCCGGACGCGAAGCTCCACGTACAGGTGCCCCGGCTGTCCGCCGCGCGGCCCGTGGTCGCCCTCGCCCGAAATGCGCAGCAGCGAACCGTCGTCGACGCCCGCCGGCACCTTGATCGTGCGGCTCACCTTCACGCGCCGGAGGCCGTTCTCGCGGCACGTCTTGCACGGGTCGGTGACGATCGTCCCCTCGCCCCGGCAACGCCCGCATGCCGCCACGTTTACGAACTGCCCGAAGACGGACTGCTGCACGCGGCGCAACTCGCCCTGCCCCTTGCAGTCGGGACATTCGGGCCGCGCGGCGCCGTTCACCTGGCCGGTGGAGTTGCAGTCGGGACAGCGCTCGGTCCGCTGGTACGTCATCTCCTGCTCCACGCCGAAGACCGCCTCCTCCAGGGTCAGCGTCATCGTCGCCCGCAGGTCAGCGCCGGGCTGCGGCCCGGCGCGTCGCGAGGCGGTGCCGCGGAAGAACGCATCGAAGATGTCGCCGAAGCCGCCGAACCCCTCGTGCCCCGAGAAGCCCTGCGCGCCCGCGTTGCCGATGCCCGCCGCGCCGTAACGGTCGTACCGCGCGCGCTTCTCCGGGTCGGACAGCACCTCGTAGGCCGCGTTGATCTGCTTGAACCGCGCCTCGGCGCCCTCGTCCTTGTTCCGGTCGGGGTGGTACTCCATCGCGAGTTTGCGGAACGCGCGCTTCACATCGTCCGGGGAGGCATCCCGGGCGACGCCCAGCGTCGCGTAGAGGTCGTCGGTACCGGTGGTCATAGACTGTCCATCCTAGAGGATGGATCGCGTGGGCGCGCCTCGGGCGTTACCCGCAGCCGCTCGCCGGGCCTACAGGCCCTCATCTGCGAGGACCCGTCGCAGCCCCTGGATCGCGTCCGCGGACACGCCCACTCCGCGCAGATACGCCTCCGCGCCGCCGTACCGCTCCTGCAACCCGTCGAGGAACCCGGAAATCGCCTCCGGTGGGACGCTCAGGGCGTAGTCGATCTGCGCGGGTGTCGCCTGGGTGAACCAGCCCCCGCGCACCTGCCAGTACGCCACCGCCCGTTCGCGCTCCAGGTTGGTCATCGCGTAGTCCGTCTCGATTGTCGCTCGCGGGACGCCGAGGATCTCCAGGGTCATCGCGCTGACGATCCCCGTCCGGTCTTTCCCGGCGGAACAGTGGACGACGACGGGGTATGAGGCAGGGTCGCCCAGTACCTCGAAGGCAGCCCGGAACGCATCACCGCCCACTTCGAGGGACGACAGGTACCGCTCGGCCGAGATCCCTGCCGCGGCGATCACCTCGAATGGCTCCTGCGACGGGAGGATCGAGAGCCGATGGTACGCCGTACCCAGCGTCGTGGCCGCGTCCGTCTCGTCACGCCCCGCCTCGTCGTCTCGCCGCAGGTCGAGGATCGTGGCGATGTCGAGCGCGCGCGCCCGTTCGATGTCCGCCTCGCTCATCCGTGACGGGGAGCCCGCCCGGTAGAAGCGCCGCCAGGCGAGCGTCCCGCTCCCTGCGGTGGCATAGCCGCCCAGGTCGCGCACGTTGAACCAGCGCTCGAACGGTAGATGCCGGCGTTTGAACTCATCGATCACGGCTACCTCCGGCCTCGCAGACGGACGCCCGCCGAGTACGCTCGGCGGGCGTCATGTTGCATCTCTGCGGATCGCCGCGCGTTAAACCTCGCGGAACTCGCCCTCGATCGTGTCGCCGCTGCCGCCGCTGGCCGCGCCCGCCGCGTCACCCGCGCCCGGGGCTTTCGCCTCGGCCTGCTTCGTGTAAATCGCGTTGCCGACATCCTGCATCGCTTGCGAGAGGGCGTCCGCCCGCTCCTTGATCAGGTCGCCGTCTTCGCCCGCCAGCGCCTCGCGCACCGAGGCGATCGCCGCTTCCACCTTCGACTTCTGCTCCGCCGTCACCAGCTCCGCATTGTCGCGCAGCATCTTCTCGGCGGAGTAGGCGAGGGTGTCCCCCTGGTTGCGTGCCTCGGCGGTCGCGCGCTTCTTCGCGTCCTCGCCAGCGTGGACCTCCGCCTCCTTGCGCAGCCGGTCCACCTCGGCGTCCGTCAGCCCGCTCGAGGGTTGGATGGAGATGTGCTGCTGCTTCCCGGTCGCCTTATCCGTCGCCGACACCTTCACGAGGCCGTTCGCGTCGATGTCGAACGAGACCTCGATCTGCGGCACGCCGCGCGGCGCCGGCAGGATGCCATCCAGGATGAAGCGTGCAAGCGACTTGTTGTCGGACGCCATCGCCCGCTCGCCCTGCACGACGTGGATCTCGACGCTGGGCTGGTTGTCGCTCGCGGTCGAGAACGTCTGGGACGCCGTCGTCGGGATCGTGGTGTTCCGCTCGATCAGCGGCGTCGCCACCCCGCCGAGGGTTTCGATGCCCATCGTCAGCGGCGTGACGTCTAGCAGGAGGACATCCTTGACCTCACCCTTGAGCACGCCCGCCTGGATCGCGGCGCCGATCGCCACGACCTCGTCCGGGTTCACGCCCTGATGCGGCTGCTTGCCGAAGAATTCCTTCACGCGCTGCAGCACGAGCGGCATGCGCGTCATCCCGCCGACGAGGACGACCTCGTCGACCTGCGACGCCTGTACGCCCGCGTCCTTCAGCGCCTGCTTCACCGGCTCCAGCGTCCGCTCGACCAGCGACATCACCAGTTGTTCGAACTTCGCGCGCGTCAGCGTCAGCACCATGTGCTTCGGGCCCGAGGCGTCCGCCGTGATGAACGGCAGGTTGATCTCGGTCGATGCTGCCGAGGACAGCTCGATCTTCGCCTTCTCCGCCGCTTCCTTCAGACGCTGGAGCGCCATCCGGTCCTGCGAGATGTCGATGCCGGAGTCGCGCTTGAACTCCGCCGCGAGGAACTCGATCAGCGTGTTGTCGAAGTCGTCGCCGCCGAGGAAGGTGTCGCCGTTCGTCGCCTTCACCTGGAACGTGCCATCACCGATCTCCAGGATCGAGATGTCGAACGTGCCGCCGCCCAGGTCGTAGACGGCGATCAGCTCCTCCGCCTTCGAGTCCAGTCCGTACGCCAGCGAGGCCGCCGTCGGCTCGTTGATGATCCGGAGGACCTCGAGGCCGGCGATGCGGCCCGCGTCACGGGTCGCCTGGCGCTGAGCGTCGTTGAAGTACGCGGGGACGGTGATGACCGCCTCCGTCACGGGCTCGCCGAGGTAGGCCTCCGCGTCCGCCTTCAACTTCTGCAGCACCATCGCGGAGATCTCCGGCGGCGAGTACTGCCGTCCGCCCATCTCCACGCCGGCGTCGCCGTTGTCGCGCTTCACCACGCCGAACCCGGCGACGCGCTTCAGACGCGACACCTCTTCGTCCTCGAACTTGCGGCCCATGAGCCGTTTCACCGAGTAGACGGTGTTCTGCGGGTTCGTGACGGACTGGCGCTTTGCGACCGTCCCTACCAGCCGCTCGCCGTCCTTGGTGACCGCGACGACCGACGGCGTGGTGCGCCCGCCCTCCGCGTTCGGGATGACGCGAGGCTCACCGCCCTCCATGACCGCCACGCACGAGTTCGTCGTGCCGAGGTCGATGCCGATGACCTTACCCATGTTGCTGCCTCGCTCTCCCGCGTTACCGCGTCTGCGCGTCGTGGCCGCCGGAGGCCTCTGCCTCGGCGGGGACACCCGCGCCCACAATCACCATCGCTGGCCGTACCACCCGGTCGCCGAGCGCGTACCCGCGCCGGACCAGATGGACGACCGCCCCGTCCGGGCCGGGGGCCGTGCCGGCGGCCTCGTGTCGGGCCGGGTCGAACGGCTTGCCGAGCGCGTGGATCTCCGTGACACCGCTCTGCTCCAGCACGCCGCGGAACTTCTGCATCACCAGCCGCACGCCTTCAGCCCACGGCTGTTCCGACATCTCTCCTGGCGTGGCGTCGATCGCGCGCTCGAGGTCATCGAACACCGGGAGGAACGCCGAGACCGCGCCGGCCACCGCCGCAGCGCTCCACTCCGCGCGTTCGTCGCGCGATCGACGGAGCAGGTTCTGATAGTCCGCCACCGCCCGCGCATGCGCCCCCCGCGCGGCTTCGAGCTCCGCGCGCAGCGACTCAACGTCGGGTTCGCCCTCGGCGCCGAGGGATGCCGTAGCCTCCGGCGTGCCGGGGGACTGCTCTTCGTCCGTCATCGTCACCTTCTCCGGAGGGGGCGCCGCGCCGCTGCGGCCCGCCCTCGGCCCGGTCCCACGCGCGGTCGTTACCGCATGTCGCGCAGGAGTTGTCCCATCAAGGAGGCGATGTAACGCACACGCGGGATCGTCCGCTCGTACGCCATCCGCGTCGGTCCGACCACCGCGACCGTACCGGCCGCGTCCGAGTCGCCGTACCGCGCGATCACCACGCTCCAGTCCTGCATTTCGTCGGCGGCCAGCTCGTTGCCGATGACGACCCGTGTCTCCCCCGGCTGTGCATCCGCCGCGCCCTCCAGCAGGGAGCGCAGGCGATACGCCTGAAGCCGCGCCACCGCGTCCAGCATCCGGTCGGGATCCGCGAACTCCGGCTGGCGGAGCGCGCGAGACAGTCCGTCCAGATAGGTCTCTTCAGCCCCGCGATGCTCCTCGATCAACTCGGCCGTCTCCCGCACGATGCTGGCTTCGTCCGTATCTGCCATCTCCGCGGCCAGCGCGCGTGCGCCTGCCCCGTCCATCGCCGCAAGGCGCGCGTTCAGTCGCGCCGCCCGGTCCTGCAATTGCGCCTGCGTCGCCGGCATCCGAAGCGGCACCAGCCGCTGCCGGAGTCGCCCGTCGTCCATCACCGCCACCAGGAGCGCGGTGTCCGGGTTCAGTTCGACCAGTTGCAGGTGCCGGAGTCGCCCTGCCGTCACGGTCCGGGGCCGTGTCACGACCGCGACGTTCCCCACCGCACCCGCGAGGATCGTCGCCGTCAGGCTCAACCACTCGTCCAGCGCGCCAGCCACCTGATGCAACTGGTGGGTGATGGTCCGTTGCTCATCGACCCCTACCGGCTCTTCCGCCATCAGCGACTGCACGTACGTGCGGTAGCCGAGGTCGGACGGAATCCGGCCCGCCGACGTGTGCGGGTGGGTGATATACCCCTCGTCCTCCAGCCGCGCCATCTCGTTTCGCACCGTCGCCGACGAGACATCAAGGCCTCGACGGTCGACCAGCGCCTTTGACGAGACGGGCTCAGCCGTCTGGACGTATTCCCGCACTACCAGCCCGAGGATGGTCGCGCGACGCTCGGTGAGCACCATCGCCCCCCCTGTTAGCACTCTCGGGGAGAGAGTGCTAACTCATGCTCCAAATTCTGGCAGACTCCCGCCAGCAGGTCAATCCACGGGATCGCCCGAACAACCCCTCGCGCGCTCCATATACTCCGCTCCCGCCCGTCATCTCCGGGCGACAGCCGAGGAGGCAGCCATGCGTATCCAGCCCATCGCAGAGCGAGAACCACTGGACGCCGCCGGGAAGCAGGCCTGGGACGCCGTGGCCGAGCGCCGGGGCGGGCGCGTCGGGGGCCCGTTCGGCGTCCTCATGCACAGCCCCGCCGCCGCCGAGCGCGTCGCCCGTGTCGGTGACCACGTCCGTTTTGATATTGACCTCCCGTCCGCCGAGCGCGAACTCGCGATCATCGCCACCGCCCGGGAGTTTGACACGGAGGTCGAGTGGGGGGGCCACAGCCGCCTAGCGATCGAGGCAGGCGTGCCGGAGGCGACCGTCGATGTCGTCGCGAAGCGCGGCGACCTGAAGGGGCTGACCGCCCGCGATACCGAAATCATCACGTTCGTCCGGGAGCTGCTCGGGCCGAAGCGCCGCGTCTCCGAGGCGGTCTTCCAGGGGCTCCACGCACGGCTGGGCGACCAGGGCATGGTCGACCTCGCCACGCTCGTCGGGTACTACGCCATGCTCGGGTGCGTGCTGAACACGTTTGAGGTGCCCTCCGGCCCCGACGCTCGGCCGCTTCCGGCCATCACCCGCTGACCAACCACGGCGAGGCGTCGCGGTCTCCGGGCGCCTCGCCTAGTCTGCGCGTATGCCTGCACGGAAGCGGGCCGCGGCGAGGCGGGAGCGACTGAGGATGGCCCAGCCCCGTCGCCACCCGTCCCAGCACGCCGCTCCACCCGCCTCGGAGGCGGAACGCGAGGAGCGGGTCGCTGCCGCTGCCGACCCCCCGGCGTTCTCCGCGCTGTACGAGGCCCATGCGCCGCGGATCTACCGCTACCTCTTGCACCGCACCTCCAGCCCGGCAGAGGCGGAGGAACTGACCTCCCGCACCTTTGTCCAGGCGCTCGCCGGGCTGGACCAGTACCGCGGACGCGGCGAGTTCGGGGCCTGGCTGATGGGGATCGCCCACCATCTGCTGCTCAACTGGTACCGCGCCAGGGGTCGGCGCCCGTCCACCGAGGGGCTCGACGCCGCCCTGGATGTTGCCTCGGACCTTCCCGGCCCGGCGGAGAGCCTCGAACAGAACGAGGCGATCATGCGGGTGCGTGCGGCGGTCGCCGCCCTCGCTCCGGAACGCCAGAGGCTGATCGCCCTGAAATACGTCGATGGCCGCTCCAACGCCGAGGTCGCGGATATCATGGGGCGCACGGAAGGCGCGGTGAAGGCTCTTCACCACCGCACGCTTCGTGAATTGCAGCGGCTGCTCAACGAGATTGAGGCCGCCCCCCCTCGCGAAAGGACGACGCGATGAGGTTGGCCGCCCGCATCACCGGCGTCGGTGCCTACCTGCCCGAGCGCATCCTCACGAACATTGACCTCGAGCGGATGGTGGAGACGGACGACGCCTGGATCGTGGAGCGCACCGGCATCCGTGAGCGCCATATCGCCGCCGACCACGAGACGACGAGCACCATGGGGGCCGAGGCCGCCCGACGCGCCCTCGCGACCGCCGGGATCGAGGCCACGGACCTCGACCTCATCGTCACCGGGACCTGCACTCCGGATGGCCTCTTTCCCGCCGCCGCCACCCTCATCCAGCACCAGATCGGCGCGACCCGCGCCGGCACGTTCGATGTGAACGCCGCCTGCACCGGCTTCCTCTCCGCGCTCTCCGTCGCGACCAATTTCATCGTGGCCGGCCAGGCCGAACGCGCTCTCGTCGTCGGCGCCGAGACGCTCTCCCGCATCGTGGACTGGACTGACCGCGGCACCTGCGTCCTGTTCGGCGATGGCGCGGGCGCTGTCGTCGTGGAGCGAGCGCCCGATGGTGAGCCGGGTGGCGTGGACGCCATGGTCCTGCGCGCGGACGGGGCGCAGGCGCCGCTGCTCTACTCACAGGGCCCGTGCAGTGCGACCGCGCTGTCGCACGAGGCGAAGATCATCATGGACGGCCGCAACGTCTTCCGGCACGCCGTCACCGCGATGGCGGACGCCTCGTCGGAGGCTCTCCGCCGCGCCGGCCTGACGGCTGACGATCTCGCGCTCGTGGTGCCGCACCAGGCGAACCTGCGCATCATCACGGCGGTCGCCGACCGCCTGGGCATGCCGATGGAGCGTGTGTTCGTGAACGTGGACCGCACCGGGAATACCTCCAGCGCCACGATCCCGATCGCGCTGGCCGAGGCCGTTGCGGGTGGCCGTCTTGCGGCCGGAGACCGCTTCCTGCTGACGGCTTTCGGCGGCGGGCTCACCTGGGGGGCGCTCGTCCTCGAATGGGCGGGTGTGCGCGTGCCCTCCGCCGTCCGCATGCCCACCGGCGCACTGGTGGCGAGCCCCTCGGCGTGACGTCGCTGTGACCTCGCGTCCGGCCGAGATCGTCTACACACGTACCGAGGGCCAGCCCTCCGATCTGTCTGAAGCGCCTCGCCCGCGCGTCGTCATCACGGGAGTGGGCGTCGTCCACGCCCTCGGCCGTACCACGGGCGAGATCTGGGAGGCGATGGCGGAGCAGCGCAGCGCCGTCGGGCCGATCACGCGTTTCGACGCTTCGCCATTCGCGACGCGGATCGCCGCGGAGGTGCGCGACGACGCTGATCCACGGTTCAAGCCGGAATACTGGGCCGCCCTCGACCGCCGCTCACGCTTCGCCGTCAGCGCCGCCCTCTCCGCGGTGCAGGGCGCTGGCGTCACCTTCACGGCGCAGAACCGCGCGCAGGTCGCCGTGGTCATGGCCTCCGAGCGCCCCGAGGAAGACCGCCTGCTCGATGGCGCGCGCCACCTGGTCGCCGGCGAGATCGCGAGCGCGGTCGCCACCCTCGCCGCGAACGCCCGGCCGCATGCCGCCGCCGAACGGATCGCCGCCCTTCTCGGGACCACCGGTCCCGTCCTGCAACTGGAGAACCGCGCCCCCGGCGGCCTAGCGGCGATCATCGAGGCCGCGGCGATCCTCCGGCGCGGCGACGCGCTGGTCGCCGTCGCCGGAGGCGCGGAGGCGCCCGTCACACCGCTCTCCCTCGCCGCCTTCCAGGGCACCGGCTCGCTCTCCACGCGCAATGGCGCCCCGCACGAGGCATCACGTCCGCTCGACCTCGACCGCGATGGCTTCGTCCTCGCCGAAGGCGCGGCCGTCGTCGTCCTCGAACGTCTTGAAGTCGCCGTCGCCCGCGGGGCGCGCATCCTCGCGGAGATCGAGGGGGAGGCGATGACGTTCTCTGCCGGCCGTGATGGCATCCCCGGCTTCGATGCCGACCAGATCGCGCGCAGCATCCAGCTCGCGCTCGTAACCAGCGGGCGCATCCAGTCGGAGGTCGACCTCCTCGCGCTCCACGCCGCCGGCAACGTCGAGGGCGACCGCCTGGAGGCGCACGCCGTCCGGATGATCTTCGGCGCGTCCGCCCGCCATCACATGTACACGCCGGCGCTGAAGTCCCACCTCGGCCATGCGCTCGCCGCCTCCGGGCCGCTCGCGCTCGCCGTGGTGCTGGAGGCGATGCATCGCCAGCAGATCCCCGGTACGCGAAACCTCGTGCGCGAGGATCCCGAGGTCGACCTGGACGCCAGCCCGAACGGGCCCCGCGTGGACACCCTCCGCGTTGCGATGGTGAACGCGACCGGTTGGGCACACAACGCCACCCTCGCCATTTGCCACCCCGCCTCGATGCGTCCCATCCCTGCCGCCTCTGGGGCCGCGGGGGACGTGCTCGCCATCCCGGACGAAGCGATGCCATAGCCCCCGGCGGGTGGCCCCGATAGGATCGAGGCATGGACATCACCTGGCTGGGCAACGCCGCCGTGCGCGTTCGGACTCGCACCGCCGCCGTAGTCATGGACCCCTATGACAGGTCGGCGGGCGGCACCATGGGCCGGCCGGATGCGCACATCGTCACCGTCAGCCACGACGACCCGCTGCGGAACGGCGTCAACGCCGTGGCCCCGGCGGACGGCCCGCCGATCGTCCTCCGCGGCCCTGGCGAGTACGAGATCCGCGGCGTCCAGATCGAGGCGGTCGCCGGCGCCCTCAAGGAGTCGCTCGACCTTTCCGGCGTGCGCAGCGTGATCTGGCACTTCGCGGCCGAGGATCTGCGCTGGGCGCACCTCGGCGGGCTTGGGACCCAACCGACCAAGGAGCAGTTGGACCTGCTCTCCGACGTCGACATCGTCATGATTCCCATCGCGCTCGCGGACACCCTCGACCCGAAGGAGGCGGCCCGCGCCATCCGGCACATCGAGCCGTCGATCGTCATCCCCGTCGGCTACGACCCCGCGGAGCCGGAGGCGCTCAACGCCTTCCTGGCGGCAGTGGGTGGCAAGCAGGAGCCGCCGGTATCGCGTTTCACCGTCAACCGTCGCGGAGGTGACAGCGAGGAATTGCGCGTCGTCCTGCTGGAGGCACGCGCCTAGGCACCATCTCTGTTCATGGAAGATCGAAAAGGGCGTCCAGCGGGACGCCCTTTTCGCGTGGTTCGAAGGACACGGAGGTCTACGGCAGGTACGCGCTCGGATTCTGGTGCGCGCCGTTGCGGCGTAACTCGAAGTGCAGATGGGGGCCGGTCACCCGCCCACTCGTACCGGAGTAGCCGATGATATCGCCGGCGCGGACCTTCTGGCCGATCTGGGTGGTGATGCTGGACAGGTGGGCGTACAGCGTCTCGTACCCGGCGTCGTGCCCGATGATGACGTGGTAGCCGTACGAACAACACGGGTTGCCGCCCGCGAACGTTACGGTGCCGTCGCGTGCCGCCACGATCTCCCCGCCGTACCCCGTGCCAATGTCGATGCCCAGCGGGTGACTCGGGCCGTAAGGAGAGGTGAGCGGACCTGAGCCCGGCCAGACCCAGCCGGTGGAGGTGGCCGTGGAGCGGGGCGCCGCGGGGGCCGGAGCGGCCGGCGCCGCAGGGGCAGCGGTCGCGGCGGGGGCCGGACGCGGGGCAGGCGCCAGCGGCACGATGCGCCCGCCCGGCACGAGGATGAGCGTGCCGTCGCGGAGCCGGTTCGGGTCACCCGCCAGACCGTTCGCGCGGAACTCCACGATGTCGCGCGACTTCGCGTCATACCGGGACGCGATCTCCGACACCGTCTCGCCGAAGCGGACGGAGTGGATGATGCCCTCCACGCTCGGGATCTGCAGCGTCATGCCGGGGGTGAGCGAGTCGACGTCGCTCAGGATATCGACGTTGTTCCAGGAGATGTACTTCGACGCGATGCCGAAGCGGGCGGCGATGCCGGAGACGGTGTCGCCGTTCTGGACCTTGTACTCGAAGAAGATCGGCGTTCGGTCCGTCTGCTGGGCAGGGCCGCCCGCGCCCTGGCCGTTCTGCTGCTGCTGTAGGAGCGCCTGGCGCGCCGCGTCCGTCGAGTTCTGGGCAGAGAGGACGGCGTCCCCGGTGACCTGCGGCGCGACAATCGTCAGCGGGACGGCGCGCGCGGCGAGCTCTGAACCGGCTCCAGCACCCGAAGCGGCTGGCAAACCGGGGAGCGAGATGCGGTTGGCGGCCAACAACGGTTGGGTCGCCGTGCCAGCGACACGGACCGGGAAGAACCCGGCGAAGACCAGGACACCGAGGAGTGCGGCGAAAGCGCCCGAGGGTGCGAGGGAGAGGCGGCGGTGGCGTTGAGGCTGCGCGTGCAGGCGCGCACGGAGCAACGTTCGGCTACGGCGCGGGCGCGTGGGTGGAGCAATGGTGCCTCGCAAGAGAGACCCCCCACTGGGCCGAGGCACGCCTCGGCCGGCTCCCGTTCTGACCGCCCCTGACGGGCGGCGCCCAGGCCGGCAATCCCGGCTCCCCGCGCGACTGGACGTATTGTGCTTTGCGGTACAAACCGCTGGGCACTGCGGGATCGTACCATGTGAACCCGGCTTAACCATGTGAGTTAGTGAGAAATAGGCACATACCCAGGTAGGGTATTCTGATGCACTTGAACGCCTCGATCTGGGCCGGTATCACCGGCGTCCGCTCCCTGAGCGTGCCCGGAACGCTGCCCCGGCCGCTGCTGTCGGATACGGAATCCTGCGCTACATCCCCTTGAGGGTCGCCAGGAATTCGACGTTGTCCACCGTGCGGCTGAGTCGCTCGATGATCCGCTCCGCGGCGTCGCCGGAGTCTTCCTCGAGCATCGAGGCCATGCGGCGGAGCAGCCACACCTGCTTCAGTTCATCCTCGCCGAACAGGAGATCCTCACGCCGCGTCGACGAGGCGAGCACGTCGATGGCCGGGAAGATCCGCTTCTCCGCGAGCCGGCGGGAGAGCCGCAGCTCCATGTTCCCGGTGCCCTTGAACTCCTCGAAGATGACGTCGTCCATCCGCGAGCCGGTCTCCACGAGACAGGTCGCGATGATCGTCAGGCTGCCGCCCTCTTCCGTGTTGCGGGCCGCGCCGAAGAACCGCTTTGGCGGGTACAGCGCGATGGGGTCCATACCGCCGGAGAGCGTGCGGCCGGAGGTCGGCATCGCCGTGTTGTACGCGCGCGCCAGGCGGGTGATCGAGTCCATCAGGATCACGACATCCACGCCGCCCTCGACCAGGCGCTTCGCGCGTTCCAGCGCCGCCTCGGTCACCCGGGTGTGGTCCTCCACCGGCTCGTCGAACGTGGAGGCGATGACCTCCCCGCGCACGGAGCGGCGCATGTCCGTGACTTCCTCGGGGCGCTCGCCGATCAGCAGCACCATCAGGTGCGCCTCCGGGTGGTTCGCCGTGATGCCGTGGGCGATCGACTTCAGCAGCATCGTCTTGCCGGCCTTCGGCGGGGAGACGATGAGGCCGCGCTGGCCCTTGCCGACCGGGGAGAAGAGGTCCACCGTCCGCTGGGAGACCTCGTGCTGCACCGTCTCCAGACGAAACTTCTGGTTCGGGAAGATTGGCGTCAGCGCGTCGAAGTCGGGCCGGCGCTTGGCTTCCTCGGGGTCCATGCCGTTGACCGCGTCCACTCGGAGGAGGCCGTAGTACTTCTCGGAGGTCTTCGGCTGGCGTACCTGGCCGGTGACGTAGTCGCCGGATCGAAGGCCGAAGCGGCGGATCTGTGACTGCGAGACGTAGACGTCGTTCGGGCCGGGGAGCAGCCGCTCGCCGCGGAGGAAGCCGAAACCGTCGTCCACGACATTCAGGATGCCGCCGGAGAAGATCGTCCCGTTCCGTTCGGCCTGCGCCTCCAGGATGCGGAAGATCAGCTCCTGTTTGAGCATCCCCCCCGCGCCCTCAATGTCGAATTCCTCCTCGGCCATCTCGATGAGGTCTTCGCGAGGCTGGGTCTCGAGTTCGGCGATGTGGAGGACGGGGACCGTCGGGTCGATGTCGGGCAACTGCTCCAGGGAGGGGTCACCCTGCGGCGGACGGCCGTTGCCGCCGCGCGTGCCTCCGGGGCGGCGACCGCCGCCACCACCACCGGGCCTGCGTCGAGTTCGGTTCGGGACATCCGAAGACGCGAGATCGCGTCCGCGCGGGGATGTGGTCATGGAACCACCTGAGTCTGTGCGGGTCTGGATGGATACAACCTGCTCGATCGCAGGCGCCCGGCGCGCAGGGGTGGCACGAGGGGCTTCACAGGGAGCGGTCACGAGCGTGACGGCTCTCTGACTGTAGGCGTAAATCCGGCCGGAGGGCAAGTGCCATTCCCGCGCATCCCTCCCGTAGCCGGTCTATTCGATGACCGTTAGACCGGCGCGTACTTCTTCGCGTCCGCCAGGAAGATCTCGATCCCCTTGTCCGTCAGGGGGTGGTCCACCATCTGGAACAGCACCGCTGCCGGGATCGTCGCGATGTGGGAGCCCGCCAGCGCAGCCTCCGTCACGTCGCGTGGGCCGCGGATCGAGGCGGCAAGCACCTCGCAATCGATCTGGTAGGTGTCAAATACCTGCACGATCTCCCGGATCACTTCCATGCCGTCGTGCCCGGCGTCGTTCAGCCGGCCAACAAACGGCGAGACGAACGCGGCCCCGGCCTTCGCTGCAAGGAGCGCCTGGTTCGCCGAGAAGATCAGCGTCGTGTTGACCCGGATGCCCTCGGCGCTCACCCGCCTGATCGCCGCCAGCCCCACCTCGGTCATCGGGATCTTCACCGCGATGTTCGGGTGCCATGCCGCGACGCGGCGTGCCTCTTCGACCAGCGCTTCCAGTTCCGTCGAGATGCACTCGGCGGAGATCGGGCCGTCCACGACCGAGCAGATTTCGAGGACGCGTGCCTTGTAGTCGACGCCCTCGCGCGCGACGAGGGTCGGGTTCGTCGTTACGCCGTCGAGCACGCCCATCGCCGCGCCGCGGCGAATGTCGTCGATGTTGGCGGTGTCGAGGAAGATCTTCATGTGCGGCCTCGGATCGTGTGCCTGTCCAGGCGATGCTGGAAGGGCGGGCTAGAACGGCTTGAAGACGGGGAGCCAGACCATCAGAGGAATGGTGGCGACGATCAGCGTACCGAAGACGAGCGGGACTTTGTCCTCCAGCGCGTCGTGCAATTCGGGTGTTTCGGAACCATGCTTCCGCGCTGCCAGCGCGAGGTAGCGCACGCGACGCAGGCCGATCCCCATCAGCGGGACGAAGATGAAGATGTCTAGCATCGTCAGCACCTGGAGCGCCACCAGCCAGCCGGTGGTGATCACGTTCCAGTCCGCCGCGGTCGCCCAGAAATAGCCCGAGAAGAACGTCGCGATGAGCCCCGGGAGCAGCACCAGCGTCTCGCCGCGCTGCGCTTCGTTCAGTAGGAACGACTTCTCCTCGATGGTCGGCGCCACCCAGGCCTTCCAGATCGGCACCACGGTGGCGCCCACCCCTCCCATCATGAGGAAGAGCGAGGTCAGGTGGAGGAACCGCCAGAATGTCACGCGACGCCGGAGGCCGAGGCGGCCGAGGCGCGCGCCTGCTGGCGCTTCACCGCCGCGCCGATGAAGTCGCGGAACAGGGGGTTCGGCTGGTTCGGGCGGCTCGTGAACTCCGGGTGGAACTGCGCCCCCACCATGAACGGGTGGTCGCGCAGCTCGCAGATCTCCACGAGCCCCGTGCCCGCGTCGCGTCCAGCGACGACCAGACCCGCCTGCTCGAGCTGAGGCAGCAGCGCGTTGTTCACCTCGTACCGGTGGCGGTGACGCTCGCGCGCCATCTCGGTGCCGTAGGCCGCGGCCGCCTTGGTCCCCGGCATCAGCAGGCAGTCGTACCCGCCGAGGCGCATCGTGCCACCCATCTCGTGGACCTCCTGCTGCTCGGAGAGCAGCGAGATCACCGGGAACGGGGCGCGCGGGTCGGCCTCGGTCGTGTTCGCGCCTGGCATCCCGGCCACGTTGCGCGCGAACTCGACCACGAGCATCTGCAGGCCCAGGCAGTCGCCGAGGTACGGGATCTTCTGTTCGCGCGCGTAGCGCACGGCCTGGATCTTCCCCTCCATCCCGCGGTCGCCGAAACCGGGGCAGAGCAGGATCCCGTCCACGTCGCCGATCACCTGCGCCGGGTCGCCGCCCTCGAGCTCCTCCGAATGCACCCAGCGGATGTCGAGCGCGGCGTGGTGGTGGACGCCCGCGTGGACGAGGGCTTCCTTGATCGAGAGGTAGGCGTCGTGCAGTTCGACGTATTTGCCGACGATCGCGATGCTGACCGCCCGCTCCGGGCGGTGCAGCCGTTCGACGAACTGCGCCCACTCCTCGAGGTTGGGCCGTGCCGTGCCGAGGTCGAGCGCCTTCGTCACGAGGTCGCCGAGCCCCGTCGCTTCGAGGATCAGCGGTACCTCGTAGATCGACTCGGCCGTCTGGAGCGCGATCACCGCTTCTTTCTGCACGTTGCAGAACAGCGCCATCTTCTCGCGCAGGCTCTCCGGGACGGGGTGGTCGGAGCGCGCCACGATCACGTCCGGCTGGATGCCGAAGGAGCGCAGTTCGCGCACGGAGTGCTGCGTCGGCTTCGTCTTCAGTTCGTGCGTCGAGCCGATGTGCGGCAGCAGCGTCACATGGATCGAGATGGTCTCGTCCTTCGGGGAGGCGTAGCGCATCTGGCTGATCGCCTCGAGGAACACCTGGCCCTCGATGTCGCCCACCGTGCCGCCGACCTCGACGATCACCACGTCCGCCCGCGGGCTGGTCGCCGCCAGGCGCATCCGGCGCTTGATCTCGTTCGTGACGTGCGGGATCGCCTGGATCGTGCCGCCGAGGTAGTCCCCACGGCGCTCCTTCCGGATCACCTCTTCGTAGATCTGTCCGGAGGATGAGGAGTTCAGCTTCGACAGGTCAGCCGCGAGGAACCGCTCATAGTGCCCGAGGTCGAGGTCGGTCTCGGCGCCGTCGTCGGTCACGAAGACCTCGCCGTGCTGGTACGGCGACATCGTGCCAGGGTCCACGTTGATATACGGGTCGAGCTTCAGGATGGAGACGGAGAGCCCGCGCGCCTTCAGGATCCGGCCGAGTGAGGCGGACACGATCCCCTTCCCTACGGAAGAAACCACACCGCCGGTGACGAAGATGTACTTGGCCATACCTTCGGGCTGCCGATCGTCGGGGAGACGTCCGCGGATTCCCTACTCTACCCGCCCTCGCCGAGGGGTGTCGAACCAGCGTTTGTCACCACTCGACACTCTCCCCGAAGATCGAGGCGTGACCGCTCCCTACGACCCCACGCTCTTCAGCGGCACGGCCGCCCACTACCTGCGCGGGCGGCCGCCGTACTCCCGCTCACTCTCCGAGTTCCTGGCGACGGAGGCCCACCTACCCGGGCATCGCGCGCTCGACGTCGGCTGCGGGCCGGGCACCGTCGCCGTCGATCTCGCCCCGTACGCCGCCGAGGTCGTGGGCCTCGACCCGGACGGCGAAATGCTGGCGGAAGCGGCGGCCTACGCGGGGCGTCGAGGCGTGCGGAACGTTCGCTGGCTGCAGGGGCGCGCGGAGGACCTTCCGGCGCTCGCCCTCGGACGGTTCGCGCTCGTCGTGTTCGCCCAGTCGTTCCACTGGACTGACCGCGAGTCCGTCGCCGAGGTGGTCTACGACCTGCTGGAGCCGGGCGGTGTCATCGCGTTGGTGAGCCACATGGTCGAAGGACGCCCGCGCCTGGTGGGCCCCGCCGGGGCTCCGCCGATCCCCCACGATGCCATCAAAGAGGTCATCGGCCGTTACCTCGGGCCGGACCGGCGGGCGGGCCAGGGCACGGTCGTGCTTCCAACTGAGCGGTACGAAACACTGTTCACCCGCACCCGCTTCGGGCGTCCGCGGACGGTCTACCTCGATGGGCGGGCTGATCTCGTCCAGTCCGTCGAGGACGTGCTGGCGAGCGTCCATTCGATGTCGTACGCCGCGCCGCCGCTCTTCGGCGACCGGCTGGAGGCGTTCGACGCCGACCTGCGCGCGTTGCTGACATCGACTTCCCCTGCCGGCACGTTCTGGGATTGGCCCGGCGACACCGAGGTGCTGCTGGCCCGGAAGCCGGCCTTGTAGATTCGAATCCGCTCCCGAGGCGGCCGAATACCACCGCCGGATGCGTCTCGATCGGTGACAATCCCTCCCGAGGGGGACGCCTGCTCGGGGCGTCGAGGACAGCATGGGGCGCACCAGACACACACCTATTCGGAAGGACGCCCCCGTGACTGCCTATACCGCCGCCCTCGATGCCACGGCTGGAACATCGCCCGAGGCGCCCGCCGCCCCGGCGCCCGGTCGCTTCCGTCGCATGCTCGACCCCGTATGGGGATGGAAGGTGCCGAAGCGGGTAGCGTACGTCGCCCTCCAGTTCCCGCTCGGCCTTGCCTACTTCGTCTTCATCGCCGTCGTCTTCTCCACCGGCGGCGCGCTCGCCTGGTCGATCCCCGGTCTCGCCCTGATCCTCCTTGGGGTCATCGCTTCCCGCTGGGCGGGCGACCTCGAGGCGTGGCTCGCCTGTCGTCTCGTCGGCACCGAGATTCGACGTCCCCCCACCTGGTACGAAAAGGATGTGCCGAAGCGCGAGCAGGCGAAGCAGGTCCTCACCGACCCCTCCACCTGGACCGGCCTCGTCTACCTCGGCTCCCACCTCGTGACCGGGATCGTCGCGCTCGTTGTGTTCTCGGTCCTCTCGGCGACCTCAGTCCTGTTTTCACTCGCTCCGCTGCTCGCCACAGGGGTTGGTCCCTTCGACGAGCCCCACGAGGCGGTGATCAACTTCGGCGATGTCCCAGCGGGCGACATCGTCTTCGACTTCGGGTCGTGGGGCGCCATCGACTCTGTTGCGGAGACGCTCTGGTTCGTCCCGCTTGGCCTGCTGGGCATCGTCGCGACGGCGTACGCCGCCTCCGGCTGGGCCGTCCTTCACGCGAAGTGGGCCCGGCTGATGCTCGGTAGCCGCGCGCGCGACATCCCCGCCCCACCCGCGACCATCGAGGACGGCCCGGCCGCCGAGCCCGTCACCCTCGACGCGCGCATCGCCACCCTGACCTCGCGCGAGCGGGATGTCCTCCTGCTGATCGCCCGCGGCTACTCGAACGCCGAGATCGCCGAGGCGTTCGTCGTCAGCGAGGGCACCGTGAAGACCCATGTGAAGCGCATCCTCGCCAAGCTCGATGTGCGCGACCGCACCCAGGCCGCCGTCCTCTCCTTCGACTCCGGCTTCGTCACTCCCGAGCGCGCCTCCGAACCCGAGCCCCGGTAGTGGAGTCGGGGTCGCGCACCGGGTGACCCCGACCTCCTGCCAGATTCGGGCGGCGGCGCGGTACGATAGGTGACCGCGCGAGCCCCGATCCCCAGGGGGTGGCGCGTGCCGCAAAGGCGACGACCGTGGGATTCCTGGACGGTGTGCGCGAAGACATCCACGCCGCGATGCAGCGTGACCCTGCCGCGCGCTCGGCGCTGGAGGTGCTGCTCACCTACCCCGGCGTCCACGCCCTGATCGCGCATCGGGTCGCCCACCGGGTCGACGCCGCCGGATTCCCGTTGCTCGCGCGGCTGATCGCGAACACGGCACGGATGGTCACCGGCATCGACATTCACCCGAAGGCGCGGATCGGACACTTTCTGTTCATCGACCACGGCATGGGTGTGGTCATCGGCGAGACCGCCGAGATCGGCGACCGCTGCCACATCCTCCAGGGCGTGACCCTCGGCGGCACCTCCACCCGGCACGAGAAGCGGCACCCGACGCTGGAGGACGACGTCCTCGTGGGCGCGGGCGCGAAGGTGATCGGCGCGGTCACGATCGGCGCGGGCGCGAAGATCGGCGCCGGCTCGGTCGTCGTCTCCTCCGTCCCGCCCGGGGCGACCGTCGTCGGCGTCCCCGGCCATGTGATCGCCTACGCCAACCGCACGAACGACACGATCGAGCGACTGCCCGACCCGGAGTGGGACCGCATCGACGCCCTCGAGCGCCGTCTGACCGCCATCGAGGCGGAGGTCACGTCGTTTGAGGCGCAGCGCAAACATGACGAGCAGCGCGCAGGCGGCGAAGGCCGGGAGCCGCTCGGGTGAGGCTGCAGAACACCCTCACCGGCTCAGTCGAGGATCTTGTCCCCGTCACACCGGGCCGGATCGGCCTCTACGTCTGCGGTGTCACGCCGTACGACGCCGCCCACGTGGGCCACGCGATGTCGCTCATGGTGTATGACGTGCTCGTCCGCTACCTGCGCTGGCGCGGCCTCCAGGTGACATTCGTCTCCAACTACACCGACGTGGACGACAAGTTGATCGACCGCGCCGCCCAGCAGGGGCGCGACCCGCTCGAACTCGCCAACGCGAACATCGAGCAGTGGGAGCGCGAACAGCAGGCGCTCGGCCTGATCCTGCCGGACGTACGGCCGCGGGTGACCCGGGAGATCGACAACATCATCGGGATGATCGAGGAGATCGTCGCGAACGGCCTCGCCTACGTGACCCCTGCCGGCGACGTGTACTACCGCGTGCGCTCGAAGGCCGACTACGGCAAGTTGTCGCACCGCAACATCGATGACCTTCGCACCGGCACGCGCTTCGAGCCCGGCGACGCCAAGGAGTTCGCGCTCGACTTCGCGCTGTGGAAGGCGCAGAAGCCGGGCGAGCCGGCGTGGCCGTCCCCGTGGGGGCTGGGCCGTCCCGGCTGGCACATCGAGTGCTCCGCGATGGCGCGCCGTTATCTCGGTGAGCGGTTCGACATCCATGGTGGCGGCGTCGACCTGATCTTTCCGCACCACGAGAACGAGATCGCACAGGCGGAGGCCGCGCAGCACGCGCCCGGTCCGACCTTCGCGAACATCTGGATGCACAACGGCATGGTCCAGCGCGATGGCGAGAAGATGTCGAAATCCCTCGGCAACGTCGTCAACGTCGCCGAGGCCCTCGACCGCTGGTCGCCGGACGCCATCCGCATGTACGTCCTGAGTTCGAAGTACCGCCAGCCGAACAACCTCACGGACGAGGCCATGGCCGCGGCCATCGCCGGTATCGAACGCCTGACCGCAGCGCTCCGGCCCGGCCCCGGCACGGCGCCAACCACCATCGACATCGCCGCATCGCGCGCGCGGTTCATCGAAGTGATGGAGGACGACCTCGGGACGCCGCAGGCGCTGGCGACGCTCTTCGACCTTGCGCGCGCCATCAACCGTGGCCGTGATGCGGGCGAGGAGATCGGGGCCGCTCAGGCGACACTCCGCGAACTCGCGGGCGTTCTCGGCCTCACGCTCGTCGAGCGGGCGACGGACGAGGCAGCGGCCCGCCTCGACCCCGCACCGTTCGCGAAACTCGCGTCACGGCTGGAAGTGGCGTGCAGCGGCAACGATGTCGCGAGCACCATTGACGCGCTCGTGGAGCGCCGCATCGCCGCACGCACGGAGAAGTATTGGGCGCTCGCGGACACCATCCGCCAGGAGCTCGATGCCCTCGGCGTGACGCTGGAGGACAGCGCCGCTGGCACCCGCTGGAGCGTGAAGCGCTAGGACGGCGCCCGACCGTCCCCCCGACTAGCGCCCGTTCTCCTCGATCAGCGCGACCGCCATCGCCGCGATCGCCTCGCCCGTGCCGAGGCTGCCGAAGCGCTCGTTGGTGGTCGCCTTCACGTTCACCGAGCCGACCGGCAGGCCGAGGGTCTGCGCGATGCACTCGCGCATGGACTCGATGTGCGGAGCCAGCCGCGGACGTTCGGCGATCACCGTGGTGTCAACGTTGTGGATGCGGAAGCCCCGCGCGCCGATCAGGCGCTGCACGCGCTTCAGCAACTCACGGCTGTCGATGCCCCGCGTGTCCGGGTCGCCCGGTGGAAAGTGACGGCCGATGTCGCCCTCGCCCGCCGCACCGAGCAGCGCGTCGATCAGCGCGTGGATGAGGGCGTCGCCATCGGAGTGACCCTCGAGCTGCGGGGCCTCCTCGATGTCGACCCCACCAAGGCGGAGGCGCGTGTCTCCGGTGGTGCGGAAACGGTGCAGGTCGTAGCCGACGCCGACACGCATGTCATGCCTCCTGGGGTGCGCCTGCGGCGAGCAGCGCCCGCGCGATGGTGAGGTCGGTCGGGGTCGTGATCTTGATGTTCGCCGGATCGCCGGGGACGACGAACACCGGGACGCCGAGCCATTCCACCATGGCGGCGTCGTCGGTGACATCGCCGGTCACCTCGGCGTGGGCGCGGCGGAGCAACGGCCCCGCGAACCCCTGCGGGGTTTGCACGGCACGCAGCGGCGCGCGTTCGACGGTCGCGAGGATCCGGCCATCGGCGTCGATGTGCTTCACCGTGTCCGTCACCGGGATGCCGGGGATCGCTGCACCATGGCGTCGCGCGCCCTCGAGGACGCGACGGGCCAGGGCGGCCGAGGCGAACGGACGCGCACCGTCATGCACGAGGTACCACGCGGCGTCCGGTGCGGCCGCGATCGCCGCGGCGACCGAGTCCTGACGGCGTGCCCCGCCCTCCACGCAACGGACATCCACACCCAGCGCGATGGCGTCGGACGCACCGGCGAGGAGATCCGCGTGACGCGCAGCCGGCCCCACGAGGACGAGGGTGCGGACGCCCTCCAGCGTGCCCATGGCGGCGATGCTGTGCGTGACCAGGGGACGCCCGAGGAGGTCCGCCCAGAGCTTGTCGACGCCACCCATCCGCGCGGACGAGCCGGCGGCCAGGATGATGACGGCGAGTCCGCCGGCGGCGGTTTCTGTGGGAGGCACGGGACGATCCTAGCGCGCCGGTGGCCGCGGGACGGGCGCTAGTACTCGATCGTGGCTTCGGGGACGGCGGGACGCTCGTCCGACGGCAGGAGGATGGAGCGGCGCTCCCGACGGCGCTGCTCGTAATCGCGGAGCGACCGCATGCCGAACAGGCCGAGCAGACTGCCGAGGATGTACGTCAGGACCATGCCGAAGGTCAACGCCAGCGGGACCGCGACCTGAAGCGGGAACAGGAACGGATCAGGCGAGGCGGGTACGAAGAGGAGCACGATGCCGCGCAGGACCATGAGGCCCATGAACGCCGCGGCCAGCAGCCCGAGCACAATCACGACGGACATCCTCGTTGCGCGGCGACTATAACATTCGCGAACATGCGCGCCGTGACGACATCCCGGACGGGGGCCGACCCTGACGATCTCTCGACCCGACGCGACGCTCTGTCCGCAGGGCTGCTACTGGGAATGCGAGCATCGTATCCCTGCGGTCGAGCCCGTCAGATTCCCCGGGACACCGCAACCTGTCCACGACGATGCCGGACACCCGCTCCGTCGCTGCCGGGAATGCGGCGGCTCCTTCTATTCGGCCGGGGTTCACGCGGGTGAGCACGAGCGGTTGCGGGGACAGGGGCTCCTGCCGGAGCGTTATCCCCAGCGATGGCCGGTGATCCTCCATCGTGACAGAGCGATGGAGGCGCCCTACGGGTAGATGCCTCGCAGCGTGATCGCCTCCACGACACGTTCGATGGCAACCCAGTTCGCCGCCTGGCGCAACGTGCACGTCCGCGTGCCGATCGGGCATCGTGCGCTGACCACCTGGTACGCCCGCGCCATGATCCGTTGGAGCTCCTGGTTGACGCGGTCCTCCGACCAGCGCTGGAACTGGCGCGCCTGGACCCACTCGAAGTAGGAGACGGTCACGCCTCCGGCGTTCGCGAGGATGTCCGGGATCACGACAATGCCGCGTTCGCGGAAGATCGCGTCCGCCTCGGGCGTGGTGGGGCCGTTCGCGCCCTCCACGATCAGTAGCGCCCGTACCGCGCCGGCGTTCGCCTCGGTCAGCACGGTCTCGAGGGCCGCGGGGACGAGGATGTCCACGTCCGCGGTGAGCACATCGGCGCCGGCTACGACCTCGACGTCGCGCGCGAACTGGTCGCGCCAGGCGGCGAGCGTGCCGCCGCGCTGGACGAAGGCGTAGGCGGCGCTTGTGTCGATGCCGTCGCGGTGGAACAGCGCGGTGTCCTTGTCGGAGACGTGGGTCACCTTCGCGCCGGCCTCGCGGATCAGCTTCGCGGCGACGCCGCCCACGTTCCCGAAGCCCTGGACGGCGACGCGGCGCCCAGCGACGCCGCCATGCGCGCGCAGGTGCTCCTGCATCACGTCGAGGATGCCGCGGCCGGTCGCCTCGAAGCGCCCCTCGGATCCGCCGAGGGCCACCGGCTTGCCGGTGACGACCCCGGGGATCGTGTAGCCGTGGGTCATGGAGTAGGTGTCCATCATCCACGCCATGACCTGGGGGTTGGTGCCCATGTCGGGCGCGGGGATGTCCTTGTCCGGTCCGATGATCGGGATGATCTCGCTCGTGAAGCGCCGGGTCAGGTTCTGCAATTCGTTGGACGATAGCGAGGCGGGTTCGACGGTGACGCCGCCCTTCGCGCCGCCGAACGGAAGGTCGACCACGGCGCACTTCCACGTCATCAGCATCGCGAGGGCCTTCACCTCATCGAGTCCGACGTGGGCGGAGTAGCGGATCCCCCCCTTGGTGGGCCCGCGCGCGCCGTTGTGAAGGACGCGGACGCCGTCGAACATCCGGATGGAGCCATCGTCCATCTCGACGGGGAATTGCGTCTGGAACACCGTCTTGAACGCGGTGAGGTAGTCCCGTAACTCGTCTCGCAGGCTGACCTGGTCGGCGGCCTCGTGGAACTGCGCCAGGGCGCCAGCGAGGATCGGCTCCATGCGGGTGTGTCCTTCCGCTATGCGGGCGGGATGCCGCGTCCATCATCTCACTCTCGCCGCCGCACGATGAGGCCCGGATGGCCCCGCAGGCATGCTGGAACACCGACAGACAAACAGAAGGGCCCCTTTGCAGGGGCCCTTCGTCTGAACCGGCTATGCGTGCGCTAGATCGGTTCGGCCACGTAGGAAGCGGCCGCGAGCGCCGCTTCGGGCTCGAAGATGTCCGACAGGGATTCGGCACGTTCGAACTCGAACATGAACGGAAGGAGCAACGACTCCGGCATCGCGATCTCGGCGATCGGGGTCGGGCGTTCCACCGTGATGGTGGCCCGGGCCGGGATCAACTTGCCGATGATCACGTTTTCCTTCAGGCCGTAGAGGTGGTCCGTCTTCCCTTCGAGGGCCGCCTCGGTCAGCACTCGCGTCGTCTCCTGGAAGGAGGCAGCGGAGAGGAACGAGTCGGTCTCGAGCGAGGCGCGGGTGACACCCTGCAGCACCGGGTGCGCGGTCGGCGGGATCTTGCCCTCAGCGACCATGCTGTCGACGAGGGCCTGGAACGCGTGCCGTTCGACACGCTCCTCCTCGAGGAGCGTGGAGTCGCCCGGGTCGTCCACCTGCACGCGGCGGAGCATCTGACGCGCGATCACCTCGATGTGACGGTCGTTGATGTTCACGCCCTGAGAGCGATAGACCTTCTGGACCTCTTCCACCAGGTACAGCTGGCAGGCGGCCGGGCCCATGATCCGCAACACGTCGTGCGGGTTGAGCGAGCCCTCCGTCAGCTGGTGGCCGGAGGAGACGTACTCGCCGCCTTCGACACGCAGCCGAGAGTTGGCCGGCACGGGGTACTCCCGCGTGTCCGTGCGGACGCCGGTGACGCGCAGGCCAGTCGGCCGGCGACGCCCAGCGGTGCGGACGAACTCCACCTTGCCGTCCGCGACCGCCTTGATCGGCTCGGTCGGGACGACCTCCTCGCCGGTGGTCGCCTCGACGGCGGCAGGGAGCGCCAGCACCTGGTTGACGCGGACCTCCGCGCCGTCCTCCACCTGAAGGTCGTAGCCCTCAGGCAGCGTGTAGTCCTCGGACACCGTCCGCGTGGAGGTGACCGAAAGCACGCGCTGGTCGCCCGTGCGGGTGAGGCCGACGACACCGTCGATCTCGCTCAGGATCGCGAGGCCCTTCGGCACGCGTGCCTCGAAGATCTCTTCGACACGCGGGAGGCCGGAGGTGATGTCCACGGACGAGGCCACACCACCGGTGTGGAACGTCCGCATCGTCAGCTGCGTGCCCGGCTCACCGATGGACTGCGCCGCGATGATGCCGATGGCGACACCCTCCTCGACGAGCTTGCCGGTGGCCAGCGAGCGGCCGTAGCACTGCTGGCAGATGCCGCGTCGGATGCGGCACGCCAGAGGCGAACGGACGAACGCCTCTTCGATGCCGGCGTCCACGATGCGGTGGGCGATCGGCTCGGTGATTTCCTGGTCCGCCTCCACGATGACCTCGCCGGTGCTCGGGTCGGCGATGGGCGCAGCCGCCCAGCGGCCGATGAGCCGCTCGAGGAGCGACGCGAGCAGGACGTCGCCCGGGCGGTGGCGGATCCAGATCCCCGGGATCGCCTCGCCTGGCTCCACGCAGGAGCCGGGCAGGACGATCGTGTCCTGCGCCACATCGATCATGCGGCGCGTGAGGTAGCCGGAGTCCGCCGTGCGGAGGGCCGTGTCGGCCAGACCCTTGCGGGCGCCGTGCGTGGAGATGAAGTATTCGAGGACGGACAGGCCGTCCCGGAACGACGAACGGATGGGCAGCGGGATGATCCGGCCGGTCGGGTCGGACATCAGGCCTCGCATAGCGCCCATCTGGCGGATCTGGGTGATGTTCCCCTTCGCGCCCGAGTTGGACATCATCGCGAGCGGGCTCTCGGGCGGCAGCGACGCGTACAGCGCTTCCTGCATGCGCTGGGTGGTTTCAGTCCACACCCGGATCGCGTGCTGGTACTTCTCGTCGTCGGTGACCAGCCCCATCTGGAACTGGTCCTCCATGTCGGCGATCTGAGTGTCGGCGTCCGCGAGCATCGACACCTTTGTCGGCGGCGTGAAGATGTCGCTAACGGCGATGGTGGTCCCGGAACGCGTGGCGTACTGAAAGCCGATGTCTTTGATCGCGTCGACGAGTTTGACCGTCGCCTCCTGGCTCACCTCGCGGTAGGTGCGAGAGACCAGTTCGCGCAGCTTCTTCTTGTCCATCGTGGCGTTGAGGAAGCCGATCTCGGGAGGGACGATCTCGTTGAACAGGACGCGCCCGATCGTCGTGTTGATCCGGCTGCCGTCCGGCAGGCGGAACGCGATCGGGTCGTGCACCTGAGCGATGCGCATGTCGAAGGCGCGCTGGACGGCCTCCATGTCCTGGTAGGTCGGCCGCTTGACGTCGGGCTGGTCCGCGTACTTGTCGTACGTCATGTAGTAACAGCCGAGGACCATGTCCAGCGTCGGTGCGACCACCGGCTCGCCGTCCGACGGCGAGAGCAGGTTCTTCGTGGAGAGCATGACCTGGCGCGCCTCCGCCACCGCCTCATAGGAGAGCGGGACGTGGACGGCCATCTGGTCGCCGTCGAAGTCGGCGTTGTAGGCGAAACAGACCAGCGGGTGCAGCTGGATGGCGGAGCCGTCCACCAGCACCGGCTCGAACGCCTGGATGCCCAAGCGGTGCAACGTGGGGGCGCGGTTCAGCAGGACCGGGCGGTCGGAGATGACCTCTTCGAGGACATCCCAGACTTCCGGCTGTGCCCGCTCAACGATGCGCTTGGCGCTCTTGATGTTGTGCGCGAGGCCCTGCTTCACGAGGGCGTGCATGACGAACGGCTTGAACAGCTCGAGCGCCATCTTCTTCGGCAGGCCGCACTGGTGGAGGCGCAACTGAGGCCCCACGATGATGACGGACCGGCCGGAGTAGTCGACGCGCTTGCCCAGCAGGTTCTGGCGGAAGCGCCCCTGCTTCCCCTTGAGGAGGTCCGATAGCGACTTCAGCTTGTGGTTGCCGGAGCCGGCGACCGCACGGCCGCGGCGGCCGTTGTCGATCAGCGAGTCCACGGACTCCTGCAGCATCCGCTTCTCGTTGCGGATGATGATCTCGGGCGCGCCGAGGTTCAACAGCCGCTTCAGACGGTTGTTGCGGTTGATCACGCGGCGGTAGAGGTCGTTCAGGTCGGAGGTCGCGAAGCGGCCGCCTTCCAGCTGCACCATCGGGCGGAGGTCCGGCGGGAGCACCGGCAGCTCCGAGATGATCATCCACTCGGGGCGGTTGCCGGACTTGCGGAGGGCCTCCACCACGCGCATGCGCTTGGTCGCCTTGCGACGGCGCTGCCCGGAGGTCTCTTTGATCTCCTTCTGGAGCCGCACCTTCAGCCGCTCGAGGTCCATGCGCTCGAGGATTGAGAGCACGGCCTCCGCGCCCATGCCGGCCTTGAAGACCAGGCCGAAGCGCTCTTCGTAGTCACGGAACTCCGCCTCCGTCAGGACGACGAGGTTGTCGGACGCGACGGGGTCGCGCAGCCGCTCCAGCCATTTGACGGAGGTCTGGTATTCCGCCTTCACCTCGTCGCGGATGGCGGCCTGCTGCTTGCGCAGCGGGTCGAGGTCTTTGTTCGACTGGACGCGCAGCTGGTCCGCGGCAGCGTCCGCCATGAGCGAGACGTCTGCCTTCTTGGAGGCGACGCTCTCTTCGACCGCGCTGAGGGCGGCACGGGTTGCGTCCTTCAGTGCCTTGACCGTCTCGCGGGTGACCTCGTCGCCGCGCTGGGCCACCGCCTCGTCGCGGAACGTGAGCTTGCCGCGCAGCTTCTCGCCGAGACGCGACTGGAGTTCCTCCTCCATCGCCTTCGCCTCGCCCATGACGGCGTCGATGGCGGCGGCGAGTTCCTCGTCCGCCTCCTTGAACTGCACGTCCTTGCGCTGGGCGATCTCGCCGATCTTGTGGGCGAGGTTCTGCTCGATCAGGGTGATCCGGTTGCCCAGGTCGCCCTGCCGGCGGCTGACCTCACCGTCGATCTCCGAGAGGAGCAGCTCGAGGGCGTGCTTCCGCGCCTCCTCGTGGACTTCGGTGACGACGTACTGCGCGAAGTAGACGACACGCTCCAGGGTGCGGGGCGCGATGTCCAGCAGCAGGCCGAGGCGGCTGGGCACGCCCTTGGCGAACCAGATGTGCGTGACCGGCGCGGCCAGCGAAATGTGGCCCATGCGCTCACGACGGACCTTGGCCCGCGCGACCTCCACGCCACACTTGTCGCAGACGATGCCCTTATAGCGGACGCGCTTGTACTTGCCGCAGGCGCATTCGAAGTCCTTGTAGGGACCGAAGATCCGCTCGCAGAAGAGTCCGTCCTTCTCCGGCTTGAGCGTGCGGTAGTTGATCGTCTCCGGCTTGGTGACCTCGCCGTACGACCAGGAGCGGATCTGCGACGGCGACGCCAGCGACAGGCGGATCGCGTTGAAGTCATTGACCTCGAGCATCTAGTCCTCCCCCGTCTCGCGGCCGCTCAGGTTGATGCCGAGCCGCGGCAACGCCGCGTCGTCATCACCGAAGCCGACCTCTTCCTCTTCCTCGTTCAGGATCTCGACGCTCAGGCAGAGCGACTGGAGTTCCTTGACGAGGACCTTGAAGGACTCCGGCACGCCGGGTTCCATGGTGTTCTCGCCCTTGACGATCGCCTCGTACGTCTTCACGCGGCCGACGACGTCGTCCGACTTCACGGTGAGCATTTCCTGCAGGATGTGGGCGGCGCCGTACGCCTCCAGTGCCCACACCTCCATCTCACCGAAGCGCTGGCCACCGAACTGCGCCTTACCGCCCAGCGGCTGCTGGGTGATGAGGGAGTACGGGCCCGTGGAACGGGCGTGGATCTTGTCGTCCACGAGGTGGATCAGCTTCAGCATGTACATGTAGCCGACGGTCACCGGCTGGTCGAAGGGCTCGCCCGTGCGGCCGTCGAACAGGATCTGCTTGCCCCACACCGGCGGGGAGAAGCCCGTGCGGTCGGCCATCGCGCGCACGCGCAGGTCGAGGTCCGTCTGGCTCAGGTTGCGGACGTTCGACTCGCCGAGGCCTTCGAGCCAGATGCTCAGCGCGGCGTGACGGGCGTTGCCAGACGCACCACGCAGGACGGTGGACGGGTCGAAGCCGGCCTCCTTGAGGTAGGCCTCCATCGCCGGGACGTCCACGCGCTGGCCGACGTGCTGGTCGCGTGCCGCGAGCGCGTTGCGCGTCTCCACGGCGTTGGCCTGCATGGCGATCCATGACACCGCGAGCTGGTCCTCGATGTCCATCGAGATGGCGCCGTCGAATACCGGCGTCACCGCGCGGTAGCCGAGGGTGGAGGCGGCCCACCCGAGGTGGACCTCCAGCACCTGGCCGACGTTCATTCGGGACGGCACACCGATCGGGTTCAGCACCACCTCCATCGGACGGCCGTCCGACAGGTAGGGCATGTCCTCGATCGGCTGGACGCGGGAGACCACGCCCTTGTTGCCGTGGCGGCCCGCCATCTTGTCGCCCTCGCTGATCTTGCGCTTCTGGGCGATCGAGACACGGACCATCATGTTCACGTCCGCGGGGAGTTCGTCGTTGTTCTCACGACGGAACACCTTCACGTCGATCACCTTGCCGCGCTCGCCGTGCGGGACGCGGAGGCTCGTGTCCTTCACCTCGCGCGCCTTCTCGCCAAAGATGGCGCGGAGGAGCTTCTCCTCCGGGGTGAGTTCGGTCTCACCCTTCGGGGTGATCTTGCCGACGAGGATGTCGCCTTCGCGGACCTCGGCGCCGACGCGGATGATGCCCTCGTCGTCCAGGTCGCGCAAGGCGTCGTCACCCACGTTCGGGATGTCGCGCGTGATCTCCTCGGGGCCGAGCTTCGTGTCGCGGGCCTCGACCTCGTACTTCTCGATGTGGATCGAAGTGAACTTGTCCTCGCGGACGACGGACTCCGAAAGGATGATCGCGTCCTCGAAGTTCAACCCCTCCCACGACATGAAGCCGACGAGGACGGACTGGCCCAGCGCCAGCTCACCCTCGTGCGTGGAGGAAGAGTCGACCAGCGCCTGCCCCTTGCGGAAGCGGTCGCCGGTAGCGACGTTCGGGCGCTGGTTGATGCAGGTGCCCTGGTTGGAGCGGACGAACTTGAGCAGCGGGTAAGACTCCTCGCGGCCCGAGCCGTAGCGCACCTTCAGGAAGTCCGCGGAAGCGCCGATGACCTCGCCGTCCTCCTCGGCCAGGATGACCTGGCCGGAGTCGGACGCGGCCGCCGCCTCGATGCCGGTGCCGACCAGCGGCGCCTCCGGGCGGAGGAGCGGGACGGCCTGACGCTGCATGTTGGCGCCCATGAGCGCGCGGTTCGCGTCGTCATGCTCAAGGAACGGGATCATCGCCGCGGCGACCGAGACGATCTGCTTCGGCGAGACGTCGATGTAGTCGACGTCCACCGGGTTCGCCATGAGGAACTTCTCGCCCCACCGCACCTCGATGCGGCGCGCGATCAGGTTCCCGTGCGCGTCCACCTCGGAGTTCGCCTGGGCGATGCGGAACTTCTCCTCCTCGTGGGCGTCCATGTAGACCGCCTCGGCGGAGGGGAACGGGAGTACCGGGACCAGCTCGTCGGCGGCGTCGGCCAGGGCCTTCGCCATCTCGGCCGTCACCTTCGTGCCGGCGGTGCCGATGACCTTCCCGGACGTGCCGGCGACGTCCGCGGAGAGGATGCGGTTCTCCAGCGTCTTCGCGTCCGACCGCTTCACCTCGTGCATCACGGGGCGGTACGGCGTCTCGATGAAGCCGAAGTCGTTGACCACACCGTAGGAGGCGAGCGAGCCGATCAGGCCGATGTTCGGACCTTCCGGCGTCTCGATCGGGCAGATGCGGCCGTAGTGGCTGTGGTGGACGTCACGGACGTCGAACCCGGCGCGGTCGCGCGAGAGGCCGCCCGGCCCCAGGGCGGAGAGCTTCCGCTTGTGCGCGATCTCGGAGAGCGGGTTCACCTGGTCCATGAACTGCGACAGCTGGCTGCCGCCGAAGAATTCCTTCATGGCGGCGACCACCGGGCGGATGTTCACCAGCGCGGAGGGCGTCGCCTCGTCCGGGTCGGTGATCGTCATGCGCTCGCGGACGACGCGTTCCATGCGGAGCAGGCCCACGCGGAACTGGTTCTGCAGCAGCTCGCCGCAGGAACGCACGCGGCGGTTGCCCAGGTGGTCGATGTCGTCCGCGTGTCCGCGGCCGACGTTGAGGTCCCAGATGCGGCGGACGATGGCGATCAGGTCGTCGCGGCGCAGCGTGCGCTCGGCCGGCGCGTCCACCAGCCCCAACCGCTTGTTGAGCTTGTACCGGCCCACACGGCCGAGGTCGTAGCGGCGGTCGGTGAAGAACAGCGCCTCCAGCAGCTCGCGCGCGTTCTCCGGCGTCGGCGGGTCGCCCGGGCGGAGCCGGCGGTAGAACTCCTCGAGGGCCTCGAGGCGGTTCTTCGATGTGTCCTTCGCGAGGGTGGCATCGAGGTAGGGGTGGTCCTCGTCCGTGTCGACGTCGGCGAGGATGGCGCGGATGCGGTCGTCCGTGCCGCGCTCGGTGTCGGAGAGGCCTTCCTCCATGTCCACGGCGCGCAGGAGGACGGAGACCGGCAGGCGGCGCTTCCGGTCGACCTTCACGGAGACCATGTTCTTGGTGGAGGTCTCGAACTCGAGCCAGGCGCCGCGGTTCGGGATGAGCTTCGCGGCGGTCAGGCTGCGGCCGGTGGCCGGGTCGATCTCAGAGGTGAAGTAGACGCCGGGGGAGCGGACGAGCTGCGAGACGACGACGCGCTCCGCTCCGTTGATGATGAACGTGCCGTGCTTGGTCATCACGGGCACGTCGCCCATGAAGAGCTCCTGCTCCTTGACCTCGCCGGTCTCCTTCACCAGGAGTTCGACGCGCACGCGCAGCGGCGCGGCGTAGGTGCGCTCGCGGTCGCGGCACTCGGTCTCGGTGTATTTCGGCTCCTCGAAGCGGTACTCCTTGAAGGAGAGCTCCATGCGGCCGCCGGTGAAGTCCTCGATTGGGGAGACCTCGTCAAAGAGCTCACGCAGGCCCTCGGTGAGGAATCGCTCGTAGGAGCGACGGGGCATGTCGATGAGGTTGGGCATCTCGAGGAGATGCCGGCCGGAGCCGAAGGATTTCTTCAGTGACGGCACCCGACGGTTCGGGACCACGATCCGCCGGTTGGTGGCGTCCGTGCTGCCGTCCGAGGTGCTGGTCGAGGCGTTCGTGGTCAAGCGGCGCTCCCCTCACCCCCCGCACCGGGACATCCGGCCGAGGGCTGATCACACTGGGCAGTCGAGGGACAACGGTCGGGGGCGGCGTCGCCAGTCGGCGAAGGCGCCCCGCTCAACAGCGGTGAAAGAGGGCCACATCCCCGGGGGGACATAGTGAAACCCCGGACGGCGAACCAGCCGTCGGGGAAGTTACCGCACGCTCCGTTGAACCTGACTGCGCCCCACGCAACATCCAAGTCTACGCGCGTTAGCGCAGAACCTCAACGCTAGGGGCACATCGGAGGAAACGTCAATCGCTTCGAATCTGGCTGCAGCCGGGCAGACGGTTTCCGAAGCGCTACTGGAATCTCACCGCGCACCCGGGAGGGCCGGAACCCCGGGACTACGCCCGGGGCGCGAGGCTTCCGACGATCAGTCTATCAGTCAGCCTCGCTGACGATTTCGCAGCCTCCCGAGGGGTAGCGCCTCAGGAGTATGCTCACCCCGCAGAGGGTCGAGGAGGGCGTATGGACGCTCGCTCACCTGCTCCCGCGGCAGCCCCCCGGATCCGGGTGGCGGCGCCGCGCTCCCCAGTGCTGGTCAGCCATCAAGGAACGCCGCGGGTTGTCCGCGGCGTTGCTGTTTGCTGGAGGAGGTCCGTTTGAACTCCGGAATGATTGGGAAGATCGAGAAGGCCCACCGTTACGCCGAGGAGCGCAGCCGGTTCCGCTTCTCCGGCCTCGCGGTCACCGTCCACGGCGACAACGACGACCACGAAGTCCGCATCGAGGGCGGCGCCCTGATATGCGTCTGTGATTTCTACCGTCACGAATCCGTCTGCGCCCACACGATGGCCGTCGAGCGCCTGCTCGCCGGGATGCTTCCGGTGCCGGCCGTCGCCGCCTGACCCTCGGCCTGGCGCGGCGTCACGAGGGATTTCGCCTCGTTGACGCCGCGTTCGGGCCGGCCACGCCGATGGCGACGGCGTATCCTGAGTGGGTCGTCGGTCACCCGGCGGGGACTGCGGAGCCTGTGCCGGGCCACGGCAGAGTGGGGGTTCCGGCATGTTCCTCTCCAGCCTCAACTGTCCACATC
Organism: Chloroflexota bacterium; assembly: GCA_016875635.1. Taxonomy (GTDB): domain Bacteria; phylum Chloroflexota; class Dehalococcoidia; order UBA2979; family UBA2979; genus SURF-43. The sequence goes on from VGPD01000001.1 coordinate 67,648, forward strand.
GGATTCCACGCCGGCTTGAGTCAGGGGCCCGGGTGGCGTCATACGTCGCCGCGGCCGCCGCCGGTGCGGTCGGCCTGGCGCTCTGGCGGCGGGCCGTTGAACTGGGCCGCACGGTCCGCCGGACCGCCGCCCGGCCCATCTCCCGGGTGGTGAGCCCGTCACCCGCACCCGTCAGCCTCGCAAACGCCGGATGGGCCGAGATCACCGACGCTCACGGAGCGGTGCTCGGGCGCGCCCGGGTGATGCTCGCCGCAGACGGGCAACCGGCGCAGGGCCAGCCGTTCGAGGGCGAGCTGGGCTCGCTGAGGCTGGCCCCCGGCGTGCTCCGGCTCATCCCGGGGCGGTACTGGGTGCGGTTTGAGGCGAGCCAGAGCGCCCACGCCATCGAGGTCAACGAGACACCGGGGGACGGCCGCACGGGCGCGGTTCCCATCCGCTGGGATGACCTCGACCTGCCGGCGAGCCTGGTGGAGCGCGCGGCCAACTAGCCAGCTCAGGGCCGCCCGCGGGAGACCCCCCGGGTTCGGCCCTCGGTGCCCCGCGCCCGGCGCCCCACCCGCCGTACACTCGCCTCCCATGGCCACCATCCCACCGCCCGCACCGGACGCCGCCGCGCTGGCCGCCTACGCGGAGGCCGCGCGCGGACTGCTCGCACGGGGCGGGTTCGAGCGATCCGGGAACGCCGCCGAGGCGAAGAAGTGGGACGTCGCCCACATCGAGGCCTGGCTGGACGGCCGAGGGCGCCCCGACCGGCGGCCGACCGTCCACGTCGCCGGGTCGAAGGGGAAGGGCACCGTCTCCACCCTGACGGAGGCGATCCTGCGCGCCGCGGGCGCGCACACCCTGCTGCTCACCTCTCCCGACCTGCACTCTGCCCGCGAGCGGATCGTCATCGACGGCGTCCCGGTCGCCCCGGACGCCTTCGCGCGGTTCGCGCACCATGTCCTCGCTGACCCGGCGACGGTGGGATGGTCGTACTTCGAGATGCTGACGGCGATGGGATGGTTGGCGGGCGCGGAGGCCGGGTGCGAGTGGCAGGTGCTGGAGGTGGGCCTCGGCGGGCGGCTCGACACGACGAACGCCGTCGACCCCGGCTCCAAGCGGGTCGCCGTGATCACCCCGATTGACCTTGAACACACAGAGATCCTCGGCGACACCATCCCGCTGATCGCGGCGGAGAAGGCGGGGATCATCACCGCCCCGTGCGCCGTGATCGCCTCGCCCATGCGGGAGAGCGCGCTCATGGTGATCCGCGCGAAGGCCGCCGCGGCGGGGGCGACGCTGCACGAGGTCACGGCGGAGTGCGCGCTGCGCGTCACCACCTCGAACCTCGACGGGCAGACGCTGGACCTGAAGACACCGAAGCGTACCTACCGCGGGCTGAAGTCGCCGCTCGTCGGGCCGCACCAGTCGGAGAACATCGCGACCGCCGTGCGCGCGGCCGAGGAGGCGTGGGCGACGACCGAGGCGTCAGAGATCGGCCCGATCCCGGAGGCCGCCGTGAAGCGCGCGCTGGAGACGACGCGGATGCCCGGCCGCTTCGAGGTGATCCGGCGCACGCCGCTGACGATCCTTGACGGCCTGCACACGCCGCTGGCGGCGCGCCGCTTCGCCGAGGCGGTGCGCGGCCTGGCGATCCCGGCGCGGCGCGTCTGGGTGCTCGGCATCCTCTCCGGCAAGGACCTGCCCGCGATCCTCGACGGGCTGGGGATCGGCGAGGGTGACGAGGTGGTGGTGACGCCGCCGCCGACCCCACGCGCCGCCGACCCGCTCGCCGTGACGCGCGCCATGCGCGAACGCGGCGCGATCCCCCAGCGCTCGACCGACGTCCCGCTTGCCCTCGAAATCGCGTCCGCCCTCGCGGGCGAGCGTGGCGCGATCCTCGTGGTGGGGAGCCTGTACACCGTCGCCGCCGCGCGCGAGCACCTGCTGGGGCTCACCGGCGATCACGCGCTCGGGCTGCGCTGATTCGAGCCCGCCTTCCACAGATCGACGGGCAGCGGACGGACTAACATGGTGACTCCGCCACGAACAGTTCCGGGGTGAGGGGATTTCCGATGGCCGAGCGACGACGCGTGGTCGTGACCGGAATGGGCGTGGTCAGTCCGCTCGGGGACACCCTTGAGGAATTCTGGACGCGCGTGGTCGCGGGCGAGAGCGGCATCGCGCGGATGACCCTCGCCGACCCGGAGAAGTACCCCTGCCAGGTTGCCGCCGAGATCAAGGACTGGGACTACACCCGGTACATGGACCGCAAGGACGGCCGCCGGATGGCGCGCTTCTCCCAGTTCGCGATCGGCGCGGCGCGGATGGCAATCGAGCACGCGCAACTCAACCTTGAGGGGATCGACCGCGAACGGGTCGGCGTCGTGATGGGGAACGGCGGCGGCGGCCTACAGAGCGACGAAGAGGCCGTGCGCACGATGGACACGCGCGGCGGCATGAAAGTTGACCCGTTCTTCGTCTCGAAGCGGCTGAACAACATGGCCGGCGCGAACATCGCAATCCAGTTCGGGCTGCTCGGCTACAACACCACCGTCGTCACCGCATGCGCGGCCGGCACGCAGGCGATCGGCGACGCGACCGAGGTGATCCGTCGGGGCGCGCTCGACGTCGCGCTGGCGGGCGGCGCGGAAGCGGGGATCTGCGAACTCGGGCTGGCCGGATTCTCCTCGATGCGCGCGCTCAGCACCTCGTTCAACGACACGCCGGCACGCGCCTCCCGGCCGTTCGACCGCGACCGGGACGGCTTCGTGCCGGGCGAAGGCTCCGGCGTGCTGGTGCTCGAAGGCCTCGACCACGCGCTCGCCCGCGGCGCGACCCCGCTTGCCGAGGTGATCGGCTACGGCGTGACGGCGGACGCGGCGTACCTCGTGGCCCCGTCGGAGAACGGCGCCGGCGCCGCACGCGCGATGCGGCTGGCGCTGCGCGACGCGGGGGTGGAGGCGTCAGTGATCGACTACATCTCGGCGCACGCGACGAGCACGGACGTGGGCGACCTGACGGAGACGCAGGCGATCCACACGGTCTTCGGGGAGCGTGCGACGCAGATCCCGGTGTCGGCGATGAAGTCGCAGATCGGACACCTGCTCGGCGGTTCGGGCGGCGTGGAGACGATCGCGGCGGTGCAGGCGCTCCGCACGGGCTGGGTGTCGCCGACGTTGAACATGGACCAAGCGGGCGAGGGCTGTGACCTCGACTACGTGCCGCACCAGGCGCGCCGGGTGAACCCGCGGATCGTCCTCAAGAACTCATTCGGCTTCGGCGGCCAGAACGCCGTGCTCGTGCTGCAGAAGTACGAGGGCTAGTCCGCCTCGCCTGTGAACGACGACGAACCGAAGCACGCCCCCGCCGGGAAGATGCACGCGGGGGAGTTTGATATCGACGAACCCCTCGTCCGCCGGCTGCTTGCCGGGCAGTTCCCGCAGTGGGACGGCCTTCCGCTGAAGCCGGTGACCTCCGCAGGCACCGACAACGCGCTCTACCGGCTCGGCGAGGAGATGGCGGTCGCCTGCCGCGCGTCGATTGGGCCATCGGGCAGGCGGAGAGAGAGCGCCTGTGGCTGCCGGTACTCGCCCCACATCTACCGCTCGCCATCCCCGTCCCGATCGCGAAAGGCGTACCCGCGGAAGGGTATTCGTGGGATTGGTCGGTCTACCGATGGCTCCCCGGCGAGAACGCGATCAGCGGACGTATCGCTGACTTGCGGGAGGCGGCGACCGCTCTGGCGCAATTCGTGAGCGCGCTGCACGGGATCGACGCCACAGGCGGGCCCGGGCCAGATCAGTACAACTCGTTCCGTGGCGTGCCGCTGGCCAGGCGTGATCCCGCGGTCCGGAATGCCCTCGCAGCCCTCTCTGGCACGGTCGATGTCGAGGCAGCGACCGAGGTGTGGGAAGCGTCCCTGCGGGCGCCAGTATGGCAAGGCCAGCCCGTCTGGCTGCATGGAGACATCCACGCGGGAAACCTACTGGTCGACGGCGGCCGGCTCAGCGCCGTCATCGATTTCGGGTGTCTCGGTGTAGGCGATCCGGCGTGCGACCTGATGGTTGCGTGGAACCTCCTCACAGATGAGAGCCGAGCCGTCCTTCGAGTCGCCCTCGACGTGGACGACGCGACGTGGGCACGAGGTCGAGGGTGGGCGCTGTCGATGGCGCTGATCGCGCTGCCGTACTACCGGGACACGAATCCAGTGATCGTGGCCGCTTCGAACCGCACCCTGGCAGAGGTCCTCGCCGAGCGGGACTCCTAGAGCACCGTCGTCTGGGAGTCGGTGCGCATCACCGTCAGATGGGTCATCGGTGACCCGGTGTCGCCGGCGCCGTGCCAGTGGTCGGTGTTGGGCGGGATGACGACCGCGTCGCCGGTGGCGATCGTCGCGACGCCGTCGCGATCGCCGACCTGGCCGACGCCGTTCAGGACATAGAGGAACTGCTCGCTGGTGTGGCGGTGCATGCGCGTCCGCGCGCCCGGCGCGAAATGGACGAGCGACGCACCGATGTGCTGGCTGTCGCTGCCCGTGAGGGCGTGGCCGTAAACCTCGCCCTCGAAGATCGGCTGGCCGGTGCGGTGGACGGTCTCGCCCTCGGCGGCACGGATGATCCTGAGTGTCATATGGGGTTCCCTCGCTGGTCACACGCGACGAGGCGCGAGTGTAAGGGCGAGAGCCGGCGCGCCCTGTGTCGGAGTGACCGGGCTCGATGGTGGAGAGCGTTCGATGACGGCGTGAGGCTCGTACCGCCTCGGCTGTGCCGGAGGCGCCACATCCCCCTGCCCCGTTCCCCGAGGGAGCGGGGTGAGCGAGAGGCGCGACGCTCCTCACTACACGCGTTGGGGACGACCTCGGTACCCTTTCTCCATGCCATCAACTCGACCTGACCTCTGGCGACCTGTTGAGGAATCGCCCGACCACCCGATGCGCACGATCGCGGGGGCGATCGTGGGGAACGGTGTGCGGCTGCGGATTGAGATCGGGCCGAAGAACAACGTCGGCAGCGACTACTTCCGGATCACGCTGGTCACGGACCTCGAGGGCGCGGCGGACGAGGCGGTCTGCTTCGGGCTGATCAACCGCGGCCAGTTCCCCGGCTTCAACTGGGTGGAGGTCACTGACTTCCAGGGGCGCTTCCCGCTGGCGGGGTCGACCGTCGAGGTGCCGGAGGGGATCGACGGCAACATCGTGAAGACGCTGGGCCGGCTGGTGCCGGCGGGCGGGCACCTGATGATGGAGTACGACTCCGCGCACCGCTCGATCACGGCAAAGGCGCTCGCGCAGCAGGTGCCGCCGGTCGCCACGCCCCTCGGCGGGATGATGTTCGCGGCGAACTGCGGCACCTGGTTCACCGACTGGTACATCTCGGAAGGCGGCCGCGAGGGCGCGCGGAAGCTCCAGGGGTTCCGCGCGGTGGACGCCGACCACGCCGCGCGGCGCGGCCGCGAGATGCTGGAGGGCCTCGAAGCCTTCCTCGGACGGGCGAAGGACTGCGACTGGGACGTGCAGGCGGCCTGCATCCCCGTGGCCCAGGCGACCGTGACGGCGCTCCGCGCACGCCTCCTCGTCCCGGACGGGCCGCTGGCGTAGGCGAGAGCCGCCTGTCAGCGTCATCGCCGAATCTGGATTGCCGGGTTCGGCGGCGCCCGATAGCATCGTGGCATCCCCGGCCGCAGCGATACGGCAAGCCGTGCCTCCGAGGTCGCCTCGAGGGTGCGGGCAGGACGTGAGGACGCAGCATGCCCCAGACGTTGAGCGTGATCAAAGCGGACATTGGCGGATTCGTTGGCCATTCCGCGATGCACCCGGAGGTCCTCGCCGAGGGCCGTGAATGGATGGCGAAGGCCGTCCAGTCCGGGATGTTGATCGACGCGCAGGCACAGTCCTGCGGCGACGACATGTTCCTGATCATGTCCCACGACCGGGGCCAGGACAACACGGAGATCCACAAGCTGGCGTGGGACACCTTCATCGCCGGCACCGAGATCGCGAAGAAGCTGAAGCTGTACGGCGCGGGCCAGGACCTGCTGGTGGACGCCTTCTCGGGCAACATCCGCGGGATGGGCCCCGGCTCCGCGGAACTCGAGCTCGTCGAGCGCCAGTCCGAGCCGATCATGGTGTTCATGGGCGACAAGACGTCGTCCGGCTCGTTCAACCTGCCCTTCTACAAGGTGTTCTCCGACCCGTTCAACACGGCCGGGCTCGTGATCGCGGAGGCGCTGCACGACGGCTTCGCGTACGAGGTCCACGACCTGAAGAACGGCAAAAAGATCGTGTTCAACTCGCCGGAGGAGATCTACGACCTCCTGGTGTTCATCGGATCGCCCGCGCACTATGCGATCAAGCGCGTGGTCGCGCGTTCGACCGGCGAGGTCGCCGCGGTGTCGTCGACGGACAAGCTGTCGCTGATCGCCGGGCGCTACGTCGGCAAGGACGACCCGACCGCCATCGTGCGGATGCAGGGCGCCTTCCCCGCCGTGGGCGAAGTGCTCGAACCGTTCACGACGCCTTACATCGTCGAGGGGTTCATGCGTGGATCGCACTACGGGCCGTGGATGCCGGTGAGCCTGGCGGATGCGACCCCGACGCGGTTTGACGGTCCGCCGCGCGTGGTGGCCCTCGGTTTCCAGCTGGCGAACGGGAAGCTGGTCGGACCGCGCGACATGTTCGCGGACATCTCGTTCAACAACGCGCGCCAGGAGGCGAACGACATTTCCGACTTCCTGCGCAAGCACGGCCCGTTCGAGCCGCACCGCCTGCCGCTGGACGAGATGGAGTACACGACGATGCCTGCGGTCGCCGCGAAGATGGCCAACCGCTGGTCTGACATCTAGCGAGCCGGTCCGGCTCATGCACTGACGGGCCTCGCCAGCGAGGCCCGTCCTGATCAGAGGCCCCATGCCACGCCTGCTGCTTTCCACCTCCAATGCCGGCAAAGTGCGGGAGATCCGCGAGATCCTCGCGGGCACCGGCTGGGACGTCGTGACCCCGCGCGAGGTCAACGTGACCTTCGCCGCGCCGGTCGAGACGGCACGTTCCTACGCGGAGAACGCCATCGCGAAGGCGGTCGCCGCCGCGGAGGCCTCCGGCCTGCCCGCCCTCGCCGACGACTCCGGCATCGAGGTGGACGCCCTCGACGGAGCGCCCGGCCCGCTTTCGGCGCGCTTCGGCGGCCCGACGCTGAGCGATGCGGAGCGCTGCGCGCTGCTGCTGCGCCGGCTGGAGGGTGTCCCCCCTGGGCGGCGGGGCGCCCGGTTCCGCGCGGTGGTCGCCCTCGCGCTCCCCGGCAACCGCGTGGTCGCGCGCGAGGGCGTCCTCGAAGGGCGGATCGCCCTCGCGCCGCGTGGCGCGAATGGATTCGGCTACGACCCGGTGCTCGAACTGCCCGACGGACGCACGGTCGCCGAGATCGGGGCGGAGAAGCAGACGCTCTCCCACCGCGCCCGCGCCATCGCCTCGATGGCGGAGGTGCTGCGCGGGCTGGCGTAGCGTCATGCACCGTCGTGCCAGACGGCCTACACTGAGCGCATGAGCCCGGCAGCCGGTACGCCGCACCCGGAGTGGGACGACCTCGACAACGGGGGAGCCGGCGGCGGCGCATTGGTCGACACCCTCGGGCGACCGATGCGGGACCTGCGGATCTCGGTGACGGATCGCTGCAACTTCCGCTGCCGGTACTGCATGCCGAAGGAGATCTTCGGGCCCGACTTCGCGTTCCTCACCCGGTCGGCGGTGCTGAGCTTCGAGGAGATCGCGCGGCTGGCCCGGCTGTCCGCGGCGCTGGGTGTGCGGAAGTTCCGCCTGACCGGCGGCGAGCCGACGCTGCGCGCGCAACTCCCGGCCCTCGTCCAACTCCTGCGTGAGATCTCGGACGTCGAGATCGCGATGACCACCAACGGTACGATGCTGAAGCCGCTTGCTGCGCCGCTGCGCGAGGCCGGCCTCGACCGCGTCACCGTGAGTCTCGACTCCCTCGACGACGCCGTCTTCCGGTCGATGAACGACATGGACTTCCCGGTCGCGCTCGTCCTCGAAGGGATCGAGGCGGCGGCGGCTGTTGGTCTGCCGGTGAAGATCAACGCGGTGGTGCGCCGGGGGGTGAACGACCACACGCTGATCGACCTCGCCGGGCGGTTCCGCGGCACGCCGCACACCGTGCGGTTCATCGAGTTCATGGATGTGGGGACGACGAACGGCTGGCGGCTGGACGAGGTGCTCCCGGCGTCCGACCTCGTGCGGATGATCAACGAGCGATGGCCGCTCGAAGCGGTCGAAGCGCAGTACACGGGCGAGGTCGCCCGGCGGTACCGCTACCGCGACGGTGCGGGCGAAATCGGAATGATCACGTCGGTGACGCAGCCGTTCTGCGGCACCTGCACGCGCATCCGCCTCTCCGCCGAGGGGAAGATCTACACCTGCCTGTTCGCCGCGGACGGCGTCGACCTGCGTGAGGCGATGCGCGCGGGCGCCACAGACGACGTGCTCACCTCGCTGATCGAGGGCACCTGGCGCGCGCGCGAGGACCGATACTCGGAACTGCGATCGCAGTCCACGCCCGACCTGCGCAAAGTCGAGATGTCGTACATCGGTGGGTAACGACGAACACCCCGGCGGCCTCTCCCACCTCGACGCGCGAGGCGAGGCGCGGATGGTCGACGTCTCCGAGAAGGCGACGACGACGCGCGAGGCCACCGCGCGTGGACGTGTGTTCCTCGCGCCGGAGACGCTCGCGCTGATCGTCGAGGGACGCGCGCCGAAGGGCGACGTGCTGGCGACGGCGCGCGTGGCGGGGATCATGGCGGCGAAGCGCACGCACGAGTTGATCCCGCTCTGCCACCCGCTCCCGATCACCGCCGTGCGTCTCACGCTGGATCCCGACCACGCCGCCTCCACCATCGAGGTGGAGGCCACGGTGCGCGTCACGGGTCAGACCGGCGTGGAGATGGAGGCGCTCACTGCCGTGAGCGTCGCCGCGCTCACCGTGTACGACATGGTGAAGGCGGTCCAGCGCGACGTCCGCATCGGCGACATCCGCCTCGTCGCGAAGTCCGGCGGGCGCTCTGGCGATTACCGCGTGGAATAGTCCCGGCTAGCGGTTTTCGAGGTAGGCGGTCGCGGAGACGATCGCGCGATGGGCGTACGTGACGAACTCCGCGGGGGGCACCTCCAGCGGCACCAGTTCTTCGTAGCGCGTCCCCACTTGGTCGGAGTCGATGGCGGCCTGGGCCGCGTCCACGCCGATCTGCAGTTCGTAGAACGCCCCGTCGTCACCGAGGATCACGCAGCCCTGATCCGTACCGATCGGCTCCACCTCGATGCCGTAGGCGAAGACGGCGCCCGGAAACGCGGGGAACGGGTCGATCGCCGCGGCGACGCGCTTCAGCTGCTCACGCAGCTGCTGCGCGGCGCGCGTCACTACCGCATCCGCGATCGCGCGCTCCTGCATCGGGTCGAGGGGATCCGGCATCGCGGCCTCTTTGCATTCACTCCAAGGGTGAGGCCTCGATCATATCGAGGCACGGCGGCTACCTCGCGGGGGTTGCAGTCGGGGTTGCCGTCGGCGTCGGTGTGGCGGTCGTCGACGGCGTGGCCGTGATCGAGGGTACGGGGGTCGCGACGCCGCCCGGGGCGACGCTCGGCGGACGCGGCTGGAACCACGCGATGCGGTCGCCGGTCAGGATGTAGACGCGCGCGCCGTCCGAGGAGACCCCGACGCCTCGCAGGTCGCCGAAGTCGGCGTGGCGGTACTGGCGCTGGAACGCGAGCTCACGGTCGCCGGCGACGATGCGGCGGTTGCCCCGGTCGGCGACGTAGAGGATGCCGCGCAGCAGGTCTTCGCTCAGCGCGATCGGCGCCTGCAACGGCTTGTCGATCCCCTGTAACAGCGCGGCCTGTTCGCGTCCCTGACGGAAATGACGCAGACGCACACCGTCCAGCAGGAAGATATCGCCGTCCACCGCCAGTTCACTCGCCTGCGCGATCTCCGCACCGCCGAGCGCGCCAGTGCGTTCCGAATCGAACCCGTAACCCGCCGGGAGGTAGCGCCAGACCTCGCCGCCCGCGCTGTCCAGGATGTAGAGGTTCCCCAGGTACGCGGTCATCGCCACCGTCGACTTGAGGTCGGCGGCGCCGCGCAGCGCAATCACGACCGGGCGTGCACTTGCATCGTCGCCGATCGAGAACAGCGTGCGCCCGGCATCGAGGACGAGGAGCCGGTTCTTCGAGCCGTCCCATGCGATCGCGACCGGATCGCGCGCGGTCGTCCGGCTGTAGGACTCCCCGGCGCGGTAGACCTCGATGGCGGAGTTCTGCGTCTGCGGGTCGACGCGGAACACACGGCCCCGGCCCGACTCCATCAGCCAGACGGCGCGTTCGCCCACCACGAGTTGCTCCGGGTTGAGCGGCACGGTCAGCGTGCCGGCGAACGTGAGCACCGGCGTCAGCTGCTCAACGTTCGTGATCGCGTCGAGCAGGTCGAGACGTTCACGTGCACTCTTCTCAACTGCCTCGACCCGCGGGTCCTGCGAGGAGATCGCACGCGCCTTCTCCACCTCGACCAGGGCCTGCTGCAACGCCTGCCGGCGCTTGTTCGGGCCAGTGGCGGAGTCCGCCGCGCTGATCTGCTGCGTCGCCGCCGCGAGCGCGCGGTCCAGTTCGGCGGCCCGGTCCTGGTCCAATAGCCGAGGCAGCAACGCCCACGCGAGCAGCGCGATCACCGCCGCCAGCCCGGCTACCAGCCCGGCCAACCTCCACGGCACGGCCGCGCCCCCACCCCGACCGGCGCGACCCACGGTCCGAGGTCTTCGCAACGACGGCAGGCGCGATCCCGCCTTGCGCTGCGATGGACGCCGCCGCTCGACCGGGGGGCCGGAGTCCACGTCTGGCCTCGACACGACGGGGCCCGAGGTATCCCCCCAATCGCTGCCGCCGCGTGCCGGTGTGCCTGCCGCCCTCATGGAGGTACGGCCTTCCGTCCCATAGTCGAGCGGCTCCGCCTCCTGCGTCTCGTCGATATCCAGGTCGGCGACGAGGACTGCCGTCATGTCCGGCACGCCACGCGTGCGCCGGAACAGCTCGGCGAGCGCGCGCTCCGGCCCGACCACCAGCGCCTCCTCGATGACCTCGCGTCCGATCGCCGGCTCGGCGGCGGACGACAGCAGGAGGATCTCGTGGCCGGCGAGGGGCGTCGCGGTGAACATCGGCTCGATCGCGGCGTCGCCGCCGAGTGCCTGGGCCGCCGGCGTCCCCTCGGTCCCCAGCCGCTCGATCCGCTCGGGCCCGGCGAGGTAGGCAACCCCGGGGCCGACCTGCGCGATCGTCGCCTCGCCGTCGCGGATCGCCACGCAGGTCACACCGATGGAAACGCGATGCTCCCGCAGCGACCGCCGGTTCCACTCCGAGAGGTTGCCGTGGGCCTGGCGCAGCGCGCGCAGCAGACCACCGGTGATCGAGAGCGACTCGCGGGCGAAGAGCGAGGCGACGGCCTCGGCCACCTCTTTGCAGAAGTCGGCGGAGCGGACGTCGGACGGTTCCGTCAGGACGAGAAGGCGCAGCACCTCCTCCTCGCGCTGCCGCTGGCGGTCGACAAGCCAGGGGCCGTGCTCCTGCACCTGCCCCCCGACGATGGCATAACGGCCAACCCACGTCGTCACGTCGTCACGGACTCCCCACCCGACGACGGCGCGCCGAGGTAAGCGATCGAGGCCAGGCTGGGGGACGGCGAGGAGGCCTCAGCCGGCGGGGCGAACTCGATACCACGCGATATCCCGTGCAAACCCCGCCCGGTCACGTGCGGATGATATGGGCTGCGCCGTCGGGGGGGGGCGAATCCCCGAGCCGGGCCGTCGGAGGCCGGGCCGCGGGGTGGACGTAGGCTACGTCCGGCGAGCAGGTGGCCGTCGCTTCACGGTGGGGTGGATATCGAGGGGCGCCTGCGGGCTCACCATCTCATCGAGGTGGGCGAAGGCAGCGGCTGCAATCATCGCGCCGTTGTCGGTGCAGAAGATCGGCGGCGGCATGGACACGGCGACGGGGGCACGCTCCAGTACCCGTTCGCGCAGGCGCCTGTTTGAGGCCACGCCACCGGCCAGCAGCACCGACGCCACACTCTCGCGTTCTGCCGCCCGTGCCGCCTTCTCGGACAGCACGTCCACCACGCTCTCCTCGAAGGCCCACGCGATCTCGGCGCGCGGAGGTGGGTTGGGCGACTGCACCAGCTGCAGCACGGCCGTCTTCAGGCCGGAGAACGAGGTGTCGTCGCTGCCCCGGAGCCAGGCGCGGGGCAGGCTCAGGCGACGTTCCGTGGCCGTCGCGGCAAGCGCGGAGAGCGGAGGCCCGCCGGGATACCCGAGGCCGAGCAGCCGCGCGACCTTGTCGAAGGCCTCGCCCGCCGCGTCGTCCCTCGTGCCGCCCAACCGGGTGAAGGAGCCGTCCTCCTCGACGAGGAGCAACTCCGTGTGGCCGCCGGAGACCACCAGCGCCAGCGCGGGCAGTTCCGGCTCGCGCTCCAGCAGCCAGTTCGCCCGCACATGGCCCTCGATGTGGTCGACCGGGATCAGCGGCAGGCCGCGCGCGTACGCCAGCCCGCGTGCGGCGTTCAGCCCGACGACGAGCGCGCCCGGCAGCCCGGGCCCTGCCGTCACCGCGATGGCATCGAGGTCGTCCCAGGTGCAGGAGGCCTCAGCGAGCGCGGCACGGACGACCGGGACGAGCGCACGCAGGTGCGCGCGCGCGGCCACTTCCGGCACCACGCCGCCCGTCTCGCGGTGCAACTCTGTCTGTGAGGCGATGACGTTCGAGAGCAAGCGCCGGCCATCCTCGACGACTGACGCCGCGGTTTCGTCGCAGGAGGACTCGACCCCGAGGATGCGCATGCTGTCCTGACCGGCCTCGTGGCCTACGGCAGCCGTGTGCCGAGCCCCTTCAGTTCGTCCAACTCCCACTGCGCCACGTCGCCGGTCTCAGCCTTCAGCCGCCAGGCGACGTTGAACATGTATGCGGCGAACGACCACTGCGCCGCCGTCATCGTCCGCGGCAGGCGGTTTGACCGATCGCGCCAGCGGAGCAGGGGCGACCACTCCGGGCAGATCATGATGTCCACCCAGGTGCAGGCGCGCTGGTACGTGGTGTGCGGGATGACGTGCCAGTCCTGTTTGATGAGTTCGTCATCTGTCACGGTGCTGAAGATCGGGAATTCGCTGCATGCGGAATGGCGAGGGCTCCCGAAGAGGCCGCACCGCGTCGTGCCGTCCTTTTCCAGTTCGAGCGCGCGGCAGACAAACGCGGGGCCGTCGCCTTTCGCATCCTCATCGCGCCATGCGCGTGGCTTCCCGGCCCTGGTCAGGGGGATGATCAACGGCTCACCACCGTTGAACTTCTTCCACTGGTGCTTCGGCAGGCGTCCGAAGGTGTACAGGTGCAGCGGCTCGGCGTCGCTGCGGGTGGAGGTGCAGCAGCCGCCGCAGAAGTTGCACTCCCACGAACGCGCCTCCTCCAGCGTGACGTAGCGGAAGTTCGCTGGCGGCGTGCTGAAGCGGTCGTTCTCGTTGTACGTGTGGTCGGGGGCGCGGAGCGGAGTGTCTGCGGGCACGCCGTCGTACGAGTTATGCGGTCGGGGCAACTGCACGCTCACGCCTCTCTCGACGCCGAGCGCACCGCGGCTCGACCGTTGATGCGATGGATCATCGCACCGACCTGACCCCCCCGCCATCGGGGCGCGTGATCCGGTGACTACCAGACGGGGATTAGCCCCGCGGAAGCCCGAGGCCGCGCTGGGCGATGATGTTGCGCTGCACCTCGGAGGTGCCCGCCGTGATCGTCGACGCCACGGCGCTCAGGTAGAGCCTCGAGTAGGCGCCGCCGAGGCGGGCATACGGTGAGCCGGGCATCAACTGACCGGCCGGGCCCAGTAACTGCATCCCCGTTTGCGCGACGCGCTGGGTCAGTTCGGAGCCATACAGTTTCGAGACGCTCGCCTCGTGGTTCGGCTGGACGCCCTGCTGCTGCAGGAACGGGATGCGGTAGGCGACGTTGAAGCCCACCTGAAGCTCGATCCAACGGTCGGCGAGTTCGTAGCGCGCGTTCGGGTTGCGCGACATCAGGCTCTTCTCGTCCTTTGCCGCCTCCACGAGACGTTCGATGTCGCGCTTGCCGCGCGAGAACGCCGCTACGCCGGAACGTTCGAAGTCCAGGGTGGCCGCGACCTGGTACCAGCCACGGTTCTCCTGGCCGATTAGGTTCTCTGAGGAGATCCGCACGTTGTCGAAGTGGACCTCGTTCAACGTCTGGCCGCCGGACATGTCCTCGATGGGCTGGACGGAGATGCCGGCGGAGTCCATCGGAAGGGCAAACATCGAGAGGCCGCGGTGCTTCGCGGCGTGCGGGTCGGTCCGCGCGGCGAGGAGGCCCATCGAGGCCTCCTGCGCGCCGCTCGCCCAGATCTTCGTACCGTTAATGACGTACTCATCGCCGTCGCGGATGGCGCGCGTCTGGAGCGCCGCAAGGTCGGAGCCGGCGCCCGGTTCGGAGTAGAGGGTGGTCCAGGTGTCGTCGCCACCCGCGATGCGGGGCAGGTAGAGCTTCTTCTGTTCCTCACTGCCGTACATCATCAGCGCCGGCCCGACCCATGCCACGCCGGCGCCGCCCCCGCCCGGCATCCGGGCGTAGGCGGTCTCCTCGTTCATGATCATCTGCTGGACCTGGCCCGCCCCGGCGCCGCCGAACTGCTCCGGCCAGGCGAGGGCCAGCCACCGCTGGTCGGCCAACCCCTTGGAGACCGCCTGGGCGAGGGCGGCCCGCTCCTCGCGGCTCACCTCGCCGGTGAAGTCGCGGTCACCCCATCCCTGCGGCAGACGCTGCGCGAGGAATGCGCGCAACTGCTCGCGGAACCGCTCTTCCTCCGGGGTAAAGGCGAAATCCATCCTGAGACCTCCGCTGGGGACGGGGGCGACCGGGGCGTTCGGTGCCGCTACACGCGCGTGTGGTCCGCCCTCGGCCTGTGCTCTATGAGTTTAGCGCGGCCGCCACTCAACCGCCGCGATCCAGACCGCCCGCCCGTTCCTCAGCGCATTCGACCTCCGAGCGTTAGATTTTGGCGCGCGGCTCCAAAGAGGCCGAGTGGTAGGATCGATGTCCCCGGTGTGAGGAGTACTCCCGTGTTCCAGGAGATGGCCATCTTCACGGGCAATTCGCACCGTGCGCTCGCGGAGTCCGTCGCCCGCCATCTGGAGATGGCCCTCGGCGACTGCGAGGTCTTCCAGTTCTCGAACGAGGAAGTCTTCGTCCGCTACCTGGACAACATCCGGGAGCGCGATGTTTTCATCATCCAGCCGATCGTCTCCCCGGTGAACACGCGGCTGATGGAACTGCTGATCATGATCGACGCCGCCAAGCGCGCCTCAGCGGGCCGGATCACCGCCGTCATCCCGTATTACGCATACGGTCGCTCCGACAAGAAGGACCAGCCGCGCGTCCCCGTCACCGCCCGCCTGCTCGCGAACTTCATCGAGGTCGCCGGCGCCAGCCGCGTCCTGACGATCGACATGCACGCCGGCCAGATCCAGGGGTTCTTCAACATCCCGCTGGACGAGTTGACCGCCTTCCCCCTGATCGCCGAGTACCTCCGCTCCGAGTCCTTCAGCGCCCCGACGATGGTGGCCCCGGACGTCGGCCGCGCCAAACTGGCGCGGGACATCGCCTCCCGGTTGAACTGCGACATCGCGATCGTGGACAAGAAGCGGACCGGCAACAACGAGCACGCCGAGGCGATGACGCTGATCGGCGACGTCGCCGGGCGCGACTGCCTGGTCGTGGACGACGAGATCCTGACGGGCGGCACGGTCGCCTCCGCCGTCCGGCTGCTGCGTGAGCGGGGCGCACGGTCCGTCCGCGTCGCCTGCGTCCATCCGGTCATGTCCGCCAGGGCGTTCGAGGCACTCGACATCCCCGAGGTGGACGAGATCGTGTTCACGGATACTCTCCCGCTCGTCCACGGGCAGTTCAAGACCGTACCCACCCGCGTGCTGAGCGTCGCCCCTCTGATCGGCGACGCCATGCACCGCATCCACACGGGCGGCTCCGTCGGCGCGTTGTTCCGGTAGGACGCCGTGGCTGAGGCCCGAGAGCGAGAACTTCGATGGTGAGTATTTTCCGGAAGATCCTGGGCGGGGGCGACTCCAACGACCGTGTCGTGAAGGACATGGGGCCGTTGATCGCGAGCATCAACTCGCTCGAGCCGGAGATGCAGGCGCTCGACAGCGCTGCGCTGGCCGCGAAGACCGGGGAGTTCCGCGCCCGCCTCGCCGCCGGTGAGACCCTCGACGACCTGCTGCCGGAGGCGTTCGCCGTCGCGCGCGAGGCGATCCACCGCACGATGGGCCAACGCCCGTACGACGTGCAGATGATCGGGGCGATCACCCTGCACCGCGGCGAGATCGCTGAGATGAAGACCGGCGAGGGCAAGACCCTCGTCTCCATCATCGCGATCTACCTGAACGCCCTCGACGGCGAGGGCATCCACGCGGTCACGGTGAACGACTACCTCGCCCGGCGCGACGCGCAGTGGTACACGCCGGCGCTCGACCTGCTCGGCATCACCGTGGGCGTCATCCAGAACCAGGGTGCGTACGTGTACTCGCGCGACGTGGTGAGCGAGCAGTCGACGTTCGAGCACCTCATCCCCGTGAACCGGGCCGAGGCGTACGCGACTGACGTCACGTACGGCACGAACAACGAGTTCGGGTTCGACTATCTGCGCGACAACATGGCGACCACCCTCGGCAACCGCGTCCAGCGCAGCCGTCACTTCGCCGTGGTCGACGAGGCGGACTCCATCCTCATCGACGAGGCGCGGACGCCGCTGATCATCTCCGGCCCGGCGCAGGACGACACCAGCCTCTACCCGCGCTTCGCGAAGATCGTCCCGATGCTCCAGGAGGGCGTCCACTACAACGTGGAACTCCGTCACCGCGCCGTGAACCTCACCGAGGCGGGCGTGGAGATGCTGGAGAAGGCGCTCGGGATCGCCAACATCTACTCGCTGGAGAACTTCCGCCTCACCCGTTACATGGAGGCCGCCCTGAAGGCGCAGGTCCTCTACCAGCGCGACCACGACTACGTGGTGAAGGACGGCGAGGTCATCATCGTGGACGCCTTCACCGGGCGCCTGATGGAGGGCCGGCGCTGGTCGGACGGCCTCCACCAGGCGGTCGAGGCGAAGGAGGGCGTGAAGATCCAGCAGGAGACCGTGACGTACGCCACGATCACGATCCAGAACTACTTCCGTCTCTACGACAAACTCGCCGGCATGACCGGTACCGCCGTGACCGAGGCGGAAGAGCTCGACAAGATCTACAAGCTCGACGTTACGGTCATCCCACCGAACCGCCCGGTGGTCCGCGACGACATGCCGGACCTCGTCTACCGCACGCTGGGCGGCAAGTGGCAGGCCGTCGTCGAGGACATCGTCGGGCGGAACGCCGAGGGCCGCCCCGTCCTAGTCGGCACCGTCGCGATCGAGACGTCCGAGATGCTCTCCGGGATGCTGAAGCGCCGCAGTATCGACCACGAGGTGCTGAACGCGAAGCAGCACCAGCGCGAGGCGCAGATTGTGGCGCGCGCGGGCGAACGTGGCGCGGTCACGATCGCCACGAACATGGCCGGCCGCGGCACCGACATCAAGCTGGGCGAAGGGGTCGCCGAGCGCGGCGGCCTCCACGTCATCGGCACAGAGCGCCACGAGTCGCGCCGGATCGACAACCAGCTGCGCGGCCGCGCCGGCCGCCAGGGCGACCCCGGCTCCACGCGCTTCTATGTCTCGTTCGAGGACGAGATCATGAAGCGGTTCGCGCCGGAGTGGCTGCCCGGCCTGATGGCCCGCATGGGCATGGACGACGAGACCCCGCTCGAGTCCAAGATGGTGACGAAGGCGATCGAGCAGGCCCAGCAGCGCGTCGAGTCCTACAACTTCGACACCCGCAAGCACGTGGTCGAGTACGACGACGTGATGAACACGCACCGCGACGTCGTTTACAACGAGCGCGACAAGGTGCTCCGCGGCGAGTCGATGCGCGACACGGTCATGGACATGCTCGAGCAGGAGGTCGAGGAACTCGCCTCGATCTACCTCGGCCCGGACCCCGACCCGGAGGCGTTCCGCGCCGGCATCGACGCGCTCGCCGACCTGCAGCCGGACGAATTGCCGGTCGAGTCGATCACCAACGCCGCCGACGCCACCGATGCCGCGCTGGAGATCGTGGACGCGCGCTACCTCGCGCTCGAGGAGAGCGTGGGGGAAGAGACGCAGCGGCTCGTCGAGCGGCTCGTCATCCTGCGCACGATCGACACCCTCTGGGTGGAGCACCTGACGGCCGTGGAGGAGATGCGCCAGGGCATCGGGCTCCGCGCCTACGGACAGAGCGACCCGCTGGTCGCGTACAAGCGGGAAGCCCTGGATATGTGGGACCAGTTCCGGGAGCGGATCCGGCAGCACGTCGCCCGCCAGATCCTCCACGCCCGTATCGCCCCCCAGGCCGCCGCCGAGGCGATGGCGCAGGAGCGCGCCCCTCAGCACGTCCAGCAGTCCGGCCCCGGCGACCCGGACGGCGCCGGCGACGCCCCGACCACCGTGACCGCCACCCGCGTCACGGCGAAGGTGGGACGGAACGACCCCTGCCCCTGCGGCAGCGGCAAAAAATACAAGCGCTGCCACGGTATGTAGGTGACCCTCACCCCCAACCCCCTCCCCCTCCATGAGGAGGAGGGGGCTGCCGGAACCCCCTCCCCCTAACCCCTCCCCTCACGGGGAGGGGAGTTGGCTTCGCTCGAACGACGAACGCTCACCGCTTCATGCAGGCGGGGTAGCAGGGGGACCGCCTCCACCCCTGGGAGCTGCTTCGCCTTTCTGACGGTCACCCGTTCCCTGGGAAGGGAGGCGGTGCAAGCGTCACGAGGCACAGAGTGCGCTACTATCCCGCGGGCACCTCGGAAGGGGTGTCTGCGGTAGGGGCGCGCGCGCACCAGACGGGCGACCGGCCATGGGCGCGACGCGATAGCAGTGGAGGAGGGGCAGTGCCAGAACTACCCGACCTGACGCCGGAGATGAAAGCGGCGGTCGGCAAGCCGGGAGCGCCGACGACCTACGAGGTGACCACCCTCGGCATCCGCACGTTCGCGCGGGCCGTCGGCTACAGGAACCCGATCTACTTCGACGCCGCGGCGGCGAAGGCGGCGGGGCACAAGGACCTGGTGGCCCCCCCGGGCTACTACGGCATGCCGGTGTACAACCCGAACGCCACGGCTGGCCCGCGCGCCGACTTCGACTCGCCGTTCACGCGCAACCTCAACGGCGGCACCGGGGTCTACCCGATAGAGCGCGTCTACGCCGGCGACGTCCTGGACGCCGTTACAACCCTGGTCGAACTGAAGCTCGAACGCGGCCGGCTGGGCCAGATGCTCATTCGGACATCCGAGACGGTCTACACGCGCAAGTCAGACGGCAAGGTTGTCGCGAAGACCCGCGGCACCGGGCTGTCCTACTAGCGAAGCGCGAGGAGACGACGATGGCACAGACATTCTGGGACGACGTGAAGGAAGGTCAGGAGATCTCCCTGACCGAACCGACCTCCAGCCAGCGCCTCGTGGTCTGGGCGGCCGCCTCGGGCGACTTCTACCAGATCCACTACGACGACAACTTCGCGAAGGGGAACAACCTGCCGGACATCATTGTCCACGGGGCCCTGAAGGGGATGCTCGTCGGCCGTCTGCTGGACGAGTTCGCCGGCGACAAGGGCTCGATCGAGATGTGGGACGTGTCCTACCGCGGCATGGACAAGGCGCGGGAAGACATCACGATCTGGGGCAAGGTCACTAAGAAGTACCAGGAGGGCGGGAAGAACCTCGTCGACCTGGACGTCGGGGTGCGCAAGGTCGACGGCTCGGAGACGACCCCCGGCCGCGCGACGGTGAGCCTGCCGAAGAAGTAACGCTCGCCTCGCTGTTTCGAAGCAAGAAGACGCCCGGCCGAGAGGCCGGGCGTCTTTGTGTGTGCGAAGGGGCGTCAGACGCCGGAACTCTCCGGGACAGCCGTACTCGTCCCCTCCGTCTCGCGCTAACCTCCACTGGCGCGGGAGGGCCGTATGAGACGTCTGGACATCACCCCGAACACGGCAGCCGCTCCACCACAGACGAGAGTTCGGCTCGATCCATGGGCGGGACCGCCAGCGGGAACACCTGGAATCGTAGATCCGGATGGCTCACCATGAACCTCAATACGCAATCAGGACGCAAGTAGTCGGCCATCACCAACGACTCCTTTGGATTAACAGTCCCAGGCAGCGTCTTTTGAGACCCGATGATGAACAGTCGTGGCCGGCTCTGCGGCACGAAGAAGCGCGCATCGAGCACCACTAAGTCGCAGACGTAGCCAAGTTCATTCAACTCTCGGATCGCGTCTTCGAGGTCTTGGCCCGCCTTTGAAGTCGCGAAACTCGGCACATTCTCCAGGAGCACGGCTTTTGGCCGCCGTCGCTTCATCTCACGGATGACACGCGCGAACTCCCAGAACATGCTCGACTGTTCACCATCAAACCCGGCTCGCTTGCCAGCCAAAGACAAGTCAGTGCATGGGAATGATGCAGTGGCAACGTCAATATCGGGGATAGAGCCCCCGCTCACGTCACGAACGTCGCCAAGCTGGAAGTCGCTGGCGTCGAAGTTGGCGGCATACAGCCTGTGCTTGAACGGCTCGATATCGTTGGCGAACACTACACGCCCACCGCAGGGCTCAAGCGCCTTCCGTACCAGCCCGGCACCAGCGAAGAACTCGGCAACCCGAAAGCCGTCTGGCTTCCCTAGCGTTGTAGTCATCGGTTCCCCCAACCGAATCAAACTATAGAACATACGTCTTGTCAATTGAAATATGCGCTTGATCTGATTCGAGCGAATTCGCTTGCGCCGGTAACTCAGTGGATAAAGTATCAGTCTCCAAACTGACACTTACCGCCGAACCATCCGACCTCACAGCGGCTCGTGGCACTCCATGCGCAGGATGTCGTCCAGCGACTCGCGGCGGGCGATGAGGGTGGCGCGGTCGCCTTCCCACGCGACCTGTGCGGCGCGGCCCATCGAGACGTAGTTCGAGGACATCGCCGCGCCGTAGGCGCCGGCGTCGTGCAGGACGAGCAGGTCGCCGGGTTCGGGGCGACCGAGGGCGCGCGGGACGAGGAGTTCCTGGTCGTCGCGGGTGAAGACGTCGCCGCTCTCGCAGAGGGGGCCGGCCACCACCAGCGGCTCGGGTGTCCTTGATGCCCCGCGGCCGACGATCGAGATCTCGTGGTAGGAGCCGTACATCGCGGGGCGGATGAGGTCGTTGAATCCGGCGTCCACCATGACGAAGCGGTGGCCGGGACCCTTCTCGTTGGTGCGCGTCTCCTTCACGTCATGGACGCGTGCGACGAGGACCGCCATCCCGGCGACGGGGTAGCGGCCCGGTTCGATCTCGATCGCGACGGGGTGGCCCGCCGCCTCCGACAGCGTCGAGGCGGCCTCCAGCATCAGCGTGCGGTAGCCGCCGAGGTCGTACCGCTCGCCCTCGATGCGGTAGGGGTGCGGGATGCCGCCGCCGAGGTTCACGGAGGTCACGTCCGGGAAGCGCTGGAGCAGATCGTCGAAGACGCCGACCAGCCGGCTCATGTTCCGGTCGAACTCGCCGATCTCGGGGCCGGTGCCGACGTGCGCGTGGAGGCCGACCACCGGGAACCCGGCGCTCTGCGCGAGGGCGGCGACGGCTTCGATCTCCTCGTACCAGATCCCGTGCTTCGAGGAGGGGCCGCCGGTGTCGCACGCCTCGACGTGGCCGTGGCCGAAGCCGGGGTTCACGCGGATCGCGATCGGGCCTCGATACCCGGCCTCGTGCAGTTCGCGGATCATCCCCGGTGAGCCGATGTTTGGCAGGATGCCGTGGCCGACGACGGCGTCCAGCGCGTTGTCGCGGAAGACGTCGGCGGTGAACATGATCACCGGCGGCTCGTGTCCGGCGGCGAAGCCCGCGCGCATCGCCCGTTCGACCTCGTTGCCGCTGACGGCGTCGATCCACAGCCCCGCCTCGCGCGCGGCGTCGAGGACGTAGCGCGACGAGTTCGCCTTCATCGCGTAACGGCCGTGCAGCGAGGCGCCCGCGGTGGCCGCGGCCACCTCGGCCATGCGCTCGCGCAGGATCGCGCCGTCGTACAGGTAGAACGGCGTCCCGACCTGCTGGGCGAGGGTTTCGAGGGGGTACTGGGTGAGGTCCATCATCGGGAAAATGTAGACGACAGCGGGCCGGGCCGCAGCGGACGCGTCAGTGCCGGGGCCAGCAGGGGCGGTTGCCGCTACAGCGCGCCCAGGTAGCGGTTGAGCTCGTAGGGCGTGACCTGGCTGCGGTACTCCGCCCACTCGATCCGCTTATTCGAGACGAGCGACTCGAAGACGTGGTCGCCCAGCGTCTCCCGCATGATCGACGAGCCCGAGAACTGCTGGATCGCGTCGCCGAGCGACAGCGGCAGCGAGCGCGAGCTGCGCGCCGCACGCTCCGCCTCGGTGAGGCCGGCACGCGCCGGGTCCGGCAGGGGCGCCTTCGACGCGATGCCGTCGAGGCCCGCCGCGAGGACGGCGGCGAACGCCAGGTACGGATTGCAGCCGGGGTCCGGCGAGCGGTACTCGACGCGCGTGGACACGGTGGCCTCGGGCCGGTGGGCGGGGACGCGCACGAGGTCGGCGTCGTTGGTGTGCGACCACGTCGCGTAGACGGGCGCCTCGAAGCCGGGCACCAGCCGCTTGTACGAGTTCACCCACTGGTTCGTGACCAGCGTGATCTCCGGCGCGTGCTGGAGCAGCCCCGCCACGTAGTGCTTCGCGTCCGCGGAGAGCGTGTCCGGCGACTGCGGGTCGTGGAAGGCGTTCGACTCGCCGCGGAAGAGCGAGAGCTGGAGGTGCATCCCGCTGCCGTTCTGGTCCGCGATCGGCTTCGGCATGAAGGTCGCGTGGACACCGGCGCGCGCCGCGACTTCTTTCACGACAAGGCGGAAGGTCATCACCGCATCGGCCATCGTCAGCGCGTCGGTGTAGCGCAGGTCCATCTCGTGCTGGCTCGGGGCCACTTCGTGGTGGCTGAGGGCGACGCCGATGCCCAGCTCTTCCAGCATCAGCACGGTCTCGCGACGCAGGTCGGAGCCGCCGTCGAGCGGGGTGAGGTCGAAGTAGCCGCCCCGGTCCAGGGGCTCGGTCCCCCCGGCGTCCTTGAAATAGAAGTACTCCATCTCGGGGGAGACATAGAACGTGTACCCCTGCTCGGCGGCGCGACGCAGTGTCCGCTTCAGCACGTAGCGGGGGTCGCCCTCGAACGGCTGGCCGTTCGTGCGGTAGATGTCGCAGAACATCCGAGCGACGGCGTTCGGCCGGGGACGCCACGGCAGCACCTGGAACGTGGCAGGGTCCGGCATTGCGATCATGTCGGCTTCGTCGCGGCGCGCGAAGCCTTCAATGGCCGCGCCGTCGAAGATGATGCCGTCCGTGAGCGCGTGCTCAAGCTCCTCGATGGTGATCGCGACCGACTTGAGCATCCCGAGGATGTCGGTGAACCAGAGCCGGATGAACTTCACATCGTGGTCGCGGCACGCCTGGAGGACGTGCTGCACCGACCCCGCACCTGATTCACGTTCGAGCATGCCTCGATCCTACCGTCTCACCTGTTTCCGGCATGTTTCTGTCGCGGGGCAGGTCACTTATCCGTTGAAGTAGAGCTCGTACTCGTACGGAGTCGGCCGGAGAGAGGCGGCTTTCGCCTCCTCGCGCTTCATCGCGATCCAGCGCGCCACCAGCTCTTCCGTGAAGACCGCCCCCTCGAAGAGGAACGCCTGGTCCTGGGCCAGCGCGTCCAGCGCCGCCTCCAGGCTTCCCGGCACCCGGGACACACGTGCTGCCTCTTCCGGCCTCAGCTCGTAGATGTTCCGGTCGATCGGGTCGCCCGGGTCGATCTGTTTGCGGATCCCGTCGATGCCGGCCATCAGCATCGCGGCGAACGCCAGGTACGGGTTGGCCGTCCCGTCCGGCGGCCGGAACTCGATGCGCGTGGTGGCCGCCGCCGAGGAGTAGGTCGGGATGCGGATCGCCGCCGAGCGGTTGCGGGCCGAGTACACCAGGTTCACCGGCGCCTCGAATCCCGGTACCAGCCGCTTGTACGAGTTCGTGGAGGGGGCGCAGAAGGCCAGTAGGGCCGGGGCGTGTGCGAGCAGCCCGCCGATGTACCACCGCGCCGTCTGCGAGAGTCCCGCGTACCCGTTCGCATCGTGGAAGAGCGGCTGACCGTCTTTCCAGAGCGACTGGTGCGTGTGCATGCCGCTGCCGTTGTCGCCGAACACCGGCTTCGGCATGAACGTGGCGGCCTTGCCGTGCGCGCGGCCAATGGTGCGGACGAGGTACTTGTACCACTGCGTCTCGTCCGCCTTCTTCCGCAGGCTCGCGTACTTCGTGGCGATCTCGCCCTGGCCTGGCGCCGCAACCTCGTGGTGGTGCACCTCCACCTCGACGCCCGTGCGTTCGAGGGCCTCGGCGATCGCCCAGCGCACACCCGCCGTCTGATCGGCCGGTGGGACCGGGGAGTACCCCTCCTTTGTGGCGATCTTCGCGCCGAGGTTCGGGCGCTCGTCCTGCCCCGTGTTCCACGGTCCCTCGATCGAGTCGACGGTGTAGTAGGCCGTGTTGGCGCTCTGCTGGAAGCGCGCGTCGTCGAAGAGGAAGAACTCGAGCTCCGGACCGAAGTTCGCCGTGTCCGCGATCCCGGTCGAACGGAGGTGCAACTCCGCGAGCGCGGCGATGCGGCGCGGATCCCGAGCATACCGGTCCCCCGTCAGTGGCTCCACGACATCGCAGATCAGGGCGAGCGTCGGGACGGACTCTGAGGGGTCGACGACGGCGGTGTCCAGGTCGGGGACGAGGAGCATGTCCGACTCTTCGATGGCCTGGAACCCGCGAAGGCTGGAGCCGTCGAACCCGAACCCGTTGACCACGCTCTCTTCCGTCAGCCGGCCCGCCGGCACCGAGAAGTGGTGCCACCGACCCGGAAGGTCAGTCACACGAAGGTCGACGCGCGTCACACCATCCGCTGCCATCCGCTGGCGGATGTCGGCCAGATTCGCCATGGACTGCCTCACGAAGATCCTGCCGCTCGCTGGAGCGGCTCGCTCGCTTGTACCACGCGTGGCGGTTGAGAGATTAGGGCGGGCGGGGGAGCCCCGTGAATCCATGCCCGCTTTGGAAACATAAGGGAAACGATCTCGATATCAAGGATTCACGGTGGTGACGCGGCTCCGAAACCGCCGATTCCCAGACTTCACCCTCAGTCGAGGGGCTCGCGTGACCCTCCGCCCATCCGGCGGACGACGTGCGCCTACCCGTCAGGACGAGGAACACATGGTGATCCGGGCGGGGCATCTCACGATCGATCGAGACCGGTACCTGGTGACTGTCAACGGCCGCCCGATCCGGCTCACGTACATGGAGTTCAACACGCTCCTGGTCATCGCCGAGCAGGCGTGGCGTGTCGTGACCTACGACCGGCTGGCCGAAGCGCTCTGGGGTTCGAGCGGCCCGGAAGCACGCCGTCGGCTCGCCGTCATCGTCTCCCGCGTCCGCTCGAAGCTCGGCGAGGCCTCGGATGCCATCGACACCGTCACGCGCGTCGGATATCGGCCGGCACCGGAGTAGGTCGCGCACGCTGACCGTGCCCCTCGAAGAAGCAGCCCGATGTACCCGATGTAACAGCCACGAGTCGGCCACGCTGCTGACTCGTACCCGGAACATCTCACCCATACACTCCAGCGATGCAACGGATTCTGGTGCTCACGCGCGATGGCGAGCATCTGCGCTCGGTGGAAGCCGCGGCGCGGCCCGATGGCCGCGTGGTGCGTGCCGAACCCTCCGCCGAGGGCGCCTTGATCGCCGTGCGCGACTGGCGGCCTGCCGTGGTCATCCTCGACCTCTCGATCGGCCTCACGGCGGGTGGTGTTGCCGCATTGCTGCGCGACGAAGCGCTGGCCGAGAGCACCGCCGTCATCGCGATTGCGACACCCGGACAGCTCGGCCTCATCGGCCCAGGTACGCAGGTGGACGACTTCGTCCTCTCCCCCGTCGACGATATCGAACTCCGCCTGCGGCTCTCCCGATTGATCTGGGAGCGGACCGGCGCGACTGACGGCTCGATGATTCGTCACGGCGCCCTCGTGATCGACCTCGAGCGGTATAAGGTCACGGTCGACAGCGAGGTCGTCGACCTGACCTACAAGGAATACGAGCTCCTCCGCTTCCTCGCCTCGAACCCCGGCAAGCCGTTCACGCGCGAAGTGCTGCTGAACCAGGTTTGGGGCTACGACTACTACGGGGGTTCGCGCACCGTGGACGTCCACATCAGGCGCATCCGGGCCAAGATCGAGCGGCGCGAGCAGTACATCGACACTGTTCGGAACGTCGGTTATCGCTTTATGGAGACGTTTGGCGCTTCACCCGCGCCCCAATCTCGTTAACGCGGAGCGCCCGCTGACGAATCGTTCGTGAATCTGACAAGGGTTTCCGACGGTGCCCCCTCCGTCTTATGCTTCCCGGGTGGGAAGCCGCGAACGCCAGTGGCTTGGCGTCGCCCGCATCCTGCGAAGACGAACTCTCCCGGCTCCGATCGCCGGTTGCTCGCTATCGAGGCGAGGGCACTCGTGAGGCCCGCCCATGTACGTCGTCCACACGACCGACCTGACCAAGATCTACCATGACAAATACATCGCCCTGAACGCGCTCAACCTGCGTGTGGAGAAGGGCATGGTGTTCGGCCTCGTCGGCCCCAACGGTGCAGGCAAGTCCACCACCTTCCGCATCCTCCTCGGGCTTCAGCGCGAGACGGCGGGCGAGGTGCAGGTGCTGGGTGAGGAGATGACACCCGAGCGGGCGGACCTTCGCCGGCGCATCGGCTTCCTGCCCACGAACCCGGCCTTCCCGAAGCACATGACGCCGATCGGGTTCCTCCAGTTCGTTAGCCGCATCCTCGGCATGCCCTACGAACGGGCGCGCGTCCAGATGGCGCGCCTCCTCCAGGCGGTCGACCTCACGCAGGCGGCGTCCCAGAAGATCGAGGGGTTCTCGACCGGTATGCTCACGCGCCTCGGCATCGCCGCGTCGTTGATGAACGACCCGGAGTTGCTCATCCTCGACGAACCGACTTCCGGTCTGGATCCGGCGGGCCGGAAGCAGACCATCGAGTTGATCCGCGAACTGTCCGGACGCGACCGCACGATCATCATCGCGACGCACATCCTGACCGACGTGGAACGCGTGTGCACCGATGTCGGCATCATCTCCCAGGGACGGATGATCTACTCGGGCCCCATGTCGGAGATGCGCCGGCTCGCCCGCCAGGGCACGATCTCCGTGGAGATCGAAGGCAATGGCACGGCGTTTGAGCAGCAGATCCACACGCTGGATGACATCGGCTCGGTCCGGTACGAGCGGGTGGGCGCGGAGTTCCGGATCACGTTCCTCGGCACGGAGTCGTTGACGGTCTACCTGACGCGCGTGCTGCAACTGATCGACCGCACCGGCGTGGAGTTGTTGCGCGTGGACACCGGTTCGGACGAAATCGAAGAGGCCTTCCTGCGCCGGCTGGAGGAGGACCGCACGCGCGGCTTCCTGCGCGCCGCCGCCTGGGCCGCCACACAGGACCTCTCCCGTCGCACGGGCCGGGAGAATGAGGAGATCGATGCAGGCATTCCTGGCCATCCTCCGGTATGACCTCGGCATCCTCCTCCGCTCATGGATCACGCGGATCTGGATTCCCCTGCTCATCGCCCCCGCACTGTTTCTCGTCGTGGTCGCCGCGAACGAAAATGAGCTCGCGTCCGAGACGCTGGCCGCCTACGTCCAGGCTGTCCTGATCCCGATCTCCGGGCTCGCGATCGCCGTCCTCGGCACGGGCGCCGTGAGCGGCGAGTCCGGCGTGCTCGCAGATGGCATCCTCTCCCGTTCGGTCACGCGCACCGAGTACATCAGCGCGAAGATCGCGGCCCGCCTCGGCTTCGCCGCCGCGGTGACGCTGGCCGCGCTGATCCCGTTCGTCTACCTGATCAACCGGTACGCGGAACCGGACACGTCGTGGGCCGGGATCTTCGTCGGGCTGATCATCGTGCTGCTGCTGCTGCTGTTCCTCGGTGCCATCGGGATCACGCTCTCGACAATGCTCTCGAACGGGCTGCTCTCCACGCTCATCCTCTTCCTCGGCGTCACGCTTTCCGGTGCGGCGCTGCAATTCCTCGGCCTGACCTGGATGAGCGCCACCGCCGTGATCGTCGGCCTGCCCGCGACGTTCCGCGGTGACACCAACTGGTGGGAACTGCTCCGCGTGTTCCTCGTGTTCACGACGCTGACCGGCACCGCCGTCATTACCTCGTTCTGGGTGTTCCGCCGTCGCGACCTGTAGACGCCGGACTCGGACGGGAGACACAGGCAGGGCGGCCTATGGCCGCCCTGCTCCATCATCTTCGCGCGGGTTTGTCAGACCTTCGTGCCTCGCTTCTGCTCTTCGATCTGCTGGAGAAGATCCGTCCGACGCGCGTGCATGCGCGCCATCTTCGCGCTCAGTTCTTCCTTCATCGCGGAGAGGTGGGTCACCTTGTGTTCGACGACCTCGAGCTGGCGCGACAGTGCGGTGATCACGGTGGTCACACGGGCCACACGTTCCGGCAATTCACGGTCCGGACGGAACGTCGCCGCGATCTGCTGCAGTTCTTCCTCGGCGTCCACCATCTCCTTGATCTCGGAGAGCGTGAAGCCCAGCAGGTCTTGCAGGCGACGGATGTACGTGACCCGGTTGATGTCCTCGTCGGAGTACAGACGGAAGCCGCCGTCCATCCGCTCGGGCGGGTCGAGCAGACCCTTCTCCTCGTAAAACCGAAGAGTGCGCTGCGTAACGCCAGTACGCTCGGCGACCTCGCCGATCTGATAACGCTGGGGCTTGGGCGTACCCGCGGCCTCTGCCGTCATCCGGACCATCCATCCGCAGCCCTCGATGGGCCCACGCACACAACACCTGTGTGCGACGCCACGGTACTCAGCGCCGCGCGCGTCGCAAGGGTACTTGGTCGATTGTTATCTGTCCGTAACGCCGTGACCCGACAGCATCTCGCCGGGAGATCCGAAGATTCCGCAGATTCGCGTTATCTCTTAGAGGTCATCGTCGTCGTGATCGTGCTCGTGTTCGGAGGGGGCGACCCGCAGTCCCAGCGACGCCGTCACACCTTCGTTCCGACGCCTCCGGGGAGCGGGCACGGCCTCCGCGGATTCCACCACGGCGCGCAGCGCGGTTGCGTCACCGCGCACCAGCACGGCCGCGGCCCCTGCATCGCGCCATGCCTCAAGCGCCGCCGTCGAGGGCGTCTGTTCCGAGGCGACCAGCAGCGGCGCGCCCACGTATCCGGCGACGCGCCGGAGCGCGAGGAGGTCCCGCACCATCAGCGCGTTCGGGTCGCCTGTGACCAGGACGGCATCGAGGTCGATCGCCGCAATCGAGCGGAGCCGTTGCTCGTCGTGGTCCGCACCGAGCACGAGCACCCGTCCAATCTCCTCGACCGCCATGCTGGAGGCGTGCGCACGCCCGTCGTCGAAGACAAAGAAGTCGGCGCCGGCGTCGCGCGCGGCCTGCACGCTCTCGCGGTCGGCGTCTTCCAGCCACACCGCCGTGGGCCGGCCTGCCGCCGCCGCCACAGCCCCGATGTCGCCCGCGGTGCCGGTGGAGACGATCGCGTCTACACCCGCCTCTGCAGCAGCCTTCGCCGCAGCGGCGTCCGCTGCCTCCGCCAGCACCAGGATGTGGCGTGTCTTCGTGGCTTTCGACAGCGCAGCAAAGCCGAAGCCGGCGGGTGCCTTGCCGGTGTCGCGGATCAGTTGGCGGAATTTGCTCATGGGGGACTCCGTGCGCGTTGAAGATCAGGAGAAAAGAGATCGCGGCACGCGAAGTGTCAGGCGGTCGGTGGAGCCGCCGGTGGGACTCGAACCCACGACCTGCTGTTTACGAAACAGCTGCTCTGCCTCTGAGCTACAGCGGCGTGTCGTCCGGCCAGTATAGGGAGCGCCTCACTTCTGGCCAATGCATGGGATGACGCCAGCGCCGGAGCACCCGCGATCCGACCGCTGGCCAGTCGCCACGAAGGCCTCCACATGGAGGCCTTCGCGCAATGACAACGGCCGCCACACCCACCATTAAGCCTAGGTGTGTATTCATGCGTGCCCTCCGAGGTGGGCCTGTGGATGCGCGGAACATCGAACCCACCCGCGACCCGCTATCGAAGTGTGAATGCGCTCCGGTGTCGCGGGAGGTGTATAAGGCCCCCGTAAACGCTCAGCGCGGCCGGCGCAGCCCTACGATCAGCACCGGCGGCAGCCCGTCCAGGTCACGCCAGCGGCCCGTATCGCCTTCGGGGAAGGCACTCTCGACGAGGCCGTCGAGCACGAGGCCCGCCTCGAACGCCGGGCGCAGCAGCGACTGGAGCGAGCGGTGGAAGTACGGCTGCGGCACCGGTTGGCCGTGGATCGCCTGTCCGTAGGAGACGCGGTCGGCCAGGTAGCCGCGCACCTTCACGAACTTGCGGCGCACCAGGCCGTTCGCGCTCTCCTCGGTCTCCTCGACGTGGACCGCGTGCGTGCCGTTGAAGGCGGGGTGCTGCACGGAGAAGACGAACGGCGCACCGGGCCGCAACAGGTGCCCCAGCGCCCGGTAGAGCGGCGCGATCTCCGCCATGTCCATCAGCACCATGTTGGCGCAGGCCGCGTCGAACCCGCTGCCGCCGAGCGCGCGCAGGGCCGCCTCGTCGGTCGCGTCGACGCGGCGGTAGGTGATCCGCGCGTCCGCCGCCGCATCGCCGATGGTGCGCGCAGCGGCATGCGCCAGCAGTAGCGCAGAGACGTCGATCCCGGTCACGCGCACGCCGAGAGCGGCGACCCGGCGGCAGGTGAGGCCGTTGCCGCAGCCGACATCCAGCAGGTGGTCGCCCGGCGCCAGGCTGAGCAGGCGTTCCGTCTCCGGCCATACCAGTTGCATATGCCAGTCGTTGCCCTCGCCCATGTGGGCGTCCCAGAACGCCGCGTTCACGTCCCATGCGCGGGTGGACTCGGCCTGGCCGGGGGCGGGCTCATCGGGCATGACACGTCTCCTCGGTGCGGACGGCGGAGGCTACGCGTGAGCGGTGTCCGAACGCAAGAACGGCGGGCCACGCGGCCCGCCGTTCTCGATGTGTCGCTGCAAGAGTGGGAGGCCACCCGCTAGCCTCGCGGAAGTCCCAACCCGCGCGTCGCGATGACGTTGCGCTGGATCTCTGATGTGCCACCCGCGATCGTCGAGGAGACGGAGGAGAGATACACCGTGCCCCAGCGGCCACCCATCGGGACGTACTGCGGGGCGGCGCCGCCCCGCACGCCGCCGCTCACGCGCAATGTTCTTAGTGGCGTGATCGCTAGTGGTGCGGTACGTCTGGTTTCTGGAACTCCCAGTCGAGGTGCCGCTCACGCCGGTAGAGGTAGCCCAGCGCCGCGACGGCGAACACCGCGAGCAGCGCGCCCACGGTCGCGAAGCCGATCATCAGCCCGTCGGCCGGGAGGGCCAGACCGCGCTCTGCCGCGTCCGCGTGCTGCGGATCGCTCGCACCGACCACCAGCGGCAGCGCCGCCGCCTGCGCGCCTGTCGCCATGGCCGAGGCGCGCACCGCCATCTTCGAGATCTGCATCAGAAGCTCCGTCCACGCATCGCTCGTGCACGCTCATGCGTCGCCTTGCATCGCCTTGCGTCGCTCATGCATCGCGCTGGCGAGGCGAGTCTACCGTCGTGCGCCGCTGGGATCACGCGGGGGGACGCGGTCGAGATACCCCCTGATTGCCCCAGCGGGTAGCGCATCCCTATACTCACTAAGCCCAACTTGACGAGGGCAATGAGACGACGATATGGAGCAACGCTGTGAAGCGTACCTGGCAGCCGAAACGCCTTTCCCGTCAGCGCAAGCTCGGTTTCCGAGCCCGCATGGCCACGTCCGACGGGCGCAACGTGATCGCCCGCCGGCGCGCCCACGGCCGCAAGCGGCTGTCGGTCTGAATCCCACCACCGAGCCCCGGGCCTCCGCCCGGGCCTGCTAGCGACGCCTTCGCGGCGACACAGACCAACCCGATGCGGGACCCTGGCGATCCATTCGGCCACGCCGGCCGTACGCCACCGGCGACGCCCCCGGACAGACTGCGCCGCCGCTCGGAGTTCGCCCTCGTCATGCGTGAGGGTCGCCGAGCGCGCCATTCGTTGCTCCACCTGGTCGTGCGCCACACGGGCGCGCCGGGGACGCGGATCGGGTTCTCTGTCGGAAAACGGGTCGGCGGCGCTGTAGTGCGCAATCAGGTGAAGCGGCGGCTGCGCATGATCGTCCGTGGGTTCGCCTGGCGTGATGGGTTGGACATCGTCATCCTCGCCCAGCCTCCGGCTGCCATCGCTAGTTTCGAGGCGCTTTCTGGTGCTCTCGCGCGTACAAGTGATCAGGCACGTATTCTCGAATCTGAAACCAGCGGAAGTACCTCCAACACCGACGCAGGGCGCTCTCAGTGACCGTCAGCCAAACGACTACTGGTGTGTCGAATGACCTGAGCAGCGGCCAGCGTGCTGCCCTGGGCATGATCCGTTGGTACCAGCGGATGATCTCGCCGAATCTGGGCACGAGGTGCCGGTTTGCCCCATCCTGCTCCCATTACGCCGCCGATGCCATCGAATTGCACGGATTGTCTCGCGGTATAGCGCTCGCGGTGCGTCGGCTTGCCCGTTGTCGACCCGGCGGCGGCTCAGGATTTGACGCCATCCCGCCTCGATCAAATGGGGAAGCCTCATGATCGGCCTCCGGATCGCCCATCTGCGACCTGCCACCGAGCGGATGTTTCACGTGAAACATATCCACAACCTCATCCACAACCGGGACTCAGAGGGTGCTGGTTGTGGACAACTTGCGGGTCGCTCACCTGCACGACGACGGGTCACCGCGCTCGCAGGGCTCATCGCGGCCTCGACCCTCTTGATCGCCGGTTGTGGCGGGATCGCCCCCGCCGCTGGATGGGCGGCCCCGGCTCGCATGCCGGACGGCAGCATCCTGATCCAGGTGAAACCTGGCGAAGTGCGCGCCATCGACCCCTCCTCCGGGTCGGAGCGGTGGCACTTCCCGAACTCCGTCAAGACGGAGAAATCATCGAAGCGCGTCTCGCGCCCGGTGAAGGGCACGTTCTACGCAGCGCCCGTATTCGACCAGAATCGGACGTACCTCGTCTCGTACGAGGGGCATCTCGTCCGGCTCGACCGTCCGCAGGGGTCGACGGAGATTGCGAACCCCTGGACCGTCGAGTTGGGTGAGAACGTCGTCGCGACGCCGGTCCTGAGCGGCGGGCGCCTCTACGTGCCGACAGAGGCCGGCGAGGTGATCGCGGTCAACGCGGAGGACGGCAGCATCGTCTCGCGCATCAGGATCGAGTCCGGGCGCCTCTGGGGTTCACCGCTGATCTCTGGCGAAAACCTCATCCTGTCGAACTTCGACCACAAGACGACGTACGCGATGCGGCTTTCCGACGGTCAGGCCGCATGGTCGACGGGGCACCTTGGCGCCTCCATCGCGGATCTCGTGGCCTCCGGGCAGAGTGTGCTGATTGGCTCCCTCGACGGCTCGCTGCACGCGATCGATGCCGCGAACGGAGCACCCCGCTGGCAGTTCGCGGCTGATGGCTGGGTGACCGGCTCCCCGCTCGTGGCCGGCGACACGATCTACGCCGGCACGATGAGGGGCAGCGTTTACGCGCTCACCCTCGACGGCCAGCAGCGCTGGCGGTTTACGCTCGACGACGCCAAGCCGGAGTTCCGGGCGACGCCGGCGCTGGTGAATGGCATACTAGTGGCCGTGTCGCGCCGCGGTGTCGTCGTCGGCCTCGACCCGGCGACCGGGCGCCAGCGCTGGCGCAGCGAGATCGCGGATGTCCGGCTGGACGCCAGCCCGCTGGCCGTTGACGGTTCCGTCTTCCTGGCGACGACCAAGCACGCGTTGATCCGTGTCGACGCGTCATCCGGCGCAACCCAGACCATCAGCAATCCAAGCGAGTAGGGGAGCACATGCCAATCGGCTACGTCTGGCAGACGTTCCTCGAAACGCCGCTCATCAACGTGATGGTGGCTCTCACGGCGGTGTGTTTCTCGTCATACGGGCTGGCTATCCTCGTGTTCACCGTGATCTCACGCGCGCTTCTTTTTCCATTTACGCTGCGCATGCTGAATTCTATGAAGGCACTGCAGGCGATCCAGCCACAGATGCAGGAGATACAGAAGAAGTACAGCGATCCACGACGGCGCCAGGAAGAGACCATGCGTCTCTACAAAGGGGCCGGGGTCAATCCGCTGGGCTGCCTGAGCGGGCAGCTGATCCAGTTCCCGCTGTTCATCGCGCTCTATCAGGTCATCCGGGTCACGCTCGGAGGGTCGCCGGAGAGCATCCTGGACCTGTCGAGCCGGCTGTACGACGTGCCGTTCATCCAGGAACAGATCCCGCTGTCCCGTTCGTTCCTGGGAATGGACCTGGGCGCGAACGGCGGCATCCTGCTGCTGGTGGGCGTCTTCTGTGCGATGTGGCTCCAGCAGCGGATCTCGTCCTCGCGCAGCGCCACCATGGCGTCGCAATCGAGCGAACAGCAGCGCCAGATGGCGATGATGATGCAGTGGATGATGCCCGCTGTATTCTCATGGTTCGTCCTGTTCTCCCCTGCCGGTGTCGGCATCTACTGGTTCGCCAGCACCGTCATCGGCATCATCCTGCAGTGGGCCTTCGTGGGCCCGGGTGACTTCACCTGGGGGTCGCTGGTCCCGAACGTCGCACGCGCGCGACTCGGGATGCCCGCCGCCCCGAAGGCGCACGCCCGAGCACACGCCAACCGTCCCGCCGCTGAACGCGGCACGTCCGAAACGAGGGAAACCGATGCGGGTAGCAGAAACCAGCGGAAGAACAGTCGACAAAGCGGTGGCGAAGGCGCTGGCCCAACTCGGCCTGCGCCGGGATCAGGTCGAAATCGACGTCGTCACCGAGGGTAAGGCCGGCCGTTTCGGCTTCGGCTCGGAAGACGCGATCGTCCGCGTCACAGCCCACGAGTCGGTCCTGACCTCTGGCCCTTCACGTGGCCCGCGGCGCGCCGCTCCCACGCGCCAACGGCAGCCAGAGGCAGCCGATGTCCTGCCGCAGCGTTACGATGATGACGATGATAACGATGATGACGATCGAGACGACGACGCCCCTCGTTCCGCCGACGATGGCGACGCTGTCCCCGCTGACGGGGACGCGTCGCGCCGCCGCCGTCGTGGTCGCCGTGGCGGGCGCGGACGCCGCCGCGAAGACGGTGCACCGGCCAGTGACGGTGAGCAGCCGGCCGCCGAGGCGGTCGAAGCCGCAGCGCCGCGCGCCGTCGCACCAGCCCGGCCGGCTGGATCGTCCGGTGGGCGTGAGCCCCGCGCCGCTGGCCCCGCCCGCGGTGGTGGCCGGGCGCGCCCGGGCGGCCGGAACGACCGCGGTGGCCGTGGTAGCGGCCGGGATTTCCGTGAGCCCCGCGAACCGCGCGAGGCTCGTCCACAGGGCTTCACCGTCCCCGGCGAGGAAGAGGTGCGGATCCCGGATGCGCCCGACGAGCTTCCGACCGCCCCGCGGCTCGACGCTGCGGACGACCTCGACCTCGCAGGAGGCATGCTGCGCGACATCTTGAACCTGCTGGGGCTGCAGGGTACCGAGATCACCGCCCGCGACCCGGAGACCCCCGGCGACGGGGCGGGCCTGATCGCCCAGGTCTTCGACGTGTACGGCGAGGACGATGTGGCCTCAGACGAGCTCGGACTGCTGATCGGGCGGCGTGGCGAGACGCTCTACCACCTGCAGTACCTGATGAACACGATCGTCGGGCAGCGGCGGGAGAACGCGCCGGTCTTCGGCCTCGACATCGAGGGATACCGCCGCCGGCGCGAGCAGATGCTCGTGGACATGGCGCGCGAGATCGCCGAAGAGGTTCGGGCCAGCGGTGACGTGATCACGTTGGAGCCGATGCCGGCCCACGAACGCCGGATCATCCACCTGACGCTCGAGACCGAAGCAGGCGTGCGCACAGAGAGCGTCGGCTCCGGTGAGAATCGCCAGGTCGAGATTCTGCCCGCCGAGTAGCGTCCACAGGTCGAGGACGAGCGAGGAACGCTGAGGGCACCCGAGAATGCCTGAAGACTCCTCGCCACGCCTGTCCTTTGCAGACGCCGGTCCCCTGCTGATCGCCGGGCCGCTGACCCTCGACCGGTTCGCGGACGAGACGCCGGTGCGCGAGTCCCCGGGCGGTGCCGTGCTCTTCGCTGCCCGGACCGCCGAGGCGTTCGGGATCCGTCCGCTTGTCCTGACGAAGGTGAACCGCGAGCCGCTGCTCTTCGAGCACTCGTACGTCGACGGCGAGCGGCGGCTGCGCCTGGAGCACCCGCCGCGCTCACCGATCGGCGCGATCGATGTCCCCAACGGGTGGCCGGAACCGCGGACGATTCTCCTCTGCCCGCTCATCCCCGGAGATCTCGAAGTCGCCTCGTTTCTCGACCGGTGGCCGGGGGTCCGCGTTGGCCTGCTGGCGCAGGGGCTCCAGCGGCGGCGCCTCGACGACGGTTCGGTACGAGTCGTCGGCGCGCCGTCACCGACGCTACTCGGTGCGGCACGGGCTCATGTGACGATCTTCCTGGCGGCGGACGAGGTCGCACGATGGTCGCCGGGTGCGCTCGCGCGCCTCGCCTCGCGCGCGGAACGCGTGATCGTGACCGAGGGGAACGCCGGAGCGCGGGTTATCAACACCGACGGCAGCGGGTCACGGATCGATGCGGCCCCAGCGCAGCCGATCGACACGACGGGCGCGGGCGATGTGTTCGCCGCGGCCTTTATACTCGGCCTGCGAGCGGGAGTGATGGTAGCGGGCCGCCTGGCTGCGGCCGCGGCTGCCTGCGAGGTCGAGACACTCGGCCCCGCTCCTCTTCCACCGCTCGCGCAGATCGCCGTTCGAGCGGGAGTCGTCCTGTGATCATCCTCCCGCCTGTCGCACAGTACGTCACGGGCTGCCCTCGATGAGCGTATGCATCGCGGTCACCAACCAGAAGGGTGGCGTCGGCAAGACGACGACGACCGTCTCGCTGGGCGCGTCGCTCGCGGCGCGCGGACTGCGCGTGCTGATCGTGGACGCCGACCCGCAGGCGAACGCGACGAGCGCCCTCGGCGTCAAAGGGCGCGACGAGGCCGGTCTGTATGCCGCGCTGATCGAGGAAGAACCGCTGGAGCGTTCGGTCGAGCCCACCGCGACGGCGAACCTCTGGATCGTGCCGACGACACCGGCGCTCGCGGGCGCCGAGGTCGAACTCGTGACGGTGATGGCACGCGAGTTCCGGATGAAGCGTGCCCTCGAATCGCTGCGGACGCAGTACGACGTGATCCTGATGGACTGCCCGCCGTCGCTCGGCCTGCTCACGGTCAACGCACTCGCGGCCGCGGATGAGGTGATCATCCCCGTGCAGGCGGAGTACTTCGCGCTCGAAGGCCTGGGCCATCTCTCGCGCACGGTGGAGATGATCCGCCGGAACCTCAATCCGCAACTGGCGATCCGGGGCGTGCTGCTCACGATGTACGACTCCCGGACGAACCTCGCGCGCGAGGTGGAGCAGGAGGTGCGCACGCATTTCCCCGCCACCTTCCGGACCGTGATCCCGCGCTCGGTACGCCTGGCGGAAGCGCCGAGCCACGGCGAGCCGATCACGGCGTACGACCCGTCCTCGACGGGCGCGAAGGCGTACGAAGAGCTCGCGAACGAACTGATCGAGCGGCTGCGCGAGCGCGAGTTGATCCCTGCCGTCGCCCCGATGCGAGCTCGCGTCGCGGGCGCCCCCGCCTCGGAGGTCGCACATGGCGCGTAAGGGCGGACTGGGCCGCGGGCTCTCCGCGCTGATCCCGGACGGCTCGCCGGGCGATCCGGAGACGGCGCCGCGCGACGAGCGCGTGCCCGCCACCGATGTGGCGATTGAGGATGTCGTCCCGAACCCGCAGCAGCCGCGTACGTTCATCGACCCGGAGCGGCTCGCGGAACTTGCGGAGTCGATCAAGCTATACGGCATCATCCAGCCGCTGCTCGTCACGGAAGAACGCGGGCAGGATGGGCGGATCGTCTATCAGCTGATCGCCGGTGAGCGGCGTCTGCGTGCCGCGAAGGCGGCGGGCCTCGCGCGCGTCCCGGTCACGATCCGGCAGACGACCCCGCAGGAACTCCTCGAGATCGCGATCGTCGAGAACGTCCAGCGCGCGGACCTCAATCCGCTGGAGGAGGCGGTCGCCTACCAGCGACTGATCGAGGAGTTCCACCTCACACAGGCGCAGGTCGCCGAACGCGTGAGCAAGTCGCGCGTGGCGATCGCGAACACGCTGCGGCTGATGGACCTGCCGGTGGAGGTGCGGGCCTCGATCACCGGTGGCGATATCTCTGAGGGCCACGGGCGCGCGCTGCTCGGGCTGCCGGTGGCCGAAGATCGGCTGGCCGCCTGGCAGCGCGTGGTCGACGAGGGCTTGAACGTGCGCCAGACCGAGCGCATGGTGCGCGAGTGGGGCGGCACCGAGGCGAAGCCCTCGAAGCCGCGCCAGCCGAAGCCGGAGGTCCGCGGTCCGGCGGCGGTCCCCCAGGGGTTCGAGGAGGCGGTGCAGCGCGCCCTCGGCACGAAGGTGACGCTCAAGCGGAACCAGGCGGGACGCGGGTCCCTCACCATCCATTTCTACAGCGACGAGGAACTCACCGGAGTCCTCGAACGAATCCTCGGAGAGGGCGTGCTATGAGCGTCGCGGACCGACTGAAGGAACTGGGCATCGACCTGCCACTGGTCTCGCCGGTGGCGATCTACAAGCCCGCCGTCCGGACGGGGAACCTTGTGTTCATCTCCGGCCAGCTGCCGCTGGTGGACGGCAAACTCACGGTGACGGGCCGGCTCGGCGCGGGCGTGAGCGTCGAGGACGGCAAGGCGGCGGCGCGGCAGTGCGCGATCAACGCACTCGCGGCGGCGCAACACCTGCTCGGGACGCTCGAAGGCGCGCGCGTGATCCGCACGGTCGGCTACGTCGCCAGCGCACCGGAGTTCGTCGACCAGCCCCAGGTCATCAACGGCGCGTCGGAACTGCTGCGCGATGTGTTCGGCGCCGACGACGGCGTGGGTGCGCGCACATCCATCGGCCTCGCCTCACTCCCCATCAATTCACCCGTCGAGGTAGAGCTGCTGCTGGAGGTGAAGTAGATGTCGCGCATCGACTTCGTCACGGGGGCGCCGGAGAAGTACGCGCACCTCGTCGACGCACTGTCGACGGTGCCGGAACGGCTGCGCTCGGTGGCCGCGAATGCCCGTTCCGCCTCATGGAACGCGGCGCCCCGCGAGGGCGGCGAATGGACCGCGCAGCACACGCTGGCGCACATGGCCCTCTACGCGCAGAAGAAC
Source organism: Chloroflexota bacterium (assembly GCA_016875635.1). Lineage (GTDB taxonomy): Bacteria > Chloroflexota > Dehalococcoidia > UBA2979 > UBA2979 > SURF-43. The sequence goes on from VGPD01000001.1 coordinate 107,226, forward strand.
GGCACGTTCATCCGCCAGATGGCGACGATGACAGAACCCGCCCGCCTCGCCTTCGACGAGGACGCCGAGACGGCCGCCCTCGAGGCACGCCCCGCCGCGGAACTGATCGCGCTCGTGGAGGCCGAGGTCGGCAAAACGGTTGACCTGCTCTCCGGCACGCCGGACGCGGGCTGGGGCCGCCCCGGCACGATCCGCGGTGCGCGTCGCTCGCTGCGTCAGCAGGTGCAGTCGCACGCCGAGCACATGCAGGGTCACGTGGACCAGATCGCAGACGCGCTGGGGTAGTGTCATCTCGTCGTTCGGGATAGTCGGCTTCGTCGCTACCGTCCCGCCGTCGGCCGGGAAACGCTCCCGGCCCGCGGTATCGAGGCACCAGATGACGACCGGAGACCGCGACGCACCATTGCGTTTGGTGCCGCATGTCCGTCAGCGCATGCAAGAACGCGGAATCTCCGAGGACTCGATCCGCTGGGCACTCGCGAACTACCACACCCAACGACCCGCCGGCACGCGACGAGGGGCGAAGCCAGCAATTATCTTTGTTGGGACGTGGAACGGTAGAAACCTCCGCGTGTACGTGGAGCGGGGCTCCCAACCGCCGAGGATCATGACCGCCGCCTGGGAGGATTGAGATGGATCACGTCACCTATGACCAGGAGACAGACATCCTCTACGTTCGCCTGCAGGTCGGGGAGAGCGCCAAACAGACCTTCCTCGACGACGCACGCATCATCGACCGCTCGGCGGACGGCGCCATTCTCGGGGTCGAGTTCTTAGGCGCGAGCGACGGTGTCGACCTCGTCGACGTCCCGTTTGCTCAAACGGTACAGCGGCTCATCGACGAGAGCGGCCTCGGCCTCAAGGTCTTCGCGTAGCCGCGCTATCCGCGCTCCACCGGCAACTGGGGCAGGCGCGACCACTCGGCCCAGGAGCCGTCGTAGTTGCGGGCGTTCTGCCAGCCGAGGATCTCGTGCATCGCGAACCAGGAGGCGGCCGAGCGGACGCCGCCGCCACAGTACGGGTAGACCTCGCGCGTGCCGTCGATGCCGGCGGCGGCGTAGAGCGAGCGCAGGCGGTCCGGCGGCAGGAATCGGCCGTCGTCATCGACGAGCAGTTCCCAGTTCAGGTGCTGCGCGCGGGGGATCCGGCCGTAGCGGGGCGCCTCGTGCCCCACGCCCTCGACGCCGCGGAACTCGTCGTCTGTGCGGCAGTCGAGGATCGCCGCCTCCCGGTCTCCCTTCGACGCCGCGAGGACCTCTTCCCACGACGAGTACACCGTCGCGTCTGCCTCGCCGAGATGGGGCGTGGTCGGTGCGAAGCGCGGCTCGTCGGTCGTCAATGTGAATCCAGCGCGTGCGAGGGCAGCGGTGGAGCGGTCGGCGATATAGACGTGAGGAAAGCGGTAGTAGCGCAGCACCCAGTGGGCGCGGTGTGGCCACATCGACTTGCCGCCCGCGACGCAGACGACGGTGTGCGATTCGTCGATGCCGAGGCGGCCGAGGGTCGCCTCGACCTCCTCGCGGAGCGGGACGAGGGCGCGGATGCCGCCGCGTTCGACGGTGGTGTCGTCATAGCCGTGCGCCCAGATCGCTCCGGGAAGGTGGCCGGTTTCGTACTCCGCCGCGCGGTCGAGGCCGACGTGTAGGATGCGGAGCGAGGGGTCATCGAGGTGGGCGCGCAACCAGTAGGCGCTAACGATCGCATCCGGGTTCGGTCGGGCGGTCTGGTCAGGCATCACTCGAATTCACCGCCCAGTGTCGTCATAGCGATTCCCCTTCTGCAGGTTGTGCCGACTGCACAGCGTCCACAGATTCGAGAATTCGGTCGGCCCGCCAAGTGACCACGGCTTCTTGTGATCTACATGAAGAATCACGCCATGCTTCCGAGGGCTTCGGAAGCATTTCTGACAAGTGAAATTGTCGCGTTCGAATACATCGCTCCGGAGCCCCGGTGAGATACGCCGACGGAGCGCAGCAACTGAAGACGTGCGACGACTACCGAGTGCCTCCCCGCGAGGATAGGGGAGCAGGTATCCCTTGTTGCCCTGGAAGTGTCCAACGATCAGCGCGGCCTGTAGGAAGTTCGCTACGAAGCCCGGTGCTGTTACATCCAAGAACGCACCACTCTGCACTCCGAATGTCCCGAAAACGAGTTGGCGCGCTTCCGAGACATCGAACACCATCTTTCGTAGGTACCGGCTGGCCTCATCGGCTCTGCGTTGTCGATCGGAAACCGTGAATTCACGCGCGCGCATGGCGATCGTCTGGCCGAGTTCCAGGATCGAGGTGCTCTTTCTTCGAGTCAACGAGAGGTTCAAGGAGAGCAGCATCCCAGCTCGCGTGTAGGCGAAAAGCCTCCAGAATCCTTGGTCGTTTCTGTAGAGCTGAAGTGACACCTCTGTTCCTCGATACTCCA
>VGPD01000002.1 GCA_016875635.1 Chloroflexota bacterium
GGCGGCGCTCGTCTGTCCGTCCCGGGGGCGCTGGATCGCACGCACCGCCTCATCGCGCGCAGACCGCGCGATCCCCAGGTAGACGGCGGCCACCGGGAGGGCAAACCAGGGGCCCATGGCCGGGCGGCTGGCACGACGCGAAAAGGGGAACCGCGCGAGGATGTCACGGTCCGAGACGGGCACGCCAGCGAAGTGGACGGTGTGAGATGCCGTCGCGCGCATCCCCGCGGTATCCCACGTCTCTTCGATCCCGACGTGGCTGTCATCCATCCGCACGAGGATCCGGGAGACATCACCTGAGCCGTCGCCCATCGATGCATAGACCACCGCGTAGGTGAGCACCGGGGCGAACGTCGAGTAGACCTTCGCGCCGTGCAACCGCCATCGGCCCTCACCATCCTGGACGGCGGTCGTCGCCGGGGGAGCATCCCCCTGCGGAGCCCCCATGACCGGCTCCGTGGCGAGGACGTTCAGGAGCGCAGCGTGCCCCGAAACCTCGCGGAATAGTTCCTGGCGACGCCATTCTGGCCACGTCTTGGCAAGGCTTTCCGACCCGACGACCATCAGGTGCATACCGATCCCGAGCGCGGTCGCTGGGTCAGACTCCGCCAGCGCAGTCTGGGCGAGCACCACATCCACCAGGCGGTGCGCCCCGCCCCCGTGGCGGTAGATGATGGGCGCCGCGTGGTACCCGACGGCACAGAGGTCATCAAGGAGTGCACGGTGCACCGTGCCGGTCTGATCGTGCAGGGCGGCTCCTGCGGCATGACGCCGCCCGAGGTCACGCACCGTCTCGACGAGGCGCTCACGCCGCTCGTCATGGACTCTGAATTTGCCGTTGATCGCGATCATGGGGCGTCCGTTCTTATCCCCACCCCGGCGTAGGCGTCGGGGGTGCCACTGATCTGCTTGCTAACGCTGCCAGCGTGGCATCCGCGAACCGTTCCGGTGCGCCATCTGCACGGTCCATCCACAGGCCGGGCTCGGTGAGCTCCACCTCCATGACGACGAAGCCGTGGTCAGTCACGACTCCATCGACCCGCGCGTACAACGGTGCTGAAGGAAGTGCCGCGATGACGCCTGCTGCAGCCCTTCGGAGATCGTCCGAAGCCTCCATAGCGGTCACGCTTCCTCCGTACTGGGAGTTCACGCGAAACTCGCCAGCAGAGGGCCGCTTCAGCAGCGCGTGGGAGAACCTCCCTCCGAAGAACACCAACGCGACCTCACCCCGTTCGCTGACTTCAGGGAGGTACTCCTGCACGAGCAGCGGGCGGTCAGGAGCGCCGAGGTCTGGCGCATCCTCCGTGAACTCCGAGAAACGCACGTGCCGCACGGCGAAGCCGCTCGCCCCCCAGGCGGGCTTCACGACGGCCTCGGTCCAACGGCGCTCGCGCATCACTGCTGCCACGCCCTCTGCGGACGGAGTATCCAGCGCCATCGTCGGCGCGATCGAAATCCCCAGCCGTCCGAGTTCCAGCAGGTAGCGCTTGTCGAGGTTCCACCGGACGAGCGCAGGCGGATTCCAGACCGGGACGCCCGCTGCTTCGAGCAGCGAGAGCCAGCGGCGGAAACGGGGAAGGTCGTGGTGGTAGTTCCAGGTGGAGCGCAGGATGACCGCCCGAGCGGCGAGGAATGGCCGCGACTCCCCATCCCAGGGGGCGTGCTGGACCTGGACGCCCCTCGCTTCCAGGGCATGCAGGTAGGCCGCATCGCTTCGGGACGAATCCGGCCAATCGTTGCAGGTCGCGATCACTAGAGGCCCGCCCGGCTTAGACGGTTGAGACCTCTGCGTCGCCGAAGAGTCGGACATCTTCATCCTCTGCCGCCGCTCCGCACGTGCGTCGGGACGTACGGGAGCAGCGCGAGATGACGAGCGCGCTTCACGGCCAGAGCGATCCGACGCTGGCATGAGCCCGAGCATCCGCTCTTCCGCGCGGGGACGATCTTCCCCGTCGGCTCGATGAACCGGCTCAGGAACGCTGTGTCCTTGTAGTCGATCGGCCTGCGGTGGGCGCAGCGTTCACAGCCACGCCCGCGCATCGGGCGGCCGCGGCGTGACTGGAACCGTGGACGTGTCTCCTGCTCAGGCATCGCCCTACCCCTGTCGTTGCTTGCAGCGCGGGCGCGTGGCGCAGATCACCCGGATCACGCCCTTGCGTCGCACGATCTGGCAGTCGTCACATCGCCTCTTCACGGACGCGGACACTCGCATCAGACCACCTCCGTCACCAGCGCACCGCCCCACGCGACGGCCAGCGTGACCACCACCGCGGCCAGCGCCTGTTTGACCACCATCGCGAGCGCGAAACGCGTGCCGAGTTCGCGCGCCACCGTGAACGCCGTCACCAGGCACGGCAGCAGCAGGCCTGCGAGGAACACGGCGGCAAGCGTCTGCACCGCCGTCATCGATTCCACCGTCCCCTGTTCGGCGAGCAGCAGCAGTCCGTCCTTACGGACCGAGGCGAGGATCGCCGGCAGTGCCGAGTCCGCCGGGAGGTTGAACAGCGTCATCACGGGGCCCAGCTCCCGTGCCGCAAGCTCCAGAGCACCGGCCCAGGCGAGGAGTGAGGCGACCAGGGCAATCCCAAAGAAGATCGGCAGCGCCTTCTGGAAGAACTCGCGAACCGTCCCGCTCGCCTCGCGCCAGACGGCTCCCATCGCCGGTCTCGCCAAGAAGGTCCGCTGCTCGACGACGAGCGCATTCAGTGGCGAACGGGCGATCGCTGGCGACGTGAGGCGTGCGTAGACCAGGGTCGCAAGCACGAGGATCACGAGGTACGGGACGATGAGGCCACTCCGGCCGGTCGCGGCGAAGACCGCGAGCGTCGCGCCCAGCTGATACGAGCAGGCCGAGCCGAAGGCGATCGCCCCAACCGTCGTCGGCCGCGTGCAGCCGGCGCACGACCGCGTCGAGATCACCGCCGGGACGTTGCAGCCGAAGCCCATCATCACCCGCGTCACGTCGCGGCCATGCAACCCCACCGGGCGCAGTAGTGGGTGCAAGGCCGTCCCGATGCGGTCGACGAGTCCACTCGCCTTGTACGCGGCATTCACCAGCGCATAGACGGTCACCGTCGGCACTGCCCAGACGAAGAGCAACGGCCCCATCGTGATGAAGCCGTAGTCGCCGGCGAGGACATCGCTCAACGGCGCGGGCCACGCGGCGATCGGCTCGCTCGCCGGCCCGGTCAGCCACTCTACGAGCGCTTCCAACCAGCCGGCGACAGCGTTGGCGCTCAACACAGCCAGCACGGCTGGCCCCAGCAGCAGGAGGCTCGCGAGCACCGGCCCGAGGAGCCGGTATTCGAGCAGCGTCCGTCGCGGCTCGATCCTCCAGCCGGCCCGCACAGGGGCGCTCGTGTGCTCGACCACACCCGGGTCGGCGAGTGCGTCGATCAGCGAGCGCGCCACATCCTCGGACGCGGAGCGCGCGTCTACGGGGATCACGGGCACGCCCAGACTGAGCGACAGCCGCGTCAGCACCTCGCGCGCCGGGTTATGATCCTCAACGCGGTCCCAGAAGGTGACGGCGACGACGGCTCGGTGCCCGGCGACGAGAGGGAGGAGGTCGTCCAGGTCCTCGTCGAGGTGTGTCGCCTGGACGACCAGTAGGACGCGGTCGGCGCCCTGGAGCGCGTCGAGGGCAAGCCGGGTCGTCTCCGAGTCGGACGCGCGGAGGATCCCGGGCGCGTCGACGAGGGTGTACCCGCCGGCCTCGTACGACTCACAGACGACGGTGGTGCCGCGGAAGTTCTGGCTGGTGGCATTCCCGTGGCCAAGAGCACGCGCGAGCGCGGACTTTCCCACGCTCTCCTTGCCCACCAGGAGGACGGAAGCCGATGTCGGGGGTGAGCCCGCCGCGTCGCGGTCGCTGATCATCTTCATTCCACTGTTCCTCTTCGGGAGCGATGCGGGTCAGCAGGCACAGGATTCCTGGCAGCAGGAAAGGTCGTCCAGGTACATGCCGGCGCTCCGCCACGCGGCGATCGCCCCCTCGGTCTCGTGACCAAGCCGCTCCGCGATCGCGGCCGCGACAACGCCGAAGCGCTGACGGAACTTGTAGATGAAGCAGAAGCGGACACCGCGGTGGACGAGCTGCGAGCCCACCACGAACAGCCCGGGGACGAGCGTCGACTCGTCCGCCTCTTCAGAGACGACGAGGGTGCCGTCGTCGTCACGCTCCACGAGGCCGTCGAGGTAGCCGAGCGAACCCACGAATCCGGTCGCGATGATCGGCTTCGTCGCGGACTCCCAGGACCGGCCGTCGGCCGCCGTGACGGCGTAGCCCGCCTCGCATTCCGCGACACCGGTGACCTCGGCATCTCCGACGAGGTCGACCATGCCGGAATGGACGGCCCAGTCGAGGCGTTCCCGCGTGAAGGGCGACAGCGAGATGCTGGGGTCTGGGTGGCCGTTGTCCCAGGCGGGGGTGCGCGAGACTACGGTCACGCTCCGCTGGCGCCGGGCAAGCGCGACCGCCGCGTCGATCGCGCTCTCGTAGCCACCGATGACGGTGAACCGATCCCCGTCGAGGTCCGCCCACGCGGTCACGTCGGAGTTGTGGCGACAGTGCTCGGCGCCGGGGAAGGGCAGGCGGTCGGGGTACTGGAACTCACCCGCTGCCCAGATCACGTGGCGAGCGCGGATCCGACGCTCGTCCGTCTGCACTTCGAACGTCCCGTCCGCCTGCGGGAGGAGCATGCGGACGTTGACACCGGCCTGCACCGACACCTCGAAGTGCTCGGCCACCGTCGCGAGGTAGGCAGCGTACGCCTCGCCGGAGGGATGCTCCTGGGCGAGCGTGTACGCTGGCGACGTCTCCGCGACGATCGCGTTCAGATCCAGCAGACCGAAGGCGTTGCTCGTGAAGGACGGCGTGATGAAGCGCATCTCGCGCGGCCAGCGCTTGAACGACGCCCCTACCTCGTGCCGGTCGAGCACGAGGATGTCGTCGACACCAACCTCCCGCAGCGCGACGGCCACACCGAGCCCGGCCGGACCGGCACCCACGATGATCACGTCATGCATCAACTCATGAGTTCCCGCGTCTGACATTAGTTCCCAACCTCTCGTCGAATGCCTGGGTTCGTGTTCGGTACGTGGTCAGGCCGCTCGCCCTCCTCAAGCCCATCGAGGAGCGCCTGCCACTCCTCGACCATCCGGTCGGCGGATAAGCTTGCGCTCGGCCAGGAAGAAAGGCACCGGGCGCGGTAGCCCACTCCGGCCACCTCCCGTACCCACGCCTCGTAGCCAGCAATCCACCGCACCGCACCGGCGAGGAGCAGCCGGCTCGCCGGAGAGGCTTCATCGCGCTGGCCGGCGCTCTGGAAGATGCTCACCCCCACCTGGGCCCACTGCCCGGTGTCGGCCTCGGCGCGGGGGAGCAGGCGCGGCCGTACGTTGTACCTGCCGAGCAACGCCGCGTGCGCCACCTCTGTCGCGGCGTAGCAGAGACCAGCGCCCGTGAGGACGACCTGCTCACCGGCACGGTCGAGCTCGTAGGCGAACGTCCTGCCCTCAGGCGTGCGGACCCGCCGGAAGCCGAACTCGAGCAACAGGTTGCCGTCCGCCCGCTCAACGTCCCGCCCCCAGCACCAGCACTGGTCATGCAGCAGTCGCTCCGCGCGCCGTACCCACGCGTTCGAAAGAACCGTTGTCACCCCGTGTGATGTCGCGTCGACGCCAGTCATGTGGACCACCGGTTCAAGACCCGCAACTCAAAGTTCGAGTGAGACGGGGTATCATTTGTACCAGATGAGATACTGTCTCAACAAGTAGCGGGCCGATGGTGGCCTAGATGCGGGTCGAGGTGCGTGATGAGCGAAGTGAGGCAGTCCGTCGAGTCCTCGGAACCAGTGCACAACGGACACTCTGGCCGCGGCAGTGACGCTGGCGGCGACGGCCACGGTGGACACGGTAGCTATGCGGTGAGCCCGGAGGAGATGCGGCGCTCACTCCTGATCCACGACCGCGTGTTCGAACACAGCCACCAGGAGATCGGCGGTTGGCTCGAGGTCGGCCGCGAGCACCGCGTGCTGGACGCGGGATGCGGCGTCGGCGGGATGACCGCGGTATTCACGCAACTCGCCGGGTCCGTCGAGGCGATCGACCTGGACAAGCAGAACGTGGCTGAGACCTGGACGCGCGTAAATGCGACCGCCGGCCCGCAGAACGTCCGCGTCGCCACCGGCGACCTCACCGAACTCGCCTACGAGGACGCCACGTTCGACCTCGTCTGGTGCAGCCGGGTGATCCACCACGTGCCGGACATGGTGGCTGCGGTGAGCGAGCTGGCGCGCGTCACCTGTCCAGGCGGCACGGTCGCGATCCGTGAGGGCGGCTTCCCCTTCCGGGTGCTCCCGGACGACATCGGGCTCGGGGAGCGCTGGCTGGAAGACCGCCTCTCGGCGGCAGGCGTCGGCCGCTTCGGTCGCCCGCGTGAGCCTAGGGAAGGCGACGTGCCGTACCCCTTCGGCTGGTCGCAACTGCTCGCTGACGCGGGACTCGTCGACATCCAGGCGAAGACCTTCGGCTTCGACTCGCTCAGTCCGCTCTTGGCGGACGAGGAGGCGTGGGTCACACACCACTGGCGGCGCTGGCTGACCCGGGCGGACTGGCGCGCGCTGCTCCGTCCCGACGACATCGAGGTGATGCAGCAGCTGCTCGACCCGGACTCGCCACATCACCTCTTCCGGCGGACGGACCTCCACCTGCGCGCTGGCCTGACCGTCTACAGGGGACGCCGGCCATCCGAGCGCGGCATCAGGAGCAACGCATGACGACGCAATCGGATGGACACCTGGACGTGGTGATCGCGGGCGCCGGCGCTGCCGGTCTGAGCGCGGGTGGATCACACTCGCGCGTGTGCGGACGCGAGAAGATAGGTGCGCCGGCACGCCCGACCTCGATCGCTGCTGCCCGCCTACGGAGGTTCACGTGCCGCGTCTCGTTGTGTATGGCCGCTCGACGCCCTACCCCGATATGGACCGATGGCATCAGTGGCTCGCGAAGCACGAGGTCGAGTTCGTGGAGTTCGACATCAACGACGATCCGGAGGCGTTCCGCAAGGTTGTGGAGTGGGCGGGCCACCAGTCCGTGCCGACGCTGGTGATCGCGGCGGACGACGGCGTAGACCCGGTGACTCCGCCGGCCGCGCTGCCGCTTGGCCGCGGCCCAGCGCCATCGACCGCGGCACGATGCTCACCGAGCCTGGCGTCGGGCAGATCGAAGGCTTCCTCGAGCGGCACGGGATTTCGTTCAGCACCGTCGAGTTAGCAGTTCTGTGAGGACATCGGCGCGTGTCTCTAAGCAGTCATGGGTCGTCCAGGTCGGATCCGCGGCCTGGGCGCAGGTGACTTCGCCACGCGGCTTCAGCCCGACGGGGCAGGGAGATCGCCCGTCAGGCACAGTATTTGAACTGGCTCGCGCAGCTCTTGCAGGAGCCCTCGGGCTATTTCTTCTTCGTCGCGGTTCCTCTCCTCGACTGATCCTCTCCGCAGGGCTCAGCACCTGCTCCCTTTCACCACGACTCGCTCAGCTAGCTGCTCCAGCGCGCCCGATCGAGGTCTTCCGCGGTAGCCTCGCCACCTGACGCGAGGCGTCTTGGTGCCCTATACATCTGGAAGACGCGAAGGAGATGACGTGGCCGATCATGACGTGGCGATTGTCGGAGGCGGGATCGCGGGGCTGAGCGCCGCGCTGGTCGCACGACAGATCGGCCTGAGCGCCATCGTGATCGATCCCCTCCTCGGTGGCGGCCAACTCGTCAACATCGACCGGATCGACAACTATCCCGGCCTCGGTGCAGTGAAGGGGTTTGAGGTCGGCCCACAACTGGCGGTCGAGGTGATGGAGTCGGGGGCCGCGTTCGACATTACGACCGTCAACAGCATCAGTCGCGGAGCGGGCGCATTCATACTCGCACTCGATCGCGGGGGGGCGGTGACGGCGCGCGCGGTGATCGTTGCGGTGGGCTCGCAGGTTAGATTTGCTGGACTCCCGGGCGAGGAGGCGTACCGCGGTCGCGGTGTGTCGTATTGCGCCGTCTGCGACGGGCCGTTCTTTACCGGCAAGTCAGTCGTTGTAGCCGGTGCCGGCGACTCCGCCGCCGACGAGGCGGTACACCTTGCGACGCTGGCCGAACGTGTGGTGCTCGTGCATCCCGGTACGGAGATGCATGCGATGGCCCTCGGTCGTGAACGTGTGGCTGCCACCGCGAATATCCAGCGGGTCGTTGGCGCCCGCGTCGTCGCCATCCTGGGAGGGGCTGAAGGCGCCACTGGCGTCCGGATTCAGGAGGAATCCGGTGCTACGCGTGATCTGCCCGCCGACGGGGTATTTCTGTACACCGGTCTGCAGCCCAATACGGCGTTCCTGCGAGGCGTGGTCGCCATGGACGACAATGGGCATCTGGCGGCGAACAATGCGCTGGAAACCGATGTGCCGGGCATCTTCGCGGCCGGGGACATTCGCCAGGGCTCCGCACGCCTGCTGATTTCGGCCGCTGGAGATGGCGCGTCTGCCGCTGTCCATGCCGCGGAATGGTTGCGTCAAAGCCGTCCCGGCGCGTAGCCGCTGCGGCAACAGTCTTCATTCTTCGATCGCTGGACGCTTCTGTTACCGTGCGCCCGCACGTCCCCAGCCACTCAGACGGGACGTGGGGAGGAATCACTGATGACCTCGAAGGCCGTCTCCGCGACATCCCTCGACCAGCTGACCGACGGCGCACAGGCGCTGCTCCGCGGGGCGGTCGATATCCACGTCCACGCCGCGCCAGACCCGTTTACGGCACGCCGTACCGATTCCCGCGAACTCGTCCGTCTCTCTCGTGAGGCGGGAATGGGCGGGATGGTGTTGAAGAGCCACGACTATCCCACCCAGCCGCTCGCGTGGGCGCTCAACAACGAATTCGACGGCATCGATGTCTATGGCAGCATGGCGCTCGACTGGGGCGTTGGCGGACTGAATCCGGACGCGGTGCAGGTATCGTTGAACATCGGTGCGCGGGTCGTCTGGATGCCGACCTTCGACGCGGCGAATTCAAGAGGGCGTTCCGGGCACTTCTTCAGCAAGGGGCCTGGGATCAGCGTCCTGGACACCGCCGGCAAATTGGTCCCGGCCTGCCACGACATCCTCGATCTGCTACATGCGCACGATGCCGTGCTGGCGAGCGGCCATATCTCGCCGGACGAGACGCTGGCGCTGCTCCGCGAGGCACGCCGCCGAGGGGTGCGTTCGGTGATCACCCACGCCTCGTTCGGGATTCCGGTCGAGGTGCAGCAGGAGCTCGCGGGCCTCGGCGTCCTCATCGAGCACTGTGGTCTGGCGGCATTCCGCGCCGACGACGGCGAATCGGTCCGGTCGATCGCGCAGCAGATCCGCGCGGTCGGCGTGGAGCACGCCATCTGTTCGACTGACCTCGGTCAGGCGCAGAACCCGGATCCGCCGCTCGGACTGGGCATCTGGATCGATTGTCTGCTTGAGCAAGGTTTCACAACCAGCGAGGTGCGACGGATGGTTCAGGAGAATCCCCGGGCACTCCTCGGCGGCCCGCCGTCGCTGCCGGCTCCGGGCGGCCACTAGCCCCCTCCGTGGTGCGAACCCGAGCCACTAACGCATCGCCGATGTGATAGGTTTCGCCCGGTGCGGCGCCCAGTCGCGTGCGCCGGGAGGGTGGCAACGATGTCGAAAGTCGAACTGTACAACCCAACAGCCCCCGAGCCGTCAGCTCAGGGGTCGGTGCAGGACTTTCCCGAGATCCGCGAGTCGATTGTCGCGGTACTCGAGAATGGCAAACAGCACGCCGAGCTGATCCTGACACAAATCGCCAAGAACCTGAGCGAGAAGTACGGGGTCGTCCACTCGATGACCCGGCACAAGCCCGTGTCGACGCCGACTGATCCGGCGATCCTGGATGAACTGGCGCAGAACGCCGACTGGGTTCTCGTCGGGAGTGCCGACTGAGGGTCTTGCACGGCGTGGAGTATCCACGCCGCCGTCGAACTCGAGAAGCGAGGCACCCCAAGCGTCACCTTGGCGTCGAGCGCGTTCGTGCAACTCGCTCGCCTGCAGGCGCGTGCGATGGGCTATCCCGACCTCCGCATCATCGTCATCGAGCACCCGCTGGGCGGGATCGAGCCGGACGAGGTGCTGGCGAAGGTGCCTGATGCCGCCGCTGCGGTGAGCCGTCTGATGGGTGTCGATTAGCGCGAGGCAGAAGCCTCGCATGCCGTGCCTTCATCGTCCCATGGAGATGGAGGAGATCTGCGCCCGCATGTTGGGCGCGCGTCTGGCGAAGGGGTAGGCAATGGCGGTCAATCTCGATTTCCCGCCGATCGTCGAACTGGACGATTCCCTTGACGCGATCCAGGACTTCTTCGAGACGCAAGGATGGACGGACGGGCTGCCGATCGTCCCGCCGACTCGCACGCGCGTCCAAGAGATGATGCAACATCTGGACTATGCGCCGAACGATGTCATCGCCCGCCTTGGCCCGCGCAACGGAGAGGCCACCATGCTCCGCATCGCGACCAACGCTGTGATGGCGGGCTGTCGCCCCGAGTATTTGCCGGTGGTGGTGGCCGCGCTGCAGGCGGCCGCGGAAGAGCCCTTCAACCTGAACGGCATCCAGTCCACGACTCACCCGTGTGCCGTCTTCATACTGGTGAACGGGCCGATCGCGCGTGAGCTGGGGATCAACAGTGGGCCGAACGTATTCGGACAGGGCTGGCGGGCGAACACGAGCATTGGCCGGGCTGTCCGGCTCGCGCTGACGAACATCGGTGGCGGGACGCCGGGCGATGGCGACCGAGCCACGCACGGCACGCCCGCGAAGATCTCGTTCTGCGCGGCGGAGAACGAGGTGGAGAACCCCTGGCAGCCGCTCCACGTCGAGCATGGCTTCCAGCCGGACGACAACGTGGTGACGGTCGTCGCATGCGAGGGGCCGCACAACATCAACGACCACGGCAGCATCAGCGGCCTCGGCATCCTCACGACGATCGCGATGTCGATGCGTCAGGCTGGAAGTAACAACATCGGCGGGCGCGGTGAGCCGGTGCTGGTGTTCGGCCCGGAGCATGCTGCCCAGGTCGCCCGGGACGGCTACTCGAAAGACGACGTGAAGCGATTCGTCTACGAGCACGCTCTGTTCCGGGTAGCCGAGTGGTCGCCCGACTGGCAGCAGAGCGAGCGGTTCACACGCCTCAAAGAAGAAACGGGGCAGGCGGAGTTCTCCCGTGTGTTGGAGCGCTGGCAGGACCTTGACGTCATCGTGGCGGGCGGCCCCGGGAAGCACAGCGCCTGGATGCCGACGTTTGGCGGCACGGGCACTGTGATGCGCCGCATTGAGCGCGCCGACGGCTCACCAGTCAGGTCAGTCTTCAAGCCGTGACCGCGGACGCGGGTGTTCCGGTCGATGTGCGACCGCTCCGCCAGCGGCTGACCGACCTCGCCACGACGTTCGACGACTGGGCGGTCGCGAACGAACGCCTCTACCGTGCGCGCCTGACGGATGGGCTTCCTGTGGTCCCCCCGTCCGAGGCACGCATTGCCGCCATGCTGGCCGGAGTGGATCCAGGGACACGCCCTACGGTCATGCCGATCCCGCCCGGTTTCGCGGTTCCGACGATGTGGGAGGCGGCGGCGTGCGCTGTGATGGCAGGATGCGCGGCCGGCGTTCTGCCGCTGATCGCGGCTGCGCTTGGGGCCGTGACCGACCCCACGTTCAACCTGCTTGGCATACAGACCACGACCGGCGCCGCCGCGCCGCTGTTCATCGTGAACGGCCCGGCTGCGGCGGCGCTGGAGATCCATGCGGGGCATAACGTACTGGGTTCCGGTCATCGAGCGAACGCGACGGTTGGTCGTGCGTTGCGGCTCATCCTGCAAAACGTTGGCCTCGCCCTGCCAGGCAGTGGCGATATGGCAACGCAAGGGCACCCCGGCAAGTACTCGTGGCTGATCGCCGAGAATGAAGTTGCCAGCCCCTGGGAGCCGCTGCATGCCACGCGGGGGTTCGGGGCGCAGGCCAGCGCGGTCACCGCCGTCGGCGCGGTGGGGAACGTCGAGATGGTGCTCCCGGTCACCAGCCCGGAGGCGCTCGTGACCACCATCGCGCGATCCATGACCATCGGCGGGAACATCGGCCGCCTGAGCTTCGGCGCTGGTGAATCGCTGGTGCTACTGCCGCCCGAGTGTGCGGACTATCTCACGCGCCACGGCTGGTCACGGTTTGACCTCCAGCGCGCCGTGTTCGCGGAGGCAGCCATCCCCCTCTCATGGCTGCCAGCGAACGCCGCGACACGGATCCGGGCAGCGCGCGAGGAGGTCGGGCTGCCGCCGAGCGAGACGGTGCATGCGGTCCGCGCCCCGGAGTCGATTCTGGTCGTCGTCACGGGTGGGGTCGGGCACAAGGCCACCTTCGTGCCGACGTGGGCCGGGGGGACCGTGGCGGTCACCCGGGAGGTTGTGCCGCTCTAACGGGGTAGGGCGGCAGGACGGAGCGTGGGTGATGCCCGGCCTTCTCGTCAGCAGGGTGTTCCTCGAGCGGTTCGGTGAGCGGCTGCGGGAGATTGAGGCGGATCCCGGCCGGCCGGTCGAGCATGTCGTCATCGATGTTGAATCAGGCACGCTGCCGTCGACGGCGGAACTCGATCGCGTCGAGCTCGCGTTCTTCTCGAACGACGCGCGCTACCGGCGACAGCCGTTCATCGATGCACTGGAGCAATCGCCGAACCTTCAGTGGTTGCAGCTGTTCTCGGTTGGCGTCGACCCGAAGGCGTACCCCTCGCTCCGTGCGCGAGGGGTGACGATCACCAACGCGCCGGGGGCGAATGCCGAGGCGATCGCGTGGACGGCGATGGGGGCGATCCTGTGGCTCGGACGTCCGTTTCGCCACTGGGCTGAAGCGCAAGGACGACGCACCTGGGCCCCGATCCACTACGACGACGCACCGCGCGATCTGGCCGGGCAGACGATGGTGATCCTTGGCGTCGGGCAGATCGGTGGGCGAGTGGCACGCCACGCCCGATACCTGGGGATGCGCGTGATTGGCATCCACCGCCACCCGACTCCCGCCGACCCCGTCGACGAGTCCTTTCCGCCGTCGGTCCTGCCCTCGATCCTCCCGGGCGCCGACTGGTTCGTGGTCGCGTGTCCGCTGACGGACGAAACGCGCGGGCTGGTGGACTCGGGCCTACTGGCGGCGCTGCCTCGGGGCGCTCACCTCCTGAACCTCGCGCGCGGTGCGGTCGTCGTTGAGCCAGCATTGATCGAGGCATTGCAGACGGGGCACCTTGGTGGCGCGTATGTAGATGTTGCCTCGCAGGAGCCGCTTCCGCCGGAGTATCCGCTGTGGGATGCCCCCAACCTGATTCTGAGTCCCCACAACGCCGCGATTTCGGCGAGTTATCCAGCGGCTTCCGCTGAATGCTTCTTCGCCAATTTTAGTCGGTGGCGTCGGGGTGAGCCGCTCGAAGGACTCGCCTGAACCGCGGAAGAGCCGCAAGCGGAGGCCTGATCCCCATCGATCCAACGTCCGTCATGTTCGTCCAGTGGTGATCACTGTTCAGGCGCAGCGCGCCTGCAATGCGCTCCTCTCGTCAATCTATCGGAAAGCGGTCGCGGATCGGCTGCGCGGGCACCCCGCCGACGATTGAGTAAGATGGGACGTCCTTCGTGACCACGGCCCCGGCTGCGATGACCGCACCATGGCCCACGGTCACGCCCGGCAGCAGGATGGCGCCGTGCCCGATCCACACGTCATGACCCACGGTGACATGGTCCGCTCGACGCCAGTCAAAGAACGCCTCGTCGTCCACCTTGTCGAAGCCGTACTGGATCCGCCGGTAGGTCATGTGATGCTGGCTCGCGCGCCACATCGCATGATTCGGTGCGTTGATCCGGACGTGGCTGGCTACTGAGCAGAACTTGCCGACGGTCGCGTACAGCACCTGGCAGTGGTCGACGAGGTATGAATAGTCGCCCACGGAAGACTCGACGATCGAGGTCTTCTCGCCGATCTGCGTCCATGCCCCGAGGGTCGCGTCCACAATCCGGGCGGTCGGATGGACGACGGGCTCCAGGCCGAGCATCAGCTTGGGGCTCGCCGGCGCGGCACTCAGTCCTGCAGATTCAACGGCCATCCCGCGGCTCCCGTCTCCCGCGTCGGCGGGTGATGAGAACACGCTAGTGACGAGGCGTTAGCGCATCGTTAGCGAGAAATGCTCGAGACGCTTATTCACCGTTAACGCAGGCGGTGCAGCATGTCAGTAGATGAGTACCACAACGATGACCTTCTTACCTCTTCACCTGTTCACAGTGCGACACCGAGTTTGATGTTGCGCGGTCTGAGGACGAGCTTTCCCGTCCGGTGACCTGCCCGGTCGACGGTGCGGTCGCACGCCGCGCGTACGGTCCTCCTTCGGCCACTCCGCGTACCGCCGCGCACCGCCCTACTCCTTCGTGGGGTGGCTACCTTCACGACCACGGACCCGGTACAGAGATGCACTGGCACGGCCCGAGCAGTCCCGGCTCGGCCTAGCCAGCGTCCGAGGCGGGCGCGTCAGCGCGACGCCGTCAGCTTCAGGCCCAGCGCACGTTCGAGCCGCCCGGAGAGGGCGGCCAGTGGCGCGCCATCGATCTCGACGTCGAATCGCACGGATCCGTCCTTCAGGCGCCAGGTGAGCGGTGCAGCGTGCGGGCTGACCCGACGCTGCATCTCGTCGGCTGCTGCCAGGAGGGCGCCCGCGCGCGTGATCGGCGCGCGGTCGGCGGGCGACAGGAGCGGGCGGTAGGCGGACACCGGGTCGTACTTTTCCGAGTCCGCCTGCCGGACGATTGCGCAGATCAGGGCAAGTTCTCGATGCGACCACCCGGGGAGCCCGTACGCGATTGCGAGGGCTTCGGTGTGGCGGTGGCGGTTGTAATAGTCCACGCCCCGCCCCAGGTCCAGAAGCATCGGCGGCGATCGGCGAGCAGCATCTCGAGCGTCCTGAGCAGTCCGTTGCGGAGCGAGGGGTGTTTGATGGGGGTGAGCACCTCGATCCGTTCGTCGAGGTTGCGCTTCATCAGGTCCGCGCTGCCGATGAAGATCTCTGGATGGCCGTCGTTCTCGAAGTAGTACGCGCGTGAGTGCTCCAGGAAGCGGCCGATGATGCTGATCACGCGGATCCGCTCGCTGAGGCCAGGCACGCCCGGCCTCAGCCGGCATATCCCGCGCACAATCAGGTCCACCTGGACGCCGGCCTGGCCGGCCCGGTACAGCAGCCGGGTGAAGTCACGGTCTTCCAGCGCGTTCATCTTGAAGATGATCCGGGCGGGCCGTCCGGCCCGTGCCGCCTCGATCTCACGTTCGACGCGGCGCTCCAACTCCGTGCGCAGGTTGATCGGTGCGACGAGCAGTTCGCGGGTGTCGAACCCTTCAGACATCCCCGTGAGGTGGTTGAAGACGCGCAGGAGGTCGCTGCAGATCGTGGGGTCAGAGGTGAACAGGCCCAGGTCGGTGTAGACGCGCGCCGTGCGGGAGTTGTAGTTCCCGGTCCCGATGTGGCCGTACATCACGACCCCATTGACCTCCTCGCGCACCACGAGTGTGATCTTGCTGTGGACCTTCCGCCCGGGGTCCCCATAGCCAACGTGGATGCCTGCCTCCTCCAGCCGTCGTGCCCACTCGATGTTGTTCTCCTCGTCGAGGCGGGCGGTCAGTTCCACGAGCACCGCGACCTGCTTCCCGCGGGTGGAGGCCTCGATGAGCGACTGCAGGATCGGCGAGTCAGGGGATGTGCGGTAGGTCGTGTGTTTGATGGCGAGTACCTGCGGGTCGAGTGACGCTTCTTCGATGAAACGTGCGACCGTCGCATCGAACGACTCGTACGGGTGGTGCACCAGCATGTCCTCGGACTGCAACGCCGCGAAAAACGCCGGCCGGTCCGTCAGGTTCGTGAATGCTGGCGGTATGGCCGGCGTTGTGAGGTGGAACGTCGCGTCGGCGAGCGGCAGACCGGCGACCTGGTGCAGGTCGACGAGGCCGAGCGGGCCGGTGCACTGGACGACATCGCCTCGCCCGAGGTCCAATTCTTCCAACAGCAGCTCTTCGCGTTCCGGGGTCAGCGCCACCGTGACTTCAAGGCTGACCGCCTCAGCCAGTCGGCGGCGCCTGACCTCCCGCTCGATCAGTTCGAGAAGGTCTTCGGCGGCTTCTCCGGGCGTCCCGAGTTCGATGCTCCTGAGCGCTCGCAGCATGCTGTGTTCGATGATCTCGACGCCGGGAAACAGCACGTTGAGGTGGGCGCCGATGAGGTCCTCGAGCAGGACGAACCGCATGTCGCCCGCCTCGACGAAACGGGGCCGGTTCTGCGGGACCTTCACCCGTGCGAACCGGTCGGTGCCCGTGCGCGGATCACGTAACCAGAGGGCAAGGGAGAGGCTGTTCGCGGAGATGAACGGGAAGGGGTGGGCAGGGTCGACGACCAGAGGGGTCAGCACCGGATACACGGAGGTCATGAAGTAGTCGGTCAGCGACGCCCGCGCGGCGGGGTCGAGCGAGCCGAACGTGACAACGCGCACTCCGCGTGCTTCGAGCGCTGGTACGAGCGTGCCGTGCCAACAGGCCTCGATCTCACGCCGCTGTGCGGCGCACCGCGCCGCGACCAGGGCGGACTGCTCCGCGATGCTGAGCCCATCGACCGTCAGGTGTCCGGGGTTCGTCCGCAGAATCTGCTTCAGCCAGGCGACCCGCTTCGAATAAAACTCATCGAGGTTGCTCGACGTAATCGCAAGGAACCGGACGCGCTCAAGCAGCGGGTTCCGCGGATCACAGGCCTCAGCGAGGACGCGGTCGTTGAAGTCGAGCCACGATAGTTCGCGGTTCTCGTAGAGGGAGATGTCATCGAGGTCGACCGGCGGCGGGGCCGTCTCCGCATCGGGGGTTTGTTCAGTACCCATTCCATGCACCGTAGACGGAGATTGTCAACGCCTGCGGATGTGCTCTTTGCCTCAATCTATGTATACGGATAATCCTATTTGGTGTTCAGTCCTGATCTTGTCTCGACCACTCATCCGTCCCGTGATAACACTGCCCGAATTGTTTGCTAGGGGGGTCACATGAGTACCGGTCCGCTCGCTGGCGTCCGGATTCTCGAATTCTCACAGATTGTCGCCGGCCCATTCGCGGGGGTGGCGCTCGCCCAGCTGGGGGCGGATGTGGTGAAGGTGGAGCCGCTCGAGGGAGAGGGGCGCCGTAACACTGGCGCTGTCGTCCCGAACGAGGGCAAGTACTTCCAGTCGTTGAACATCGGGAAGCGCAGCCTGACGGTGGACCTCTCGCGGCCCGAGGGGCAGGCGCTAATCCACCAGATCATCCCGACATTCGACGTGGTGATCTCGAACTACCGCGTGGGTGTGCCGAAGAAGTTGAATATCGACTACGACACGCTCTCCAAACTGCGGCCGGGGCTGATCTACGCCACGATCACGGGATTCGGGGAGAAGGGCCCGTATGCGACGCGCGCCGGGTCGGACATTGTCGCGCAGGCATACAGCGGTTTGATGGCCGCGGAGGGGAAGGTGGACGAGTACGGCTCGCCGGCCTCGATTTCCAGCACGACGATGGCGGACCGCGGCACCGGCCTGGCGGCGGCGATGGGGATCATCGCGGCTCTGTACCACCGCGCCACCACGGGCGAGGGGCAGGAGATCAACGTGTCGCTGATCCAGACGGCGCTGGAGCTGCTCTCCGACAAGGTGATGCGTGAGCCGGTGCAGGACGCCACCCTCCGCGACCCGGTCGTCGCGCAACTGGTCGAGCGGCGGAACGCCGGCGCCTCGTATCAGGAGTTGCTCGATATCCGGAAAGGTGCGCTCCGCGGGCGCACCGCGCAGCGGCTGTATTACGGCGGGTACGGCACGGCCAATGGTGCGCTCGTCCTCGGCGCGCTGACGAAGCAGAACCGCGTGCAGATCCGCGAGATCATCGGGATGACGGATGACCTCGACGACCCGGACTACGACAGCAACGCCCCCGGCGCGGCCGAACGCTTCGAGGCGTGGCACGAGAAAGTCCAGGCGATCCTGATGACGAAGACGGCGAAGGAGTGGGTGGCGCTCCTGCTCGCCAACGGCGTCCCGGCGAGCGAGGTGAACATCGCCGAGGAGATGTCCGAGGATCCGCACGTCGTGGCGACGGGGATGATGGTGGACCTGGTCCACCCGATCACCGGGCCGCAGAAAGTCGTCGGTCCGCTGGTGAAAATGTCCGCGACGCCGACCGGTGTGCAGCGGTCCGCGCCGCCGCTGGGCTACCACTCGCGCGAGGTGCTCGCCGAGGCGGGGCTGCCCGATGGGGAGATCGCGACGCTCATCGAGATGGGTGTCGTCGGCGACCACAGCTAGGGGACGAGGACGCATCCGTCCCCACGCCGGAACGGCCCCGTGAAGGGGCCGTTTTGCGTGCAGCGGCTCGGAGACGATCGGAGCCAGAGCGGCGATCGGATCTGGTGGAGGCCGCGTTGGTAGCAGGGCTGTGTGCCGTCCTTCGGGTGACAGGAAACCGTCAGGGTTGGCTAAAGCGGAGGATTAGTCGCTGTCCCGTCTTGTCTCTACGTCAGTGCGCAGGCAGGATCCACCCCTGCGCGCGGGGGGATTCATGGACGTGTCCAACAGCACCGACGTGTTTCTGCGAGCGATGGTCTCGCAGGCACCGGTCTACATCGTGGCGATCGACGGCGAGGGGCGCTTCGTCAGGCTCGAAGGCGATCTGGTGCGAAGGATGGGGATCGACCCGGAGCGAGCGATCGGGGCATCGGCGTTCGATTACCTGCAGGTGTGCCGGTCCTAGACCGCTGTGAGCGCCTCCATGAGTGCCCGCTCGACCACGGCGGAAGGCTGCGCCCCCACCTCGCTCCTCAGGATGCGGCGGTAGTCCTCGTACTGCCGGCGTGCGTCCGTTCGCCGTCCCAGGTGGCCGTAATAGGTGATCAGCGCGACCTGGAACTGCTCCTGGAGCGGGTCAGATTGCAACGCGCGTTCGCAGCATTCCACGCTCTGCTCGATGGCGCCGCGCACGGCGAAGGAGACGGCTGCCCGCGCGAGCAGGTCGTGGTAGAGCCGGCGCAGCCGGCGGTGGTGCGCGGTGGCCCACGCGCCGAAATCCTCTCCGGCGGCGAAGTCACCGCGGTACAGCGCGAGTGCGTCCTCGATGGCGGACGGAGATCCGACGCCGTCGCCGGCGCGAAGCGCAGCATGCGCACGGGTTTCGAAATCCACCGCGTCAATACGCAGCGTGGGAGTTTCATCGAGCACGTACATGGTGCCCTGACGCCGCAGCGGGACGTCCGGGCCGGCCGAGTTGAGCAGTTGCCGCAGGCCGTGGAGGAGTACGCGGAGCCGGGGGCCTGAGAGATCGATCGACTCGTCCGGCCAGAGATCCTCCGCGATCCAGTCGCGTTGCGCGCCGCCCGGACCGGCGATCGCGAGGTAGGCGAGCAATTCAAGCACCCGCCGCCGTGGTGGCATCGGCAGCGGGACGCCACCGGCGAGGAGTGCCACCGGGCCGAGCAGGCGGATGTCCAGGGTGGCGTTGGCCGGGGCGGTTGCTCCGCGGACGTGGATCGTGACGAGCGCGACCTCGCCTCCGGCCTCGCGGGACGGGGCGGCGATGACCGAGCCGCTGATCGGGATGCGACGGCCGTCGCGTGTCTGCCATTCGGCCCACGGGAGCGGCACAGGTTCATGTCGCACCAGCGCGTCGTAGACCGGACAGTCGACGGTCTGGCAGAGGCACTGCCCGTCGGGCAGGCCCGCGCCCATCAGTTCGTCGCAGGCGCGCCCCAGAATCTGGTCTTCCGGGATGCCCATGAGGTTCCGTGCGGCCTCGTTGGCGGCCAGGACGCGCTGCCCGGCGCCCACCACAAACGCGGCGTCCGCCGTGAGGTTCACCAGGTCGCTCAGCCTCATGGGAGTCCCATTCAAGGCAATCTGCTGTAACTGGGATGTAACTCCCGACTCAGGGTGACCGGAAGTGACCAACGTCACGCAGACGGATGTCTCCTGGCCCTCATTTCCGCCCGGCCGCCCGACGAATATGGCGGCGAATTCAAGTTAGGCGCTCAGATTGGTGGATGCGGTCGGCGGCGCTGTAACTGACGAGTAACTCGCAAGGGGGAGAATCCACGCAGATCGCGCATGCGGTCACAAGCGCAAAGCGTACCGGTGTGGACGGAATCTGGAGCACGCCCGATGAATGACCAGGCTCGGCTGCCTCGACGGTCGTTTCTGAAGCGCGCGGCGGCGATCGGCGCTGGGGTCGCCCTTGCGGACGCACTGGCGTTCGAGCCGTGGCATCTGGAGGCGAGCGATCCGGTCACGGTGACGGAGCCGCTGAAGATCTACCCGGACCGGAAGTGGGAGAGCGTCTACCGCGACCTCTGGAAGCCCGACAGTTCGTACGTCTTCACCTGCGCCCCGAATGACACGCACGACTGTCTCCTGAGCGCCCAGGTGAAGAACGGCGTGGTCGTGCGCATTGCCCCGACCTACGGGTACGGGAAGGCGAAGGACCGGAACGGCAACGGCGCCTCCCACCGGTGGGATCCGCGCGCCTGCCAGAAGGGCCTCGCGCTGGCGCGGAAGTTCTACGGCGACCGGCGGGTGAAGGGGCCGATGATCCGCAAGGGCTTCAAGGAGTGGGCGGACGCGGGCTTCCCGCGCGAGGCCGACACTGGCAAACCGAAGATGGACACCTCGAAGCGCGGCGAGGACTCGTGGCTCAAGTTGCCCTGGGATGAGGCGTACGCGTACGCGGCGAAGGCCTACCAGAACATCGCCACCACGTACTCAGGCGACAAGGGGGCACAGTTCCTGCAGAAGCAGGGCTACGACCCCGACATGATCAGCGCGATGTCCGGCGCCGGGACGCGCGCCCTGAAGATCCGCGGCGGCATGCCGTTGCTGGGGATCGGGCGCATCTTCGGCTTCTACCGCCACGCGAATACGCTGGCGCTGCTGGACGACAGCATCCGGAAGGTGGGCAAGGACGCGGCGCTGGGCGCACGCGGGTGGGACAACTACTCGTGGCACACCGACCTGCCGCCGGGCCACCCGATGGTCACCGGCCACCAGACATTCGAGTTCGACCTGTTCGCGCCGGAGTATGCCGACCTGGTGGTCATGTTCGGCATGAACTGGATCTCGACGAAGATGCCGGACGGGCACTGGTTGGCCGAGGCCCGGATGAAGGGCACGCGCCTGATCACGGTGACCACGGACTACCAGTCCACCTCCAACCGGGCGGACGAGGTCATCATGATCCGCCCCGGCACGGACGCGGCGCTCGCGCTCTCCTGCTCCCAGTACATCATCGCGAACCGGTTGTACGACGAGGCTGCGGTCAAGCGGACGACGGACCTGCCGTTGCTGATCCGCATGGACACGAAGAAGTTGCTCTCCGCGTCGGACCTGGTGTCCGGGTATCAAGCGGCGACACTCACGAACTACGTGACGATGCTGCCGACTGGCCAGTCGATGCCGACGCCGACGCAGCAAGCGACGATGTACCTGACGCCCGAGCAGCGCGCAGAGTGGGGTGACTTCGTCGTCTGGGACGCCCGCACCAGCCGTGCCGTGCCTGTGACACGCGACCAGGTGGGCGACAAGTTCACGACCGACCCGGCGCTTGAGGGCGAATTCGAGGTGACGCTGGCCAACGGCCAGAAGGTCAAGGCACGCACCGTCTTCTCACTGGTCAGGCAGTACCTGGACGACAACTTCACGCCGGCCGTGGCCTCCGAGGTCACCTGGGCGCCGCAGGCCGCGATCGAGGGGCTGGCGAAGCAGATTGCGAAGGCGAAGCAGAAGACCCTGCTGCCGCACGGGATGGGGCCCAACCACTTCTTCAACGCCCACCTGAAGGACCGCGCGATCTTCCTGCTCGCGGCATTGACCGACAACATCGGCCACATCGGTGGAAATGTCGGTTCGTACGCAGGGAACTACCGCGGCTCGGTGTTCAACGGGATCCCCCAGTTCATCCAGGAGAACCCGTTCGATCTGGAGCTCGACCCCACGAAGCCGGCCCGGCAGAAGGGCTACTACAAGAGCGAGTCCGCCCACTACTACAACTACGGCGACCGACCACTGCGGGTCGGGAACAAGAACTTCACGGGCAAGTCGCACATGCCGTCGCCCACGAAGTTGATCCACGTCGGCAACTCCAACTCGCTGCTGGGGAACGCGAAGTGGCACCACGATGTCGTCCACAACACGCTGCCGAGGATCGAAGCGATCTTCGTGAACGAGTGGTGGTGGACGGCCTCCTGTGAGTACGCGGACATCGTGTTCGGGGTGGACTCGTGGGCGGAGCACAAGTTCGTGGACGCGTCCGCGTCCTGCACCAACCCGTTCCTGCACATCTACCCGCGCTCGCCCCTGAAGCGGATCTTCGACACGCGCTCCGACTACGAGGTGCTGGCGGGGGTAGGGAAGGCGCTGGGCGCGCTCACCAATGACCAGCGCTTTGTGGACGCGTGGAAGTTCATCCACGAAGGGAAGTCGGAGGTCTACCTCCAGCGCATCTTCAACGCCTCCACGACCGCCCGCGGCTACGACGTCCTCGACCTGGAGGCGAAGGCCCAGCAGGGGATCCCGGCGCTGATGAATTTCCGCACCTACCCCCGTCAGGGTGGCTGGGAACAGCGGAACGAGAGCAAGCCGCAATACACGAAGACGGGCCGGCTGGAGTTTTACCGGGACGAGGCGGAATTCATCGAGCACGGGGAGAACCTGCCGGTGTTCCGCGAGCCGATCGACTCCACGTTCCACGAACCGAACGTGATCCACGGGAAGCCACACCCGATGCTCGCGCCGAGCGGGCCGGAGGTGTACGGGCTGAAAGTGGACGACCTCTCCGCGGAGGCGCGCCAGGTGCGCAACGTGGTGAAGTCGTGGTCGGAGTTGAAGGTCACGAAGCACCCGCTGACCAACAAGGATCCGAACTTCAAGTTCATCTTCATCACGCCGAAGTACCGACACGGCGCGCACACGACGCCGGTCGACCTCGACTGGATCTCGATGCTGTTCGGCCCGTACGGGGACATCCGGCGGCAGGACAAGCGCGCCCCGTGGGTGGGTGAGGGGTACATCGAGATCCACCCGAAGGACGCGAAGGCATTCGGCATCGAGGACGGTGACTACGTCTGGTTCGACGCCGACCCGGAGGACCGCCCGTACCGCGGGTGGAAAAAGGACGACCCGTACTACAAGGTGGCCCGCGGCATGGCACGGGCCCGGTACCAGGCCTCGTTGCAGCCCGGCGTCACGCGCATGTGGTTCCACATGTACGTCGCGACGAAGGGCTCGGTGAAGGGGCAGGCGACACGTCCCGACGGGCTGGCGAAGAGCCCCGAGACGAACTACCAGGCGATGTTCCGCTCCGGCAGCCACCAGAGCGGTACGCGCGCCTGGCTCGGGCCCACGCTGCAAACCGAGACCATGGCCCGCAAGCCGTACTTCGGGCAGTTGATGGGGAAGGGGTTCGAGGGGGACGTCCACTCGGTGGTCGGTGCTCCCAAGGAGTCCTTCATCAAGATCGAGCGTGCCGAAGAGGGCGCGGTGGGCGGCAAGGGCCTGTGGCTCCCCGCGAAGGAAGGACTGCGTCCGACCTACGAGTCCGACGCGATGAAGAAGTACCTGAGCGGCGCGTTCTTCAGCGCGTAGCCCTACGCCCCCGCGGGGGCACTGGAAGGGAACGGCCCGATGCCTGACGTCTTCAACTGGCAGCTCGACCGTCCGATGAAGTACCAGTACGAGGAGGCGCGACCCCAGAAGCAGATCGCGTGGATCTTCGACACGAACAAGTGCATCGCGTGCCAGACCTGCACCATTGCGTGCAAATCCACCTGGACCTCCGGCAGCGGCCAGGAGTACATGCTCTGGAACAACGTGGAGACGAAGCCGTTTGGCTTCTTCCCCACAGGCTGGGACGTGAAGCTCCTGGAGATCATGGGCCCGGACGCCTGGAAGGACGGGAAGTTCGCCGGCCAGACCGTCTTCGAGTCCGCGCCAGCCGCGGAGCGGGTGAAGGGCCACCTGTTCGACGCCGACCACTGGTCCCACCCGAACCTGGGTGAGGACGAGCCGGCAGGCGAGGCGGCACGCGGGACACACATCGACAAGCTGCCGCACGACATGTGGTTCTCCTACCTCGCGCGGATCTGCAACCACTGCACCTATCCCGCCTGTCTTGCGGCCTGTCCGCGGCAGGCGATCTACAAGCGGCCGGAGGACGGCATCGTCCTCGTCGACCAGGAGCGCTGTCGCGGCTATCAGGAGTGCGCGAGCGCCTGCCCGTACAAGAAGACGATGTACAACGAGGACACGCGGGTCACGGAGAAGTGCATCGCCTGCTACCCGAAGATCGAGCAGGGGCTGCAGCCGCAGTGCGTCACCTCCTGTATCGGGAGGATCCGCCTCGCGGGTTTCATCAGCCCTCCGGGCAAGATCGACCCGAAGAACCCGATCGACTATCTGGTGAAGGTGAAGAAGGTCGCGCTGCCGCTGTACCCGCAGTCCGGCACCGAGCCGAACGTCTACTACATCCCGCCGGTCCACTCGAAGCGCGAGTACCTCCGCCAGATGTTCGGCCCGGGCGTGGATGTCGCCGTCGACACCTACCTGAAGACCAAGGAAGACCCGCAGATGCTGGGCCTGTTCATGCTCTTCGGGTCGACCGAACGGATCATCCGGCAGTTCGAAGTGAAGGGCAGCATGGCGATCGGATACGACGAGACGGGGAAGGAGCTGGTGAGCGTCCCCGTCACGGAACCCAGCGTGGTGCGTGAATACTTCGACCGGGTGAACCAGACGTACGTCCACAACATCACCTAGCGCATCGGCAGTGATCGCGGACTCGACAGAGCGGAGTCGGAACCATGGCAACAGATTCAGATGGGCCGGCTGGCACGCAGCAGAGTGAGACAACGGCAGAGGTCGGCCGGCGACAGTTCCTCAAGCGCGCCGGCGCCGCGGCCGCTGCGGGGACAGTCGGCGCCGGCGTCATCGGCTATGCGGCGACGAACAAGCGAGGCGCGGCGAAGTCCCTCGTCTGCGGCTACCGCGCTGGCGACCTGCCGGTTGTTGATCCGGCAAGCGCGGTCTGGACGCGGCGGTCCGCGTTCAAAGTGACCATGCTGGTCCAGAACATCGCGACGCCGCATGCTCCGGCGCTGGTCGTGCCGACCCTGAAAGTGCGGGCGCTTCACAACGGCACGCAGATCGCCTTTCACCTCGAGTGGGCGGACAACTCGAAAGACGAATTGAGCGGCCTCGCACGGTTCAACGACGCGGTCGCAGTGCAACTGGCGGCAGATTTCGCGAAGGAGGCGGCGACCGGGGTGACCATGGGGGCGGTGGACAACCCCGTGCATATCCTGCAGTGGAAGGCCTCCTGGCAGTCGGACCTGGACAGCGGTCAGAAAACCTCGAAGGACATCTGGCCGAACATCTACAACGACGTGCGTCCGGAGCAACTGATGCCGGTCGACCAGGCGAAGAGCTGGTACCCCGGCTGGGCGGTCGGAAACCCGCTCTCACAGCGGGACAAGAAGTCTCCGGTGGAAGAGATGGTCGCCGTCGGGTTTGGGACGCTCACGACACACAAAGAGCAGGAGGCTGTGGGGAAGGGCATCCACGATCGCAACCGCTGGCGCGTCGTGATCGCAATGCCGATGAAGGGGAACGGCGCCAACAAGGCGCAGGTGACGCCTGGGCAGACCCGCCAGATCGCCTTCGCCGTCTGGGACGGCGGTGAGGATCAACGCGGCTCTCGCAAGCAGTACGCCCTCTGGGTGCCGATGGAAGTGGAGGCCGTCGCATGACCACCGCAACGCAGTCGCTTCCCCTGCAGGCCGCCATCTTCCGCTCTGCGCTGTACGAGACGCTCGCGCTCAGTTTCGCCTACCCCACACCTCATCTCGGTGAGCGGCTCGAAGACGCCATCGCCGACCTGCTTGAATTGCCTGAGGTCGCCGAGGCTGGTTACGCCGACGACCTGATGCGCATGCGCGACGCGTTGGCCGCGTCTTCGACGGACGTGCTCGCCATGGAGCACAACCATCTGTTCGAGCATTCGACGTTCTGTTCACCGTATGAGACCGAGTACGAGCCGGACCCGTTCGCGAAGGCGCGCCAGCTGGCGGACATCGCCGGCTTCTACACCGCCTTCGGGATGTCCGTGTCCACGATGCGGCCCACGTTGCAGGACTTCCTTGGCACGGAGCTCGAGTTCATGTCGTTCCTGGCGCGGAAAGAGGCGTACGCCGCGGCGCGCAATTGGAGGCATCGCCGGCAGGTGACGGTGGACGCCGAACGTGCGTTCCTGCACGACCACCTCGGGCGGTGGGAGAAGGCGGTCTGCAAGGACGTCACGGACCACACGGCGATGGAAGCCGGCATGAACAGCGCGGCCCCGTTCTTTGGCGCCGTCGCCTCGCTGTGCGTCCGGTTCGTGGAGGACGAGCTCCGCCGCTTTGGCACGAAGCCGCTGCGTCTCACTCAGCGGATGGTCGGCAACGAAGAACCTGTCGCCTGTCCGTTCGCGAGCGCCGCCGCCGAGGACGAGCTCGAACCGCTTGACCCGGTCGAGGATTAGAGGTCTCCGAGGAGGATGTGATGGTCACCGTGCAACGTACGGCCGGCCCGGCCGCCGCTCCTTCGACCACGCAGAGTGATGCGGAGTGGCTGACGGGTGTCTATGCGCGCTCTGCACAACGGCATGAACGCCTCTGTCCTCGGCAGGTCCTCGGTGTGCGCATGGGACTCGCGGCCGCGGAGGCGCTCGGCGTCGATCCGCGTGCGTCCGGGAAGGCACTCTACATCTTCGCAGAGACGGACGGCTGTTTCGCGGACGGTGTGGAGGCGGCCACCGGCTGTTCCATGGGGCACCGGAACATGCGACTGATGGACTACGGCCGAGTCGCGATCGTCGCGGTGCACATCGAGTCGGGTGCCGCGGTCCGCATATCCCCTGCGCCTGGCGTGCGTGAGGCTGCGTCGGCGTACGCGCCGGACGAGTCTCGGCGGTACTACCAGCAGCTGGAGGGTTACCAGGCGATGCCGGATGCGGATCTCCTCCGCATCCGCCCGGTGAGCCTGCGCGTCGACCTCGCCGCGTTGCTCGGTCGGAAGGGCTTGCGGGTCGACTGCGACCGCTGCGGGGAGGAGGTCCTCAATGGCCGCCAGCACCTCGAATCTGGCCGCCCGGTCTGCCAGGGATGCACAGGCGGGGCGTTCTACTCCGCGATGAGCTGAAGCGTCCGTTCGAACTGAGCCCTTGTCTTTGCCTGTGAGTCGGGGATGAACGACCGGTCATGATTCCCATCCGGAACGCCGGTGGGGCCATCGTCTGGACGATCTCGGGCCGGCTGACAGGTGGGAACCACCAAGGCGCGCCGGCAAGTAATTCTTTTGCACTGGGCCTTTACAGAGAGGTTCCGGCACCCTCCGGGGCCTTTCTGTACGCATGTGCCATGGCGTGCCTAGCGGGAAGGTGGGGTAGGCCCGAGGTCGCGTTCCGGGGCGGGCGCTGCTAGGATGGGGGCAACACACGCCGAGGGCGCCGCATGGCGCCGGCCTCCCGCAACCGGGACAGACCACACCGCGCAGCGCGAAGACGCGCGCGGGACCTCCAATCCGAAGGAACCATGTGACTCCAGCTTTCCGCAGCCTGCTTAAGAAGGTTCTCGGCGCCACGCCCGAGGACGGTGATTCAGCCGCCTCCGCCCCTCCTCCGCCCGCCCAGTACGATCTAGGCGGCGATGACCGCCCTGACACGGCGCCTCGTGCTGACGACGGCGATGATGCCGACGGCGATGATGGCTCGCCACGTCGCCGTCGCGGTCGTCGAGGCGGTCGCAATCGTCGCAAACACTCCGAAGACGAGGCAGCCGATCCGGTAGCCGCTTCCACCCCACCCGCCGCCCGACCGGCTACGCGCCCGGCCACCGCCTTGGCCTCGCGTTCCATCGTGATCGCGCGTCGCCGCCCGGCGGGCACGCCCGCCCCGGTCGTCGCACCCGCGGAGACGCGCTCGTACGGGTGGGGTCGTCGGGTGGACGGTGACGACGCCCGCGACGGCGACCGTGGCCGCCGCGGTAACCGTCGCGTGGTCCGATCTCGCGACCAGCAGCACGAGCCGCCCCTCCCGGAAGACGTTGCGTTTCGGTCGCCGCCCGAGGGAGGCGACCGGACGATCTTCCCGGGGCGCCGTCGTCGTCCACAGGTCATCCGCGAGGATGAGCGCGTGCTGCTCGCGGGGCCGCGGAGCCTCGGTGGGTGGATCGAACACGACATTCCGCTGCAGCCGTACGAGGCCTACCTGCCGCGTCCGTATGCGGTCGCTGTCGCCCTCGGCGTGCACGACCCCTTTGCCCTAGTCACGCCGCAAGGTGTGGCAGTGGACCCCGACCTGGTGCCAGCGGTCGACCCGCAGGCGATCGCCCTCGAGGTAGAGGCGATCACCGAGGCTGCGCTGGCGCCGGCAGAAGCCGATGGCACTTCGCCGGCCGGCGAAGGCGAAGGTGCGCAGAAACGTCGCCGTCGTGGACGCCGTGGCGGGCGTAACCGCCGCCGCAGTGCTGACGGCGTCTCGTTCGACGGCGCGACGGACGAAATCGATGCCGCCGTTGACGAGATCACGAGTGCGGTGGGCCTCGAAGAAGGCGCACCTGCAGTGAGCGAGTTCGACGCGATCGAGACGCTGGCGCCCGCCACGGTCGATGCGAGTGTCCATGTCGTGCCACATCAGGCAGCGGCGCCGGAGATCGAGCGCATTGCCGTGACGCCAGAGCGTGGTCGTGTACCTGATGAAGATGACCGGCCGCGTGTTGAACGAAGGCGCAGCACTCGGACACGAAGCGCCGACGCCACATCGGTCCGTGCGGAGGCGACTGCCGCGTCCGAGGCGGCTCCCGCGCAGGCGCCTGAGGCGCGAACGGCCACACGTCGGGCACGGCCTGCGACGGCCACCGCCGACCCGTCAACGTACCCGCAGGCGTTTGTCGGGCTGGGCGCCACGGAGCGGACGCTTCCGGCGCTGGCCTCGTTCGGATTCCAGACCCCGACGCCGATCCAGGAGCAGGCGATCCCTGCCCTCATGGGTGGCCGCGACGTGGTGGGCATCGCGAAGACCGGTTCGGGCAAGACCGTCGCGTTCGGCGTGCCGATGGTAGAGAAACTGGACGCCGACCTCGGCGAAGTGCAGGGCATCGTGCTGGTGCCGACGCGTGAACTCGCGCAGCAGGTCCTTGAGGTGCTCCAGCTGCTGGCCGCCCCGCGCGGCATGCAGGCGATCGGCCTGCTGGGCGGGCACGCGATCCGGAACGACCTCCAGGCCCTGGAACGCCGCCCGCAGATCGTCGTGGGGACGCCCGGACGGATCATCGACCACCTGCAGCGCGGCACCCTCTCGCTCCGCCTGGTGACGTATGCCGTGCTCGACGAGGCCGACCAGATGCTGGACATCGGCTTCCTGCCGGACATTCGCCGCATCCTGAGCCGCACTCCGAAGCGACGCCAGACCGCGCTGTTCTCCGCGACGATGCCCGGGAGCATCCGGCGGTTGATCTGGCAGTTCATGTCCGACACTCAGCAGGTCGCGGTCGACGCGGAGTCGACGCCGGTGGAGTCGATCGAGCAGATCTACTTCGAGGTCGCCCATCGCGACAAAGCGGCGGGTCTGCGCGAGCTGATCGAGCGCGAGCTGAAGGGGCGCACGCTGGTCTTCTGCAAGACGAAGCGCGCGGTAGATATGCTGGAGGCGAACCTCTCGCGCATGGGTGTCCGCGTCGGTGCGTTGCATGGCGACATGGACCAGCGCCACCGTGACCACGTCATCGCCGACTTCCGCTCGGGTGCGCTCGACGTCCTCGTGGCGACGAATGTGGCGGCGCGCGGGCTGGACATCCCGGAGATCACCCACGTCCTCAATTTCGACGTCCCCCAGAACCCCGAGGAGTACGTCCACCGGATCGGCCGGACCGGCCGCGCCGGCCGGGAGGGCAAAGCGATCACATTCGTCTCCGAGTGGGACATGGCCGAGTTCGACGCGATCCGTGCCGAGTTCGGTGACCGCCTCCACGAAGAGCGGTTGGACCTCTACCGCCCTCGTACCCCTCTCCGCTCTGCTTCTCTGGAGACGGATTCCGGGGCAGCCCCCGCCGCTGATTAGTCCTCGCCGGGAAATCCCCTGCGAGCTTGCGCGCGTACACTACGGGCACCTGGGCGCGCCATGGCGTCGGGATCAGAGCGGCGCGTGCCGCCGGCTGGGGGGTAAGGCGATGCGGCGACTCTCGATTGGCGTGAACTGGCAGGGCGCGTTCGACCTCAACGAGGTGATCGAACAGGCGAAAGTCGCCGACGACGCCGGGGTCGAACTGCTCTCGATCGCGGAGGCATGGGGACGGGACGCGCTCACGCTGCTCGCAGTGCTGGCGCGGGAGACGTCTCGCATCAAACTCGGCACGTCAATCGTCAACATCTTCTCGCGGACGCCGGCGGCGCTGGCGCAGCATTTCGCGACGCTGG
The DNA here is from genome assembly GCA_016875635.1 of Chloroflexota bacterium. Taxonomy (GTDB): domain Bacteria; phylum Chloroflexota; class Dehalococcoidia; order UBA2979; family UBA2979; genus SURF-43. Next base: position 30,574 of record VGPD01000002.1, read on the forward strand.
ACGAACTCTCAGGCGGTCGCATGTTGATCGGCCTCGGTTCCTCGGGGCCGAATGTCATCGAGCACTTCCACGGGATGCCGTTCGACCGGCCGCTGCAGCGGACTCGCGAGTACATCGAGATCATCAACATGATCATGGCCGAGCAGCCGCTGAACTACAACGGCAAGATCTTCAAGCTGGAGCGCGGGTTCACCCTGCGCTTCAAGCCGGTACGTCCGCACATCCCGATCCACATCGCTTCGATCACACCGAAGAGTCTGCAGCAGACCGCGCGGCTGGCGGACGGCTGGATCCCGATCTTCCTGCCGAAGCCGCAGTGGAAGCCGCAGCTCGACGCGTTCTACTCGATGGTGGATGCAGCCGGCCGCCAGCGCTCTGAGGTGGACGTGCGGAACCCCAGTGCCGTGGTCGTCTCGGAGAACCGCGAGGCGGTAAAGGCGGCCGAGGCGGGTAACGCAGCGTTCTATATTGCGCGCATGGGCGACTTCTACTATGAGCACTTTTCCCGCATGGGGTACGCCGACGAGGCGAACGCGGTGCGACGCGCGTGGGCGGACGGCGGTTCCGCCGCCGGCGCTGCCGCGCTCCCGCGTGACCTGGTGGAGGACCTGAGCACCGTCGGCTCGGTGGACGAGTGCGTCGACGCACTCGAAGAGGCGCGAGAGGCCGGCTTCACGCTCCACGGTGTGAGCGTGCACGAGCGCGACCCGAAGAAGCGGTACGAGATCTACCGGCGCCTCGTCGGGTAGTCCTGGCGGGATGCCTGACGTCCTGATCCCGGCCTCCCTTCACGAGCCGGCGCGGCGATGCGAGGCGATCGGTTGACGGCGACGGAGACACGCGCGGCGCTGGCGAGGGTGTTGCAGTCGGCGGCGGTGGCCGGCGATTTGTCGACGGCGATCCGGCAGCACGTCTCACCGTCGATCGTGGTGCATATGCCGAACGGCGAGGTGGGCCAGGGGCAGGGTGCCGTCGCGTTCCTGGATGAGGGTTATGCGGCGTTCCCGGACCTGACGCTGACGTTCGAGAGTCTCGACGACCGTGCGGCGGCGCAGTTCACGATGGAAGGCACCCACACCGGGCCATTCCGGGGCTTCCTCCCGACCGGGAAGGTCGTCCACCTGCCCATCTGTCTGATCGCCAGGGTGGAGGCGGGCCTCATCGCGGAGATCTGGTATTACGCAAATCTCTACGCGCCTCTGGTGGACACGCTGATGCCGCTACCTGACTCGCCCCCGAGCATGTCAGGTAGCGCTGTTTCCGGCATAGTGGACGGGTGAGTACCGAAGCGACCCGTGCGGTCGTCCTCCAGATGCTGCAGGAAGCCAGAGTCACAGGCGACCTGGCGTCAGCCGTCCGGACCCATGCGGGTTCGGGCTTCGTGATTCATCTGGCGAATGGCGAGAGTGGCGGGATCGAGTTTGCCGCCGCCGCCGCCCGCGAGATGTACGAGGCGTTCCCGGACGTTGCACTGACACTCGAGGGCTTCCTCGCCGAGGGCGACCGTTCAGTCGTCCAATTCGTCATGAACGGGACACACACGGGCAGTCTCCGCGGCTTCGCGCCGACCGGAAAGACGGTCAGCATTCCGATCGCGCTTGGCCTCGGCGTGGAGGGCTCTCAGCTCGCCGAGGTCTGGCTCTACGCCAATCTGTTCGCCCCTCTGATTGCGACCTACGCCGAATCGCATTCGGAAGAGGCGGGGTAGTCCAGACCATGTCGTCTGTCCTTCGCCATGATCCTGGCGCGGCGATGCGCCTGCCGGCGTTTCGCGCATACGTGATCTCTCGCGCGACGAGCGGAGCGGCGATGACGATTGTCCAAGCGGTCATCGCTTGGCAGGTGTACGAGATTTCAGGGTCGACCCTCCAGCTGGGCATGATTGGCCTCGTGCGGTTCGTGCCGGCGCTCGGCGTCAGCCTGATCGGCGGCGCGGCGGCCGACGTGTACGACCGGCGTCGGATCATCCTGCTGGCGCAGGCCGCACCGCTTCTCGCGACGCTGGTCGTCATCGCTGCGATCGCGAGTGGCGAGGTGTCCCTGTTGCTCCTCTACGCCGTGGTGCTGGTGTCCGGCCTCGCGTCATCGTTCGAGAACCCGGCGCGCCAGGCGTTGCTGCCGCAGATCGTCCCGCGCGAGGCCTTCACGAACGCGATCACGGTGAACTCCACCGTGCAGTCGCTCTCGTTCGTCACCGGCCCCACCATGGCCGGTTTCCTGATCGGCTGGAGCGGCGAGGGTGCGGCGTATCTCGCGTCGGCGGGGTGCACGTTGGTCGCCGTGGTTTCGATGTTGTTTGTCCGCGGTGTTGCGCCATCCACGGCCCGCGGGCGGGTGACGTGGGAGATGATTCGGGAGGGCGTCTCCTTCGTCCGGCACCGTCCTGTGCTCCTGGGCGCGATGACGCTCGACATGTTCGCGGTGATCCTGGGCGGCGCGAAGGCGCTGCTGCCGGTGTATGCGACCGACATTCTCCACGTCGGCGCGGTGGGGTACGGCGTCCTCTCAGGCTCGCTGGAGGTCGGCGCGCTGCTGATGTCCGGGGTGATGATCTGGCTTCCACCGGTCCGCCAGACCGGCCGGGTGCTGCTCGCCTCGGTGGCGGCGTTTGGTCTCGCCACGATCGCCTTCGGCCTGTCGCGGTCGTTCCCAGTGGCGGTGGTGGCGTACGCGCTGGTCGGAATGTCCGACCAGGTGAGCGTTGTGATGCGCCAGACGACGATCCAGCTGGCGACGCCTGACGCACTGCGCGGGCGCGTGACCGCCGTGAACGCTGTGTTCATCTCCGCGTCCAACCAGCTGGGGATGGTGGAGTCCGGCCTGGTCGCGGCGGTGGCCGGTGCGACGTTCGCGGTGGTCTCCGGCGGCGCGGGATGCATCGCCATCGTCGCGCTGATGGCCGCCCGCGTGCCGTCGTTGCGCCGGTACCGGACAGACGCTTCCGAGGGTGGCACGGAGACGATGGCGGCGGGCTAGGCGTCTGGCCCGTCTGCGGCCGCGACGCCGGTCGGGCGTTCGTCCCGATCATTCCGATGGCGTAACCGTTCGACGACCGCGCCGGCGGCGCTGGCGGCCTTTGCAGCCTGCCCGACAGCCGCCTCGCGTGCCTCGTCGAGGCGGGGGAGCGATTCGCCGATGACCTCGCCGAGGTTGCGGAGCGCGTGGAACGGGCCGCCTAGTGGGACGCCGATGCTGTTCAGACGCGCCTCGCGGCGCTGACGGCGCTGGCTGCCCTTGCCCCGCATCGCCTCGGCAAGCGCACGGCGTACGGCGGGGCGCATGAGGCGGACCGCCGCCGTCGGATCCGTGTGCGCGCCACCCGGGGGCTCCGCGATCAGGCTGTCCACGACGCCGAGCGTGAGGAGGTCCGCTGCCGCGACGCCCAACGCCTCGGCGACCTCCGGTGCACGGGAGCGGTCGCGGTAGAGGATCGCGGCGGCACCCTCCGGCGACGTGATCGCGTACATCGCATTTTGCTGCATGAGTACGCGGTCGGCCCAGGTGAGCGCCAGCGCTCCGCCGGACCCGCCTTCGCCGATCACGACGGCGACGGTCGGCGTGGTGAGCGACGCCATCGTCGCGAGGCAGTCCGAGATCGTGCCCGCGAGGCCCGCTTCCTCGTCGGCAATGCCATCGTGCGCACCCGGGGTGTCGACAAAAGTGACCAATGGCAGGCGCAGTCGCTCCGCGAGCAGCATCAGCCGCTTCGCCTTGCGATAGCCGGCGGGCGAGACCCGTCCGTCATGCCGCTCGCCCTCGATCGAGAGGTCGCCGCGCTCCTGGCCGATCAACACCACGTTCGTGTCACCGATGCGGCCGAGGCCGCCGACGAGCGCGGGGTCGTCCACGCCGCTCCGGTCACCGCGGAGCGGGAAGAAGTCAGTGGCCAGCGCCTGGATGTAATGCAGGGCGCGTGGGCGCCCCTCGTGGCGGGCCCGCGCGACTGTGGCCCAGCCGCGTTCTAGGTTGCGCGCCTCCACCACGTTCGGGAGCGTATCGAGGTCTGGCGGACTGGTCGGGCGCAGCAGGTCAAGGGCGGTGATGAGCGCGTGGCGCAGCCCCTCGCGCGGTGCGACAAGGTCGACCAGGCCACGCTCATAGAGGTCTTCGGCGTACAGCGTCTCGCGCTCCTCGCCAGTGTCGTGGACGGCGCGGACGCGCGGGCCCGCGAAGCCGATGAGCGCACCCGCCTCGGCGACCAGGATGTCGCCCTGGGTGCCGTAGGAAGCGAATACGCCACCGGTGGTGGGGTTCGCGAGCAGAGTCACCATCGGCACGCCGGCCTCGTGCAGCCGCTGCGCGGCGGCGGCGGTCTTCGCCATCTGCAGGAGGGCGACCATGCCCTCCTGCATGCGGGCGCCCCCGGAGCAGGTCACGGCGAGGAACGGGGTCTTCGCCTCGCGGGCGCGTTCCATCGCATGCGCCACGCGTTCGCCGACGGCGTACCCCATGGAGCCACCGATGAAGCGGAAGTCGGAGACGGCGACGACGACCGGGAGGCCGCCGATGTGCGCTGCGCCGGTGAGCACGGCCTCTTTGCCGCCCGACTGCTCGCGGGCTTCCTTCACCCGCTCGACGTACGGCCTCGAATCCTCGAAGTGAAGCGGGTCGGGCGTGCCGATGCCGGCGAACTCCTCCGAGAACGAGCCTTCGTCGAAGAGCAGGTCTACCCACTCGCGTGCTGAGATCGAGGGTGCCGGAGCAGGGATTTCGGCCACGTGCAGGCCTCCATTCGGTGGCGTCCGAGAAGCCACACCCGGACACATATCCATTGTAGGCACAGCGGGTGCCGCCTTTGTACGGGGCGTCACTGATCCCCCGGGTCGGGGGTGCCTACGAGCGTGTTGTCCGAGATGGTGGAGGGCCGAAGAAGGCGCGGACGGCGTCGACCGTCTGGGCGGTCTGGTTGTGATGGACCCAGTGACCAGCGTTCGGAATGGTGACAGTGCGTGAGTCGGGGAAATACTCGTCCAGCGGGCGGTTGTTGATCTTGCTCTGGTGCGGGTGCGAACTGCCACCGATCAGGTGCAGGACGGGCGCGCGGACTTCCCGCCAAGCGGCAGCCAGGTCCTCGCGGGTGAGTTCCGGCAGAGGGCGGGACCGCACCCACTGGTCGAACTTCCACATGTAGCCGCCGTCGACCTTGCGCGTGCCCCAGCGGGCGAGGTGTTCTGCCAGTTCCAGCGTCAGCGAGCGGTTGGCCGCGCGCACGCGGGCGACGGTGTCCTCGAAGGTCGGGAAGACGCGCGGCGTCTGGTGTTCCCAGGAGCGAAGGTCGCTCGCCCACCAGCGGAAGCGCTGGGGCGCCAGCGGGCGCGGGTTGTCCTCCAGCCGCGCGCCCGCGCCCTCGATCGAGACGATGCGGTCAAATTTCTCCGGGAAGAGCCCCGCCGTGAGCAGGGTGATCTCGCCGCCGAAGGAGTGGGAGATGACGCGCACCGGGCCGCCGACGACGTCGATCAGCGCGAGCAGGTCCAGCATGTGCTCGGTGATGCCGTAGAGACTGCCGGTGGCCCACTCCGAGTCGCCGTGACCGCGCAGGTCGCATGCGACAACGCGGTACCCGTCTGCGAACGGCTCGGCGATGCGGTCCCAGCTGCGTGCGTGGTCGCGGCCGCCGTGCATCAGGATGAGCGGCGGTGCGTCCGCGGCACCCCATGCCCAGTAGGACAGCCGCAGTCGCTGCGACTCGTAGAACTGCTGCTCCGGCTCCGCCACCAGCCACTCCAAACACCTCGGCCGGAGCGTACCACCGAGGCCGCCCGCGTTCCGGGGCGCGTTGCCATCGCGTGCGTGCGCTCGTACCGTCGCATCGTGACACCCGAGGAACTCGCCGCTCTGCCCGAGTACGTCCGCGCGCTGCTGCGCCCGGAGGCGTTTCCGCACCGGCCCTCCGAAGTTACGCTGGTGCAGACGCACCTCTCGTACGTCTTCCTGGCGGGCGACCTGGTCTACAAGACGAAGAAGCCGGTGGATTTCGGGTTCGTCCAGCAGCTGGACCTGGCGACACGGGAACAATTCTGCCGCAACGAGGTCACGCTGAACCGCCGCCTCGCACCGGATGTCTACCTCGATGTCGTGGCGGTGGTGCGGCGTCCCGACGGCTCGATAGCCACCGACGTCTCGCCGTCCGACGGTGAGGTCGTCGAGTGGGCGGTGAAGATGCGGCGGTTGCCGGAGGGGGCAACGCTGGATGTGCTGGTGCGCGAGGGGCGCGCGCCGTACGACATCGCCGGGCGGCTCGTCGCGCGCCTCGTCCCGTTCCACGATGCGGCGCGAAGTGCGACGCCCGACCCGGCGTTCGCCGGAGCGGCGGGCGTGCGTGCGTGGTGGACGCGTGAGTCCGGCGAGGCAGCGGGGTTCGTCGGCTCGACCTGGCGCGAGGACGATGCCGGCGCGTTGCGCGCGTTCGTCGCCGAGACGCTGGATCGAGAAGCGGCCGTCTTCGACGAGCGGCTCGCTGCGGGGCGGGTGGTCGAGGGCCATGGCGACCTGCAGGCGAAGCATGTGTACGTGCTGGGCCCGCGCGTCTCCGACATCGTGATCGTGGACTGCATCGAGTTCAGCGAGTGGTTCCAGTTCCGCTACCAGGACGTGGGGTACGACCTTGCGTTCCTCGCGATGGACCTGGAGGCGCAGGGCGACCGGACGCTCGCGGACGAACTGGTGGGTCGCTACCTCGCCTCTACGCAGGACGAGACGCTGCCGCTGCTCCAGCCGCTGCACCGCGCGTTCCGTGCCTTCGTCCGCGGCAAGGTGGAATCGATCGGCGCGCACGCGGCGGAGGTGCCGGCGGAGCAGCGCGCCGCCCTGGCCGATTCCGCAGCGCGCTACTTCCGCCTGGCCTCGTCGTACGCGGAACGGCGGGCGGCACCGTGTCTCGTCGTCCTCTGCGGCCCGTCCGGTACCGGGAAGTCGACGATCGGCGGCGCGCTTGCCTCGCGGATCGGGGCGGTGATGATCTCGTCGGACGCCGTGCGCAAAAGCCTTTCCGGGGTCGACCCGCACACGCGGGTGCCGGAGGCGTACCGCGCCGGCCTGTATTCGCTGGAAGTGACTCAACGGACGTACGAGGAGATGCGCCACCGGGCTGCGTCCCATCTGGCGGCGGGCCACCCCGTGGTCCTGGACGCCACGCACAGCCGCACGGAGGACCGCGTCGCCGCTGTCGCCATCGCACGCTCCGCGGGCGTGCCGGTGCTCCTCGTGGCCCTCACGCTGAGCGACGACGCGGCGCTGGCGCGGATCGAGCAGCGCCAGGCGGGGACGTTGACGACCTCGGACGCCACGCCCGAGGTATACCGGCGGCAGGTGGAGCAGTTCGAGCCGCCGCGGCCGTCCGAGGGGCAGCTACTGAACGTGGACGCGGCGGACGATGTCTTCGCCTTGGTGGAGCGAATTGCGGAAGGGCTTCCCGCCCGCCGCTGACGGGCAGGCCCCAGAGGAACCCCCAAACGTCCCGCCGCCGGAGGGACGTCCGACCTGACGGTCGTCGTCCTCGCTCGTTATCGTGGAGGTCGTCCGGCGCCTCCTGGCGGCGGGCGAGGCAGGAGGGCACGATGAGCATGTTCCGCTGGGTGGGTCAGGGCATCGTGAGGCGGATCGGGGACGCCACCCGGATGCTTCCCTTTGCGCTCCCTGACCGGGCGCCAGGCGGTCCGATCAGGGTCGAGCCGACGCGTCGTGCCGGGCCGCCGTCCAGGCGCTCAACCGGTGACCAGCCAGGGATGAAGCCGCAGCACCACGTTCACCCGTCCGATGACGAGGCCCGCCGCCAGGACAAGGGGTAACCGGCCTCTCCCGGTGAGGGTTGCTGGTGGTGTAGCCTCGCGCCCGGCGTCCCTGTTAGACGCCGTGGGTGCGAGGAGCGTACGTGCCTGAGAGTCTGCCTCCCGACCTCGTCACTTTGCGTGATCGCGTCAGTGCGTTCATCGACGAGGATCTTCGCCCGATCGAGCAGGGCATTGCCCCAGACGCTCCTGCGCCCGCCGATGTCCGACAGCGTGTCCGTGCGCGTTCAAAGGAGATCGGTCTGTTTGGGATGACGCAGCCACGCGCGTTCGGTGGCAGCGAGGCGGGGCCGCTGGCGATGGTGGTCGCACGGGAAACACTGGCCGCTGGAAACAGCAGTCTGGCGCGTTACGTGTTTGGCCCTGGCCCCGGGATGCTGGCACGCGCGGAGGGGGACCTTCGCACTCGCTACCTCGAACCGGTGATGCGTGGCGAGGCCCAGGGTGCGTTCGCCTTTACCGAACCGAGCGGGCCCGGCGCCTCCGACCGCGCGACGTGGGCGAAGCGTGACGGCGGCGCGTTCATCGTCACCGGCCGCAAGGTGTTCGTCTCCGGTGGCGCGACGGCCGACTTCTACCAGGTGCTCGTGAATGTTGAAGAGGACGCATCCGGCCCCGGTGGTCCGGCGATGCTCTTCGTCGACCGCGGGACACCGGGCGTGACCATCGAGCGTTCGTTCGAGAGCATCGACGGTGGCGGGCACGTTGAGCTGCGCTTTAACGCGGCGCGGGTGCCTCAGTCGAATGTCCTGGGTGCGGTGGGCGAAGGCATCCCTCGCGCCATGGTGAACATCAACGAGGAGCGTGTGGAGTCCGCGGCATCCGCGTGCGGTATCGCGCTGTGGACGGTCGAGTACGTCACGCGACATATCACCCAGGGGCACCGCGCTGGCGGCCGCCTCGGCGACCGCGAAGGCGTGCGACTCCGTTACAGCGACCTGCGGATCGAGACGTACGCCGCGCGGGCGATGCTCTACCGGACGGCGCGCCTGCTCGATACGGGCGACGACGCGATCAACGAGGCGGCCGCCGCAAAGGTCTTCTGCACGGAGGTCGCTGGCCGCGTGGTGGACGGCGCGGTGCAACTGGTGGGCGGACAGGCGCTGATCGTGGGCCATCCCCTGGAGCGACTCTACCGTCGAGTACGCTCCATGCGCCTGGCCGGTGGTGCCAGCGACATCCTACGCCTGAACATCGCGCGGGGGGTCATCGAGTTCAACGCGGGACGGCTGTAACCGCCCGTGCGTGAGGGGGTTGAGGATGCCGGGACCGTGGCGCTACTGCCCGAACTGTTCGATGCCATTGACCATGAAGATGGAAGGCGGCCGTGAACGGATCGCCTGTGCCGACGAGGACTGTGGCTTCATCCACTTTGGGAACTTCTCCATCGGCTGCGCGGGCGTCGTGATCCGCGACGACAAGGCGTTGATCATCCAGCGTGGCATTGAGCCGTTCCGCGGGTCGTGGCAGATCCCCGGAGGGTACGTCGAGGCCGACGAGCCGATCCTCGAGGCCGTCGAACGCGAGGTCCGCGAAGAGTCCGGGGTGATCGCGAAGGTGCGCGACGTCGTCGGGTTCCGCCATTCCGTCGGAGGGTCCATCGGCGGCCCGGCAACGAATATCTACCTCGTGTTCCGGCTTGACTACCTTTCCGGTGAGCCGTCGGATGCGGACTCCGAGGTGATGGGTGCTGGCTTCTTCACGCTGGAGGAGATGGAGCAGATCCCCGGCGTGCAGGGGCTCTCGAAGTGGGCGATCCTGAAGGCGATGGAGGCTGACACCAGTCCAGGCCTGGCCCCCGATCGTCTCGGCGGGCCGCAGCGTCCCGGCTTCTCCGTCTTCGGCCTCGGCGGGATGGGGTTCGAGCAGGCATAGCGGGGTGGGGGCAACGATGGCTGGCACGACACCGAGCGAGACGCTGAAGGCATGGGCGCGCGCGAACGTCGCCGCCGACATGGCGACGTGGGGGACGCTCGTGACCGACGGGTTTACCTACGTCCACAGCAACTCAAACTTCGAGACGAAGCAGCAGGTGATTGATGCGTTCGCCGCCGGACGCCGTTATCACGGCTGGGACATCGGGGAGATGGAAGAGCGAGCGTACGCGGGCTGCACGATCCTCACCGGGACTGCCGCGCTCACCGTGGGGCGGGTGGATGCGCCGAGCGTCCTCAACATCCGGTTCACCTCGACGGCGGTTCCGGACGGCAGCGGCTGGCGCCTGGCGGCGCTCCAGACGACGCGGCTGCCGGACTAAGCGCGAGGACTAGACCTCGTTGCGCATGTAGGCGGTCGCGAGCGAGTCGGCGTACTCGTTCCAGAGCGAGCCGTCGTGCGCCTTGATCCACTGGAGCCGCACGAGCGGACGTTCCCGTACGAGACGCCACGCCTCCTGCACCATCTCGAGGTTCTTCACTTCCCCGTCACGGCGCTTCCAGCCGTTGCGTTCCCAGCCGGCAGCCCACTGCGTGAGCGTGTTCACGACGAGCTGTGAGTCCGTGTACACGTCCATCGGCTCCTCCGGCCCGAGCATGTTGAGGGCGACGATCATCGCCGTGAACTCCATGCGGTTGTTCGTCGTGTGCGGCTCGTGCCCGTGGTCCTGTGCCAGGATGTCGCCGTCCATCACGTAGACGACGCCCCAGCCTCCCGGCCCCGGGTTGCCCGAACAGGAGCCGTCTGTGAACACACCTGTCCGGGGTCCAGCGGTGTAGCGGTCGAGCACCTGGGCGACGGTCAGCGTGGTGGCGGGCGGCCCGTTGCGCCGCCCGCCGCCACTGCCTCGATAGGATGCCGGGCGGCCGCCATATCTAATCAAGCGAGACGCCGTTGTAGAGCATTTCAGGGTCGCCCTCGAAGACGTCGCTCCGGAGGTCGGCGACCACGACGATGGGTCGATCCGAGACGATGACGACGCTCCCCACCCAGTTGTCCGGCAATGAGCGCTCGTCCCGCGGATGGAACGTGCGTGAACCCTCCACCGGGACGGAGGTGTCCGGGAACAGCCCGCGGGGGAACTGCTTCGAGTAGTAGACGATGTAGGCGTAGGTCGTGGAACCGTCGAACGAGGCGACCCGGAACGATGAGTTCCAGCCGCTGCGCCCCCCGAACGGGCCGTAGTTCTTGTTGATCACCGGCAGGACCACCTGGCGCGACGACTCCGATGGGGTGAAGCCCCGGTAGTCGGAGAGCGAACCAGTCGACGAGAGACGCTGGACGATGACGGTGATCGGCTCGACCGACTGGATGCGGACGCTCCCCGTGAACGACGAGGGCAGCGCGCGGTCCGCCGGGAGACATCCGAGGGTCGTGGGCTGCGACTGGTCGCAGGTCATCGAGCCGAAGACGGTCACCTTGCTTTCGATGGAGATCTGCGCGCCGCTGCCATCTCGCCCCTCAAAGCGGAGGGTGACCTCGTTCGGTGCGCCGGGCGTGGCACTGAACATGCGGAATCGAGTCGTGTACGAGGCACCGGCCTCGGACGTCGCCCGGTCGACCATCGGCAGGAGCACCACGCGGCTTGCCTCGTCGGAGGACAGTGCGCGGTACGTCGATAGACCGGCACGGACGCGGTCGCGCGTGTCCACCGCGACCGAGAGCTGCTGGATGCCGGCCGCCACGCCGCCCGAGGCCGGCTGCGTGCGGACGATGGCGGCCCCATCGAACCCGAACGGCGCGGCCATCGATGTCTCGTCGCGCAGCATCGAGGCTCGCGGCGCGAGGTATTCGCCGCCGCTGGGACAGTTGCTGGTGGAGCTCGTGGGGTCGGTCGCGGCGGGAGAGAGGCTGCCGACGGCGTAGTACATGATCTGGACGCAGGCCGGAGTGTCCTTGCTCGTGTTCTCGATCGAAATGCGCGAGACCAGCGAGGCGGTGTTCGTGACCCAGGGCAGGTAGTGGCGGTCCGCGCCGGAGCCGAGGCGCAGCGAGTCACCGCCCAGTTGCAGCGTGCCGTCCGGCCGGATCAGGTCGCGCGCCAGCATCGCGACGAACGGTTGATCGCCGACCAGGTAGCCGGAACCGCGGTACCCCCTGGGGAGGGCGTCGAGGGTCTGCTGGAAGAAGGAGCGGCCAGAGCCGGGGGAGATGGCGTCGCAGACGCCGGCCTTCGGACAGCCATCCTTCGCGGCCTGCGTCCCGTTCGGCTGATAGAAGGTGAGGTCGAGCGTGACCGGCTGCGTGCCGACGTTCTGGACGCGTAGCCAGGAGTTCTCCTCGGCCAGTCGCGCCTGCTGTGCGACACCCCGGTCCGGTGCGAGGGCGGCGACCGCGAGGGCGGCGACCAGCACCAGCGCAGTGGCGGCACGTCGGACGGTTATCGGGCGCAAGGGGCGAAGCAGCACGCGCGTCAGCCCTCGGCGCAGCAGCACCGGCACAGTGGCTTGCCTTCCCTCCCCCGCCGAAGATCGATGATAACCGTGCATCCGGATTCGCGGCGACGTGGGCGGCGCTCTCCCGCAACCCCGGAGTCGCTCCTCGCGCTTGCGGGGAGGGCGGTGCTACCCTCGCCCTCCGGGCCAGCCGAGGTCGCCTCGCCGCCTGTCCTCGGGGTGTAGCTCAGCTTGGCAGAGCGCTTCGTTCGGGACGAAGAGGTCCCCGGTTCAAATCCGGGCACCCCGACCATCACTTCCCGCCTCCTGTCGATCCGAATCCAGTAGCCCCCGCCTCGGGGTACCATGCCCGTATGCCTGACGCTCTGCGGCCCCGCATTCTCATTACCCGCTCCGATGATTCCGAGGAGCGCTGGGAGAACTACGCCGACCGCGTCCGAGCCGCCGGAGGCGAGCCGATCCCCTTCGATGTCGCGCTCTATCAGCGTGGCGACGTGTCCCCTGCCCACGACGGGCTCGTCCTGACGGGTGGCGCCGATGTCGACCCCGCGCGGTACGGGGAGCCGCCCCACGAGCGGCTGGGCGACCTCGTTCCCGCCCGCGACGAGGCCGAGTTCACGCTCGTACGGGCGGCGCTCGCGGATGGGCGTCCGCTGCTGGCGATCTGCCGCGGGATGCAGGTGATGAATGTCGCCTCGGGTGGCTCCCTCCACCAGCACCTCGATGAACGAGAGCCGCACCGGAGCCGCCGCGGGGCTGACGGCGTGACCATCGATTCCGGCTGGCATGGCGTCGAGGTGGTCGGCGGCACGCTGCTGTCACGCGTCACGAAGGCGGCTCACCTGCGCGTGAACTCGCGCCACCATCAGGCGGTGACGCGTGCGCGCCTCGCGCCGGGCCTCGTCGCCTCCGGTATGACCTCGGAAGGTGGCTTCGAGGTGGTGGAGGCGATCGAGGCGCCACATCATCCGTTTGCGCTGGGCGTGCAGTGGCACCCGGAGCGCTCGGATATGGCGGCGACCCCGGCGCTGCGCGCCGGCTCAGGGGCGCTGTTCGAGTCGTTTCTGAACGCCTGTGCCGCAGGCCGCGCGACGCCCGAGTCCCCGTTTCTCTACTTCGGCTATGGGTCGAGCATGGACGCTGACCGGATGCGTCAGACGGCGCCGCACGCGCGCCTCATCGGTCCCGCCCGGCTCGCTGACCACGCCCTCGCGTTCTCGATCGAGTCGAAGAACACCTGGCACGGCGGGGTGGCGGACATCTTGCCCTCGCCCGGGGACGAGGTCTGGGGCGCCCTGTGGGTGCTGTCCCCGGAGGAGTCGCAGGCGCTCGACGAGCACGAGGGGGTGTTCCGAGAGCCCTCCGCCTACCGCCGGGTGACGGTGGAGGTGACGACGCCTGCCGGCGACCATGTGCGCTGTCGCTCGTACCAGGTCGTCGCACCGGATCCCCGGACGCCGCTCCCCTCGAAAGCGTTTAAGGAGACGTTGCTCCGGGGGGCGCGGACGGTAGGCCTTCCTGCCGCCTATGTCGCCCGTCTGGCGGCGCTCCCGGACAACGGGCGGGCGTAAACTCTCCGACCGAACGTTTCGACATCCGTGACGTTAGAATCGCCAAGCACCGGCGGCAGTGCGACAGAGATGGCATCGCATGGCACGTAGCTCATCATGAACCCTCGTTTGGCACGCGTGTTGGCAGCTGCTTCGGCTGCCGTCCTTGGTCTGGCCCTTACCGCTCCTGTTATGGCCGCCCTCGATCCACGCGGCGGTGCGCTTCTGGACGGGGCTTTCCAGCAGGCAACTTCCACACCCACACCGACCGCCTCTCCCGGCCGGGGCCCGGACGGACGCGGGCCCGAGAACGCCCCGGGCCGCCAGTCCGCGACACCGACGGGGAGCGCGACCCCGACGACCGGACGTGACCGTGCGAAGACGCCACCCACGCTGCCCCCCAATGCTTCGGAGCGCGCCCGCACCGTGGTACAGGCGGTCTTTGAGCGCAACCAGCAGGTACGCGATCTGTTTGCCTAGATGCGCGCCGCCCGCGGCCTCCCGCCCGTCGGAGCGGACGAGGACGTGACGGACGAGTTCGCGAGGAATGCGAAGCAAAAGCGCACCGGCGACACCGTCGTTGACCCCAAGGCGCTGACTGCGGAACAGCGAGAGCAGTTCCAGACGCAATTGCGCGCCATCATGGCAGCCTTCGCCGAGACCTTGCGCCAGTCCGCCGGCACGACGGCAGACGGGGCGGCCACGCCGACTCCGACGCCCACGACGACCGTTTCACCGACGGCGACGCCGACGCCGTAAGGGGGCCCTCATGCGCCGTCATCTGCTCGTTTCCGCAGTGCTGATCGCTTCGCTTAATTCGGCCTGCGGGTCGGACGATTCTCCGGCGAAATCCACCGCGACCGCGGCCCCCGCAGCCTCGTCCGCCACGGCGGCCAGCGGCGGGACATACGCTGCCGACGCGCGCATCCTTCTGGGCGATCTCGCTGTTGCGCAGCGCGGGCTCGCTGACGCCATTGCCGGTGGTGCGCCCCTGTCGGACGCCTGGAAACAGGCGGTCACGGCCCGTGTGTCGGCGTTCGGGGATATCGAGGCACGGGCGCAGAAGCTGACGCCACCGCCGGGCCAGCAGGCCGCGCAGGCCCAATTGCTCCTGGCCATCCGGCGCTCTCGCGAGGCCGCGGACACCATTGCCACGGCCGTCGCCGAGGGCAACGTCTCGATGCTGGAGCGGGCGAACGCGATCCTGGCGGACGCGGCGTTCCAGACGGCGGCGGCAGTTGCCGCCATGCCTCGGTAGGACGGCAACTACCGCCCTCAGAGGTGCTCCGAATCGCGGGCTTCGTCTCCGGATGAGGCTGTTCTTCGATTGGGAGGGGACCGATCGGGTGCCCTCAACGGGTCGTTCGGAAAGCCTGTCGCTGGTAGAATCTGAGGCCTAACAACCCCTCCGCACGACTCCCCCGTCGGACCCCCGCGAAGGGCGCCTTATGGTCCAGGAACCGCCCGACCGAACGCAGCCTCGACGTGTCGAAGAAGAGATGCGCACGTCGTACCTCGACTACGCGATGTCCGTCATCGTGTCGCGAGCACTGCCCGACGCGCGGGACGGCCTGAAGCCAGTCCAGCGGCGGATCCTGTTCGGGATGCAGGAGCTGGGCGTTACCGCCACGGGGGGCTACAAAAAGGCCGCCCGCATGGTGGGCGATGTCATGGGGAAGTTCCACCCCCACGGCGACAGCGCGATCTACGACGCCCTCGTCCGGATGGCCCAGGACTTCTCCATGCGGTATCCGCTGGTCAGCGGCCAGGGGAACTTCGGCTCGATCGACGGCGACCCGCCCGCGGCGATGCGATACACCGAGGCGCGCCTCGCGCCGATTGCGATGGAACTGCTCGTCGAGATCGACCGGAACACCGTCGACTTCTACCCGAACTTCGATGACTCGCTGACGCAGCCGTGGGTGCTACCGGCGCGCCTGCCGAACCTGCTGCTCAACGGCTCCTCGGGCATCGCCGTCGGCATGGCGACGAATATCCCGCCGCACAACCTGAACGAGATCTGCGACGCGGTGGTCATGGTCCTCGAGAACCCTGAGTGCACGGTCGATGACCTGCTGACCGTGGTGCAGGGCCCCGACTTCCCGACCGCCGCGATGATCTTCAACCGTGCCGAAGTGCGAGACGCTTACATCAATGGACGTGGCCGCGTGACGATGCAGGCGCGCATGGAGGTCGAAGAGGCGGCGCGCAGCGGGCGTTCTCAGATCGTCGTGACCGAACTGCCGTATCAGGTGAACAAGGCGACACTGCTGGAGCGGATCGCCGACCTCGTCCGCGCCAAGAAGATCGAGGGTATCTCCGACCTGCGCGACGAATCCGACCGCCACGGCATCCGCATGGTCATCGAGCTGTCCCGCGGAGCGACATACGCCGCCGTGAAGAACCAGCTGCTGAAGCACACCGCGCTGCGCAGCAGCTTCGCCGTGAACATGCTCGCGCTCGTCGACGGGCAGCCGGAGACGCTCTCGCTCAAGCGCTCGCTGGAGGTGTTCATCGCGCACCGTCGCGAGGTCATCCGCCGGCGCTCCGAATTCGATTTGGAGAAGGCGCGGGAGCGCGCGCATATCCTCGAAGGCCTGCTGAAGGCCCTCGACGCGCTGGACCTCGTGATCAAGACGATCCGGGAATCCGCCTCCGCGGAGGCGGCGAAGGCTGCGCTGATGGCGTTGCCGGTGGTGCTGCCGGCGCGACTGATCGAGGCGCACCCGCTCGCCGCCGAGGGGGCACTGCCGGGCCTCACCGACCGTCAGGCGCAGGCCGTCCTCGACATGCAGCTGCGGCGCCTCGCCCAGTTGGAGGCGCAGCGCATCCTCGACGAGTATGGCGAGCTTATGACCTTCATCGCCTACCTCGTCGACCTGCTGGAGCACCCTGAGAAGATCGATGCGCTGATCAAGGACGACTGCGCCGACCTGAAGAGGAAGTACGGCGACGCGCGCCGCACGCAGGTCTTCCACGGCGCGGTCGACGACATCGCGGACGAGGACCTGATCGGCCACCAGCAGATCGTGGTGACCGTCTCGGAACGCGGATACGCGAAGCGCGTGCCCCTCGATGTCTACCGCCGGCAGGCGCGCGGCGGCCGGGGCAAGCGCGGGCAGACGGTGCGCGAAGAGGACTTCATCCGGCATCTGCTGGTGTGTGACACGCACGACCAGCTGTTGATGTTCACTGCCGGTGGCAAGGTGTACGCCCTCAAGTCCTACGAGGTGCCGGAAGCCTCCCGCGAGGCGCGGGGCATCCCGGTCGCGAACGTGGTAGATGTCGGCCCGGATGACCGCGTGACGGCCGTCGTGGCCGTCCGTGACTTCTCGCGCGACTCGATGGTGCTGGCGACCGAGCGGGGCGAGGTGAAGCGCACGCCGCTGGCCGAGTTCGAGTCAGTCCGCCGCAACGGCCTGATCGCCATGCGCCTTGAAGAGGGCGACCGGCTGGTCGAGGCCCGCCCGGCGCGCGAGACGTCGGACGCGCTGCTCGTGTCGAGCGACGGCCAGGCGATCCGCTTTACCGTCGGCAGCCTGCGCGTCGCCTCCCGCACCTCGGGCGGCGTCCGCGGCATGATGCTGCGCGGCAATGCGGTCGTGATCGCGATGGCCGTCGACGAAGATGGCGAGGACCTGCTGGTCGTCTCCGAGCGCGGCGCCGGGAAGCGCACGCCGATCGACGAATACCCGCGCAAGGGCCGCGGCGGGCAGGGTGTGCAGACGTTCCGAGTGACGCCGAAGACGGGCGCGCTGTCGGTCGCGCGTATGGTCAGCGCGGAGCAAGAACTGGTGCTCGTCTCCGAACAGGGGATCGTCCTGCGCACCTCTGCTGGCTCGATCAGCCAGCAGGGTCGTGCGACGCAGGGTGTCCAGGTGATGCGTGTCGCCGACGAAGACGACCGCGTCGCCGCAGTGGCGCGCGTGGACATCGCGGAGGGCACGCACGAGGCGGGCGCGGACGGAGGCGATGCCGCCGAGGACGCCCCGGCGGAACCCGCGGGGGCCTGATCCCGCGTACAGTCGCCGCAGACGGGCGGTAGCGACATGGCCGGTCATGACGTCGGCGGTCTCGGCGAATTCACGCTGATTGACCGCATCATCGCGCGCCTGGGGGACGCGGCGGCGCATGATCTCGTCGTCCCTCCAGGCGACGATGCGGCCGCGTGGCGGACGGGCCCGGGCCTCACGGTCGCAACGATCGACGCGCTCGTGGAGGGCACGCACTGGCGTGCCGACACGATGGCTTACGGCGACGTGGGCTGGCGCGCAGTCACGGCGAACGCCAGCGACCTCGCGGCGATGGGCGCCGACCCGCAATACCTGCTCATCGCTACGACGTTCGGGCCGGCCTTCACCATCGACGACCTCGACGCGTTGATCGAGGGCATCGCCGAGTCGTGCCGCCTCCACGGTGTGCGCGTCGCGGGCGGCGACGTCGTGCGCGGCCCGGCGACGTCGATCAGCATCGCCGCGTACGGCCGGATCGAGGGCGGCACGGCAGACGCTCCGTTGCTGCGCCGTTCGCGCGCGCGCGCGGGCGACTTCGTCGCCGTTTCGGGCACGCCCGGCGCCTCCGCCGCGGGGCTCGCGGTGATCGAGGCGGGGCGGGAGGTGGAGGTCGGTGTGGAGATGCTGCTGCTGGCTCACCGCCGGCCAGTGGCGCGCGTCGCGCTGGGGCAGGACGCAGCGGCGGCCGGGTTGCGCTGCGCGATGGATGTCTCCGACGGACTGCTCCAGGACCTTGGCCACATCGCAGCAGCCTCGGAGGTCGGGATCGAACTGGCGGCGGCATCGCTGCCGCTGCACCCGGCGGCGGTGGCGGCGCTGGGGGTGCGGGCGGCGCTCGACCTTGCGCTCGGGGGCGGGGAGGACTTCGAGCTCGTCCTCACCGGGCCGCGGGAGGCGCTCGTCCGGCTGGATACGCCGGAGGTGCCCGTGACGCTGATCGGTCGTGTCGTCCCCGACCACCCCGGCGAGGTGGTCGTCTGGGGCGAGGACGGCGAGGTGTATGAGCCACCACGGCGTGGCTGGGACCAGACGCGCGACTCTGGCGAGCGGCGCACGTAACCTCGTCCCATGAGGCACCAATGAGCACCGCCAATCGGATGACCCGCGTCACCACGGGCGCCGCGCAGACGCGCGCCCTCGGCCGCCGTCTGTCCAGGATGCTGCGCGCGGGTGACGTGGTGCTGTTGCAAGGGACGCTGGGCGCGGGGAAGACGGCATTCGCGCAGGGGGTCGGGCAGGGGCTGAAAGTAGAGACTGCGGTCACCAGCCCTACGTTCGTCCTGATGGCCCGCCACGATGGCCCGCTCCGCCTGTACCACGCCGACCTGTATCGCCTCACCGACCCGTCCGAGGTGGCCGACCTTCATCTGATCGAGGAAGCCCGCGACGGCGTCCTCCTTGTCGAGTGGCCGGAGCGGGGGATGGAGGGGCTTCCGGGGGAGCATCTCCTCGTCACCCTCGAAATGGTCGAGGGCGAACCGAAGCACCGCCGGATCACGATCGCCTCCCGGGGGAGCCGCTACGACCGGGTACTGGACGGGCTGGGCGCGCGTGGTTAGCCACCGATACGACCTCGGAATCGACACGGCTGCGGACGACGCCTCACTAGCGCTGCTGGAGGGCGACCGTGTGGTCGCCGAGCACGCGTGGCACGTCGAGACCACCATGTCGCTCGAGCTGCTGGATGCCCTCGATGCGTTGCTGACGCGTGCTGGAGTCACGCGGCCGGAGATCGCGCGCATCGCGGTGTGTGCCGGGCCAGGACAGTACGGTGGTCTACGGACGGGTATCGCATCGGCACAGGGTCTCGCGCTGGGTCTCGGCATCCCTCTGGCGGGTGTTGGTCGGCTGGAGGCGGATGCCTGGCCACACCTCGTCGAGGGCGGCCCGGTCGTCATCGCTGTCCACGACGCCGGTCCGGAGGCCGTCGCCTGGGCCGGGTACGCCCCGGGCGCCGCCGGTGGGTTGCCTTCGGTCTACGCCGAGCCGCACATCGCCCGCCCGGCGGACGTGGTGAGGGACGCCCCCCAGCCCGCCATCTGGGTGGGGGAGATGACCGGGGCGTTGCGGGACGTGCGAGACATTGCGAGCCGCGGGGGAGACACTGATGCGCGGGCCGTGGCGCGTGCGGCGCACCTGGTGCGGATCGCGCGGGCCCGCGACCTCTTCGGGGATCCAGGCGCAGTGGACGCGGTCTATCTTCGCCCGCCCTCGATCACTCCGCCGAGGCAGCGATAGCAGTCGAACGAGACACGGAAGAGAGCATCACCATGGAACGCACGCTCGTCCTCATCAAGCCGGACGCGATGCAGCGCGGTCTGGCGTTCGAGATCCTCAAGCGGTTCGAGCAGCGCGGCCTGAAGATCGTCGCGCTGCGTCTGGTGCAGGCTGACCAGGCGACCGCCGCCGAGCACTACGCCGAGCACGTGGGGAAGCCGTTCTACAACGGGCTGATCGAGTACATCACCGCCTGCCCGATCGTTGCGGCGGTCTTCGAAGGCACGGGCGCGGTCGCTGCCTGTCGCCAGACGATGGGTTCCACGAAGCCGGTTGAGGCGAACCCCGGCACCATCCGTCACGACTTCGGCCTGGAGATCGGGCGGAACCTCGTCCACGGCTCCGCGAACCTCGATGACGCCGCGCGCGAAGTCGGCATCTGGTTCCGCGGCCTGCCGGTCCTCGACTGGAAGCGCGCGACGGACGGCTGGGTCTTCGAGCAGTAGCCCTTCCCGTTGCGAGGTTTCTATGCCTGACGCTGCACCGCCGGCCGTCGAGTCCGCCAGCAAGCGATTCCGCACGGTCGAGGTGCGACGCGTTGAGCGTGTGACGCTGAAGGCGGTGAGGATCACGCTGGGCGGCGATGCCCTCGAAGGCTTCGGGACACCGCTGCTGGGCGGCCACATCAAGGTGATGCTGCCGGGCACCGACCAGGTGCGGGCCTATACGCCGCGTCGTTTCGACGCCGGCCGCCTCGAGATTGAGATCGAGGTCATTCTCCACGGTGACAGCCCCGGCTCCCGCTGGGCGACCGCCGCGAAGCCGGGCGACGTCGTCGACCTGCGCGGACCAGGCGGGCGAGGCCATACGGTCGACCCCGGTGCGTCGTGGCACCTCCTGGCGGGCGATGCCTGCGCCCTTCCCGCGATCGGGATGGTGCTGGAGGCGCTCCCCGCCACGGCGCGCGCCATCGTGATCGCCGAGGTGGATGACGCCTCCGAGGAGCGGCCGCTCCCGAGCCTCGCCGAGGTGCAAGCATGGTGGGTGCGCTCCGGGGAAGTCCCCGGCCAGGCTCTCGAGACGGCTGTGCGCTCGATCGAGTTGCCCGAGGGCGCGGGCCAGGTCTTTCTTGCCTGCGAGTCCGGCGTCATGCGGCGCATCCGTCAGCACCTGATCGACGCACGTGGGCTTGAACCCGCCTCGCTGCACACGCGGGGCTACTGGAAGGCCGGCATCGTGAACTATCCCGACCACGACTACGGTCAGGACGACTAACCGCTATCGTCCGTCGACGGTTTGAGTTGCTGCTGTCTCCTGATCTGCAACCCGGGTGCTGCATGGTTCGGCGCATCCACCGGTGATCCCACGCAGGGTCGCCATTACGCTGCCTTGATGAATTCGCGCGCCACGCTGCTCTCGGCGGCTATTGTCGCGGTCGTGCTGGGAGCGCTGTACGGCTGGACCGTCGCTCCGACGATCGCGGTGCTCCACGGCACGGTGGACAGCGCCGAACTCGTCTCCGTCGCGGCGGTCCTTGGCGTGGCGCACCCCTCGGGTGAGGCCGTATGGCTGCCGCTGGGGCGTCTTGCGCTGGAGATCATCCCGGCGAGTGAACCCGCGTTGCGGACGAACCTGTTGTCGGTTGGGCTGATGGCGGTGGCCGGGGCGCTGGTCGCGGTCGCCGCGCGTCAATGGCGGTCGGAGACACCCTGGTGGGGAGCGTCGGCTGCCGGTCTGTTGTTCGGCCTCGCACCGGTGGTGTGGGCGCAGGCGATCGTCACAGAGGTATATGCGTTGCAGGCGGCCCTGGCGGGGCTCGCGCTCGTGCTGGGGGCCAGCGCAGCCGAGGGCTGGCGGTGGCGCCCGTTTGCGTTCGTCCTCGGACTGCTGGTGATGAGCCAGCTCATCGGCCTCGCACTCGTGGCCCCGCTCGCCGCTGTCGCATTCGTGGGCTCACGAGGAATGCGGGCCCGCGAGTCAGCATGGTGTGCGGGGTTCTTCGTTCTTCCGCTGCTCTATGCCATGGCGTACCTGTGGTTGCGCTCCGATGCCGCGATCGCGTGGGGTGACACGGGCTCCGCGCGCGGACTGGTGGACCATCTCATGGGTGGGATCTCCCGGGATGCGCTCGAACGGTCGCCGCGTGCTGTGGCCTCCGCCGTGCCGGAGACGATGCGGAGCGTGCTTCGTCAGTTCCCACCGCCGGTGTGGCTGTTGCTCATCCCCGGGACGTTAGCCCTCGTGCGGGCGCGCGCCGACCTGGCGCTCGTGCTGGGGGTGTGGTTGCTGCTGCTCATCGTCTTCATCTCCTCCTACCTCTCGGAGGGCCGCGAGGACTATTTGCAGGGCACCACGATGCCGTTGGCGCTGGTCGCGGGGTGGGGTTGCGTGTCTGTCTGGGAATGGGTCGTGAGGTACCTCACGGACCGATGGCCGCGGGTGGCCCTCGGTGTCGTCGTGGTCGGGCTGCTTGCCTGGTGGGCGGTGTGGGTAGGGCACGACGCCTCATTGCGTGGCGACACCACGCTGGTGGCAGAGGCACGCGCGGTGCTGGCCGGGGTTTCTGAGGACGGCCGTGTGGACACGTCGAGTGATCGGGAGACGTTCCCCCTGTGGTATGTCACCACCGTCCTCCACGAACGTCCGGATGTGACGGTGGTGGACACGCGGTCCATCGTGCCTCCGGTGGGGCCGCGCCACTAGTCTCTGTTGGCCGTGGGGAGGCGGTTGAGCGCTTCGAGGAACGCGTTCTGCACCGAGTGCCGGGCGTCGCTCGATCGTCAGCAGTGCGAGGTTGCGAGGCCGGGTCGGTCATCTGGCGGCGCTATGGACTGGATGCCGTCCATGAAAGCGTTCCGGGCGAGGGACTACAGACGGAGCCGGGTTTTGCCGTCCGCAGGCTGGTCTTCCTCGGCACCGTATCCCCAACCGTACTGGTGATAGTGGTCATGAGCGGCGTCCCGGGTGCCCACTCGGTTCAGCACGAGTCCGGCGATCGGACGGCCCGTCTGAGCGAGCTCCGTGGTTGTTTCCAGCAGTTAGCCGATCCGCGTCTTCCCGGCGCGCGCCACGATCACCAGCCCGTCTGAGAGCATGCCGAGGACCGAGGCGTCGGTGACCACCAGCGCGGGCGGCGAGTCCATCAACACCACATCGAATCGGTCGCGCAGCCCGTCGAGGATTTCCCGCATGCGCGCGGACCCGAGTAATTCGGATGGGTTGGGCGTCATCGGGCCGGATGGGAGCACTGTGACGTTCGTGTACAACGAGCGGACGAGCAGGCGGCCGACGTCCCGCTCGCGGGCCAGCAGGAGGGTCGTGAGTCCTGTTGCGTTGTCGATGCCGAATACCTTGTGCATCGTTGGGCGGCGCAGATCCGTGTCGACCACGCAGACGCGGTGTCCGGCAAGCCCGAACACAATGGCGAGGTTCGCGGTGGTCGTCGTCTTGCCCTCGCCCAGGCCAGGCGAGGTGATGAGGACGAGACGGCGGTCTTGGCCGAGGTTGATTGCGTAGGAGAGGTTCGTCCGGGCCGCCCGGTATGCCTCGGCGATCGTGGACCGCGGCCGGTTCGCGGCCTGCAGCTGTTCCCGCGCGTTGCGCAGCCGCCCGAACTGTTCGATGCGGGCCAGGATCGGGAGGCCGGTCTGCTCTAGGGCTTTCTCTCCGGACTTCACCGTGTCATCGAGGTATTCGATGACCGTGACGATGACGGTGGCAGCGAGGGCGAACAGAACCATCCCCAGCGCAGTATTCAGGAGAAGGCGCTGCGAGACCGGGCTACCTGATGGGAGCGCTTCCTCGACGACGGACACCTGCCCCGGGCGGCTGGTGAGGGCCGCCTCATTCGACGAGATGAACGCCCGGGCCACGGTGTTCGAGATCCGCGCCGCGAGTTCGGGACTCGACGCCCGGGCAGTCACGACCAGCAGCTGGGTGCCGCGCGGGTTCGTGACGTTGAGGCGAATCGCGAGTCCGGTCGCGTCGAACGGGAGGTTGCCGTCCTGGATCGACCGGTCGAGCACCGGGCGGAGCGTGACCAGACGCGAGAACGTGTTAGCCAGCCGTTCTGCCGTTTGCAGGTCATTCAGTTGGACAACGCCCTCGCCCTGACGCTGGACGACGAGGAGGGTTGTCCGCGCCTCGTAGGAAGGGGTGATCCGGGTGGAGATCAGGTAGGTCGCCACGCCACCCAGGACGGCGGCGCTGATCACCAGCCACCACCAGCGGCGGCCGATTCGGAGGGACTGTTCGAGGTCCATTACCCAATGATTCTCGCATTCCCGCTGAAATTCGTCATTTCAATTAATCGCCGTGACGGACTATTAGATTCACGCAAAGGCTCGGTTGCTGGTCATTCGGGGCTCCTCCGGCTGCCGGCGACAGCTCGAAGGAGTGAGCGGGACTCGAACGGCATGGAGACATGGTCCGATGTGTCGGGCGAGCCGTGTCTTGTCCGAGCTAGTTCAGGTGGATGATGCCATCGATGACGGTAACGGCGTGCCCGCCGATCTCGACTTTCTCCGGGCTACGCACAATGACCGCGATGCGAGCGTCCCGGCCCATCTGCCGTCCCTGAGGTGCGACGTACGAACGTCCGGTGCGCGAGAGCAGGCCGGTCGCACCGAGGTAGGCTCCGAGCGCCGCGTTACAGGAGCCGCATGCTGGGTCCTCGGGCACGCCGGCGGCCGGCGCCCACGTCCGGAGATGCACCCGCTCGGCTGCATCCATGCGTGTGTCGATGGTGAACGCAGAGATGCCGATCGCGCCGGCGGCGGCGCTCATCATGCTCACAGCGGCGAGGTCGGGGGTCGCGCCGGAAAGGGCTTCGATGCTCGGGACCTGGACGATGAGCCACACCGGCCCGACGTCCACCAGGGCCGGTGCCGGGTCAGCTTCGATGGGCGCTCCGATCGCGGACGACAGTCGCGCGAGGTCGACATCGACGCGCCGGACCGACGGCTTCGGCGCGCGCGCGAAGATCCGGCCATCCGGCTCGGTATGGAGGTCGATCATCCCGGCGGTGCATTCCTGGGTGAGGCGGCCGGCGCGTGGCGTCACCAGGCCGGCCTCGATGGCGGCGTGCGCCGAACCGATGGTGGGATGGCCGGCGAAGGGCAGTTCGCTCAGCGGGGTGAAGATCCGCAGGCGGTAGTCGGCGTGTTCCGAGGGCAGGATGAACGTGGTTTCCGAGAGGTTGGTCCACCGCGCGACGGCCTGCATCTCCCCGGTGTTCAGCCCAGAACCGTCCAGGATGACGGCGACCGGGTTGCCGAGGAACGGGACCTGCGTGAACACGTCGACCTGCTTGAACGCGACGTCACGCGGCATCGTCAGTCCCTGTCCCGTGGGGCGAACTGGAAGGAGGGGAGCCTAGCATGCAGCGGGGGACGGGAGCCTGGGACAGCGACCGTACAGAGGGGCTCAGATACGCTGCGTACTGGCAGGTTGCGACGACGGAGGCGGAGTGAGCACAGGCTGGAAAGTCGGCATCGGCACGGTGATTGTGGTCGTCACCATGACGGTGGGGATGTGGTTCACGATCGCCTACATCTCGGCGGATGCGATCCTGAACCCATCGCCGCCCCGTGAGCTCCCGTTCCTGGCGGAGCAGATGTTCGCCGCCCAGGCGGTGGAGTTTCCTGCTCGTGACGGCGTGAGGATCGGTGCGCTGTGGGTCCCCACGGTGGCGCCGGCGGGTTCTGAACTGGTACAGACGCGCCGCCCGACCATCATCCTGCTCCATGGCTACGGGGAGACCCGGGAGACACTGCTGCCACAGGCCGAGTTGATCGTGAATGCCGGATTCAATGCATTGCTCGTGGACTTCCGCGGGCACGGGACCTCCGCCGGTGGAGTGGCTGCACTGGGGACACTGGACGCGAATGACGTGCTGGGGGCGGTGGACTATCTGGTAACCCGGCCGGATGTCGAGACCAGCCGGATCGGCGTCCAGGGGGTCTCGATGGGCGCGGCGGCCGGTGTCATCGCCGCGGCGCAGGATCCGCGAATGCGTGCGGTCATCGCCGAGGAGCCGGTCTCGTCCCTGCGTGACGCCGTGTGGACGGCGTACCGTGACCGTCTGAGCCTGCCGGCGTTCCTGTTCCGCGACATCACGCTGTGGCTGGTTGAGCGCCGCCTGGGCGAGCCGCTCTCAGCTGTGTCGCCCGCCGAGGCGGCCGCACGGTTGACCCCCCGCCCCCTGCTTGTGATCGACCATGCGAGCGAGGCGCCGGTGGAGCCGGGCGGGGCCGAGCGGCTGCTCAATGCGGCGGGTGACCCGAAGGAACTGTGGGTTGCACCCGAATTCAAGCAGACCAGTGAGGGCTCCCCGGTCTCGCCCGCCTACGCGACCAAGGTCCTGACGTTCTGGCGCGCGTCGTTCGGGCTGCAGCGGTAGCGGGCGGTCGGGGCGGCTACTTCAGGGTCTCGCGGATCGCGGTCTGCAACTCCGGGTAGTCCATGATCCCTTCAAACTTCGCGGTGATGATGCCGTCTCGCCCTACGACGAAGATCATCGGCTCCGCGAGCAGTTTCCATTCCTCCACGGCGGGTACCGTCTCCAGTTTGCCGCCCCGCGCCTTCGCGATGTCGTACGGTTCGATGTGCAGGACGTTGATCTGATCTTTGAATTCGTTCCACGCGGGGGTCACAACCTGATCAAGCACCGGTCCGCAGAACCGGGTCTGGCAGAACGCCGGTGTGACGAACGCGACCACCGTCGGCTTCCCGCTCGTGATCGCCTGCGCCACCGTCAGACGATGTAGTTCTGGGTTCGGTGTGAGGGAGGTGTCCACCTCGTCGACGCTCTTCACGTCGGCGAGTGTGAGCTGCTTGCTTGCGGGGGCCGGATCGCCAATGCGAGGCTCCCGTGTCCGTTCCTGCACCACGAACACGAGACGCAGTCCCGAGTACGTCTTCTCCTTCGTCTTCACATCCAGCGAGACGCCCCAGAAGCCGGCCCGGTCGAAATCGACCAGCGACGTGTAGACCGTGCTGTCGTGCCCGATGTGGAGATCGCCCAGATCGGTCGAGGGGGCACGCGGGATGCGAGAGACGAGGACGCCTCCGAGCCGGGAGACACCGATGCCTTTCAACGTATGCGGCAGGAGCGGTGCCTCACCCACACGTTTCGGGTTCTTCGGCTCGCCCTCCGGTTCCTTGTCGAGGTGGTAGAAGGTGGCTGTGACCTGGGCGTTCGTGATGAACTCCTGGTTGTCATCGAACAGCGCCAGCGAGAGGCGGTTCTTCCCGACTCCGAGGTTCGAGTTGACGATGATCGGGGCGAACGGTACTTCGGCGACCGTCTGCTCGAGGCTTCGCGCGTCCCATTTCTCCTCACCACCGCCGCTGCAGGCCCCCGCGATCAGGGAGCTGATGAGAGTGAGTGCGACGATGGTCAGCAGGGCGGCGTGGGGAAAGCCTCGGTGGGGGCGGTGCATGGTCAGCCTCTCGTCGGTGGGTGATCCCAGCATCCCCCGGGGTGGCTGGGCGGGCAAGGCCCTACCGGGCGTGCGGCTGGCGCGCCATGAGGGCCACTTCCTCCGAGTCACCGTAGACGAACAGCCGGTCACCCCGGCGTAGCGTCACATCGCCGTGGGGGCCCACTGTGAAGCCCTCGCCTTCCCGCTCCATACCCAGTACGTGCACTGCGGTGGCCTCGGCCGCCAGGGCCTCGAGCGTCCGCCCCGCCACGCCCCAGGGGGCGTCTTCCACGACGACTTCCGCGAGGACATGGCCGCCGCCCGCCTCGATGGTGGTGATGCGGTCGACGAATTGGACCAGGGCGGGTTGCACGGCGGCGAGGGCCATCCGCCGTCCGCCGATCTGGTATGGCGAGACGACACTGTCCGCGCCGGCAGTCTTGAGCCGTCGCTCGGCTGAGTCGGAACCCGCCCGGGCCACGATGAAGAGGCCCGGGTTCAGCGCTCGGGCTGTCAGCACGATGTACGTGTTCTGCACGTCCGAGTCCGCCGCCGCGATCAACGTCCGGGCGCGCTCGATCCCGGCGTCACGCAGCGTCGTCTCGTGCGTGGCGTCGCCGACCACGGTTGCGACGTGCGTCCCGGAGATCGAGGCGATCGCGGCCGTGTCCACGTCGACCACGACGTGATGGACGTTCCGGGCGGCCAGCATGTCCGCGGTCTCACGTCCGACCCGACCGAAGCCACAGATGATGACGTGGTCTTTCATCCGTCGCACCTTTCCACGATTCCGCCGCAATCCAAAGGCGTCGGCGACGCCGCCGACGATGACCGTCTCCACCTCGACCGTGACGACATAGAACAGGACACCGACGCCGACCAGCAGGTACGCGATCGTGAACGCTCGCCCGCTCGCGTCCAGCGGCCGTACCTCACCGTATCCGACGGTGGTGATGGAGATGACGGCCATGAACAGGCCGTCCTCGAACCCGAACCCCTCGACGATGCCGTACCAGACGGTCCCGACGACGACGACCGCGAGCAGCAGGGCGCCAAGGAAGATCGGGCGTCGCACGAGGGCGAGTCTCCGTCCGTAGCGGCTGTGAGGCGGCGGTGGCCCGGCTACCGCCCCGTCAGGTGCTTACGCTTGTGTGCGACGTAGTCGACCAACAGGTATTCGCCGAGCTTCTCGGGAGTGGTGTAGAAGACACGACCGCCGTTGATCTTCGCCAACTGGTTCACGAACTCCTTGAGGTAGTAGTTCCGGTCCAGCATGAACGTGTTGATCGTGATCTCCTGCTGGGTCACGCGCTTCACGGCCTTCAGCGTCTCCCGGATCGTGACCGGGCTCGGCGGATAGGCGAACTGCGAGCGCCCGTTCTCGAGATGGGCCGTCGGTTCGCCATCCGAGATCATCAGGATCTGCTTCGTGCCGATTCGGTGTCTCGCGAGCAGCCGCTCTGCCAGCATCAGGGCGTGGTGCATGTTCGTGCCCAGCACGCTCTCGTCCCAGCGGACGTAGGGCAGTTCGTGCGGCTTCAACTCCCGTGCGTAGGCGGAGAAACCAATGATGTAGAGCGAGTCCTTCGGGTACTGGGCTTTGATCAAGTTCTGCAACGCCAGCGCGACCTTCTTCGCCGCCTGGAACGAACCACGCAGCGCCATCGACCAGGAGAGGTCGACCATCAGGACGGTGGTCGTGGTCGTCACCAGCTCGCTGCGGTTGATCTCAAAGTCGTCCGGGCTCAGCTTGACCGGCGTGCCGGTGCCACCGCGCTCGATGGCGTTCATCAGCGTCTTGCGCATGTCCAGGTGGAATGGGTCGCCGAACTCGTACGGCTTCGACTCGTCCAGGCGCTCGCCGTGGCGGCCAGACTCCGGGGCCGGGTGATTGCCGAGTCCCTGCTTCTTCAACTGCTTGTAGATCTCGCCGAGGGCGGACTGGCCGATCATCCGCGTCCCCCGTGGCGTGAGCTTCCACTCGTCACCCTCACGGCGGACGTAACCGGCCTGTTCGAGGACCTCGAGCAGCTTCTTCAGCTCCTCGAACTGCTCGGCGGAGTCGTCGCCCAGCAGCTCGCGCAGCTGGGCGATGTCGACGGTGTCGAGGTCGCCGGTGTACTGGGCGCGCTCGAGGTCGTTCTCCAGGTCGTCCATGTTGTGCATCTCATTCATGAGACGCATCGCCTGTTCGAGGCCGACCTCTTCATCGCCGCGGAATGGGTAGGAGGAGGGATCGCCGCGGTTCGGGTTCAGGAACTCGAGGTTCTGGGCGAGCTGTGAAATCTCATCCTCAAGCTCGGGGTCGCCGAGGTGCTGGGCGAGCATGTCCTGGAGCTGCTGGCGGTGGTCGCCGGGCATGCTGGCCATCAGCGACTGCATCGCCTGCATCTGGGCCTGCATCTGCGCCATGAGTTCTTCGAGCGACTGCGGCGGGTTGTCGCCAAACATGTCGCCGAATTGCTCCATGAACGAGTCGAAGTCCGGTTCTTGCCCGCGCATCTTTTGCGCCAGCATGTCGTTCAGCGCGCGGACCATGTCCTTCATGCGCTGTTTGTCGCCGTCGGACATCTCCTCAACCATCTTCTGGACATCTTTGAAGAACTGGCCGGTCATCGCCTGGCGCAACTGGTCGACGAGCTCCTGGAACTTGTGCTGCGCCTCCGGGTTCAGGAACTCGTAGTCATGGAGCGCCTTCATCTGGCCAGGCGCGTCGCCGGGGAGGTCTTCCAGGAATTGCTGCTTCCGCTCCGCGATCCGCTGGAGCATCTCGCGGAACTGCTGCTCCGGGTCGCCGCCACCCGAGGGCTGACCGCTGCTGGACTCGGTGCCGCCGGCGTCGCCGGGCTGCGCGTCCTGACCGGGCTGTGACCCTTGCTGGCGCTGTCCCTGCTGCCCGCGCTGCCCCATCGGAGACGGGCGGTCGCCCTGGCCGGGTTGGCCGTCGTCCGTCGCGTCCTCGCCGCCGTCCGCACCTTCGCTGGCCTGTTGCTGACCGCGCTCGCCCCGCTGTCCCTGAGGCGACTGCTGTCCGCGTTGTCCCTGCTGCTGCTCGCCGCGCGGGCCGCCGTCCTGCTGGTCAGCGTTGGGCTGGGTCTCGTCCTGTGCCCCCTGGGGCTGTTCGCCGGCCAGACGGTCCTGCAGCGTGTCGCGCTCCATCTGGAGGATCTCCTCCAGCTGGCGCTTGATGTCCTCCATCACTCCGCCCAGGTCGAACTGGTCGAGGCGTTCGCGGCGCTGCTGTCGGAGTTCTTGTAGCAGGTCGCGCAGACCCTGCATGCGGTCGCCCTGCTGGTTGCGCATCCCGCGCTGCATCAGGTTCCGCAGGGCGTGCTGCAGGTCGCCGAAGTTCATGATGTCGTCGGAGAGGGCCTCGATCACCTTGTCGGCGTCGAGTCCGGGGATCGACTGCGTGCCATCCCATTCGCTGTACCGGTACGCCAGCGGCATTTGCCGACTCGCTTCCCGCGCGCCGCGACTACCCGCGGTAGAGCGCCTGCCCCGTCGACTTGTCCTTGTTCAATCGCTTGTTGAGGTGGAGCCCTTCGAGGATGAACTCGATGGCGGAAGCCTGCACTTCAGGGCGTTCGTCGCGCGTGATCTCGCCCACCAGTGGGGCCAGTCCGTCGATCTCCTTCAAGAGCCGCTGGTACTCGCCTGCGCGCATCACCTCGCCGACCTCGACGTGGCGTCCTGAGCGGAACGATTCGACGACGGCCTCGGTGTCGGCGTCACCCATGACGCGATTGAACGTGGCGACGATCGCGCCCTGGATCAGGCGGTCGAGGATCTGCTCGTCCTTGCCCTCTTCGACCGTCTCGAACTCCACCTTGCCCTGCAAGGCGGGGATGATGAACGGCAGGTCAGAGATGCGAGGCACGACCACGCTGTCGCCAAGGCGGATTGCCCGGCGCATCGCGTTCGCGATGAGCGCCTCGTAGTTCGCGACGGAGGCGCGGACGGAGACGCCGGAGCGCTGGCTGATGTCCGGGGAGCGGCGCGCCAAGCGGGAGATTTCTGCGATGATCTGCTTCATGAACTCTGGGACGACCACGGGGAACTCGCCGCCGACCAGCCCGGTGGTCTCGGCCTCCATGATCGCGATCTCGTGCTCAATGGTCCGTGGGTAGTGTGTCCGGATCTGGGAACCGTAGCGGTCCTTCAGAGGCGTGATAATCCGGCCTCGGTTGGTGTAGTCCTCGGGGTTCGCCGTCGCGACGACGAGGACGTCCAGCGGCAGGCGCACCTTGTGGCCTCGGATCTGGACGTCGCGCTCCTCCATCACATTGAGCAGGCCGACCTGGATGCGCTCCTGGAGGTCAGGCAACTCGTTGATGGCGAAGATGCCGCGGTTGGTGTGCGGGATCAGGCCATAGTGGATCGTCAGCTCGTCGGACAGGTAGCGGCCTTCCGCCACCTTGATCGGGTCGATCTCGCCGATGAGGTCAGCGATCGTGATGTCCGGGGTGGCGAGTTTTTCGCCGTAGCGCTCGGAACGATGCATCCATTCGATCGGGGTCTGGTCCCCCTTCTCCGCGACAATCGCCTGCGCCGCAGGCGTCATCGGGTTGAACGGGTCCTCCGGGATTTCGCATCCCTCGATGATCGGCGTCCACTCGTCGAGGAGCGAGGTCAGAGCGCGGATGATGCGCGACTTCGCCTGGCCGCGCTCGCCCAGCAGGATGATGTCCTGCCCGCTGAGGATCGCGTTCTCCAGTTGTGGGAGGACGGTCTCCTCGTACCCGACGATGCCGGGGAATCGGTCCTCCCCGCTGCGGATGCGCGCGATGAGATTGTTTCGCATCTCCTCACGCACCGGCAGGACGCGAACGCCCGCCGCCTTCAATGCACCGAGGGTGGCTGGTCGTTCATTCGCCAAGGTCGTGTTCCCTCCGCCGCTCCGCAGGCCGTCAGTATAGCCGTCTGTCGAGTGCCGTCTGCGTCGGGCACGCCCGGTCGCAACCGGACCCGGCGCATCGAGAGGTGCGGCCGTGGCGCGTTCACAGAACCGGACGCCTTGAGGCGATCGAAAGGCCCCTGCGTTCGGCAGAGGCCTCGATGGAGGAGTTGCCCACCGCTGGGGCGGGGGATTACATCGCTGCTTCGGCGAGTTCCCCGACCGGGATGCGGTCGCGCAATTGCTCCACGGCCCGGCCGAGCAGGGAGTTGCGGACGACGATCACGTCCGGCAACTCAAGCAAGTCGCCGAGTGAGACGTTCAACGCGGACGCCACGCCCATCAGCGTGGAGAGCGGCATGTCGCGTTTGCCGTTCTCGTAATTGGACAGCGATGCCTGGGTAATGCCGGCCCGTCGGGCAACATCAGCCTGGGACAGTTCGCGGCGCAGGCGCCATTCTCGGATATTCACGCCGACGTCGCAGCGCAGGGCGATGCGGGATGTGTCATTCATCGTCGTGTCCTCAGTGCCCGTGGAGGGCCGCGCTGCCGTTTGCTGGATGCTCGGAAACCGATATCAGAGTGACGGAATGATGGCCTATGCGCGACGCCGTTGCAAGCCCCCCTCCGTACGGAAGTCGGGACGGATTTACGTTTGCCAGACGGTTGTCAGATTCGGGCGGCCGGTTCGAATGGTCAGGGTTGGATCTGGATGACGGCCTGGCGCCCCACTTTCAGCACCCAGTCGGCTCCATCGTCGGCGACGTTGAACCAGATGTCGCGGTGCAGTCCATGGACCAGGTTGCCCGTGTCATGGCAAACGTATTCGCGCTGTTCCGGGTCGCCTTCGATGCGGAACCGCTGGCCGAGGTAGGCGATGTCGCACGCAGCGGCGCCGGGCCGTACGACGGAGCCATCACGCATGTGGCCACAGAATCCGCCCCCGTCTCCAATGACGGCGGCGTTCCGCCCGGCCTCGCAGTAGTAATACGACAGCGTGACCCCGATCCGGTCGCCTTCCCGAAGAGGAGGCACGGTGACCCGGGCGACGTCGGCGGACGGAGCCCCGGTGCGCGAGGCCTCGAAGGGCTGGGCGCTGGCCGGGATGACGGACGGTATTGGTTCCGCACGCTCGGTGCGGACGAAGGGGGAGCGCAGTTCTCCCGGGGCGGTGGGGAGCATGGAGGCGGCGGCGCTGGTTGCTCCGCTGACGGACGCAGGCGGGCGCACGCCGACTGCGAAGGCGGCGACCCCGATCGCCAGGGCGACAGCGAAACCGCTGCCCGCAGCGACTGCTGCGCGCACCAGCACACGCCGCAGCGCGCGAACCATCGAACCGCGAATCTTCCCCGCCATCCCGTCGAGTATGTCAGCCGAACCCGTCAGGGAACGCGGAGGCGGGGTGAACTTATCCACACGTCATCCACAGACCAGTGCTCTCGAATCTGAGCGAACGAACATAACGTGTGTCTCCAGGTTCTTCCCGCTGCGGGCTTTCATGTAATGGGGGGCACGCGGATGTGTGCATACGTTGACCGAGGATCGCGATGGCCCTCCATCCGTCGATGCCGCGCGATGAAGTTGTCGCCAACCTGACCGCAGGCGCGATTGTCGGCGTGGTCGCGATCCCCCTCTCGATCACCCTCGCGGTGGCGGTCGGAGTCTCACCGATCAGTGGCCTCAATACAGCGGCCTTCGCCGGTGCGGTGGCCTCGATCGTCGGTGGCTCCCGTTTCAGCATCACCGTCCGACGGCGGCGCTCGTCCCACTGCTCGCCCACGCGGTGCTGCAGTACGGGATCGAGATCCTTCAGCTGCTTGGCGTGATGACGTGGGGGCACGGATCGTGCTCACCGACGTGCAGCCCGAGGTGCTTCAGGCGCTGCGTCGCTTCGGGATCATCGACCTGGTCGGCGTGGATGCCGTGTTCGCGCGGGCGGAGGATGCCGTGTCGGCCCTCACCGGGGCAGCGCACGCGGATACCGGCGTGGCTGGCGCCTTACGCGCTGGTCGGGCGCTAGCCCAGCAGTCCCTCGACGCGCAGGTCGGCGACCGCGGCCTCGAAGGCGCGCACGGTGTCTTCGACTTCACGCTCGCCGTGTGTGCTGGAGATCATCCCGCCGTTGCCCATCAGGTCCACGCCGTGGTTGTAAAGCGCCTGGCGAAGCGGACGCGTCAGCGCGGGTTCAATGCCACGCGGCTCCTCGGCGGCGTCCCACTCGACATCTGTCGGGAAGGGTGCGGGAGCGCCGAGATTCAGGTGCCACATCGAGGAGACCGCCCACGCGGAGCCGGGGACGGACTGGCGGCGGAAGAGGTCGTTCAGCCCGTGGACGAGTTGTTCGGCGGTGACGTCGGCGCGTTCGCACTCGCCGCCCGCGGCGATCAGGCGGAGCGCGGTCAGGCCGGCGGCGGCGCACACCGGGTTCGCGTTGAACGTCCCCTGGTGGCTGATCCGCTGCTTCCCGTTCCATTCGATGTCGCCCTCGCGCAGTTCGAGGTACTCGAGGATATCCGCCCGCCCGACGACCGCTCCGCCGGGGAGCCCCCCCGCCACGATCTTCGCGATGGACGAGAGGTCCGGCATGATGCCATACCGCTCCTGCGCGCCGCCTGGCGCCATACGGAAGCCGGTGATCACCTCATCCATGATGAACAGCGTGCCCATCTCCTTCGTGAGCCGTCGTGCCTCGCGCAGGTACGAGGGCGAGAGCGGGTGCGTGCCCCAGTGCGCCCCCGTCGGTTCGAGGATCACCGCGGCGACGTCGCGGCTGCGCAGCGCGTCTTCCAGCGCCTTCACGTCGCCCGCCGGGACGATCGTGAGCGCGTCGTAGAACCCCTCGGGTACTCCGACCGAGGGGTGGTGCTGGTCCTCGCCGATGAGCCGGCCGACCACGAGGTCGTTCCAGCCGTGGAAGTGCTCTTCCAGCTTCACCACGCGCTCGCGGCCGGTGAACGCGCGCGCGAGGCGGAGCGCCATCATCGTCGCCTCGGTGCCGCTCGCCGTGAACCTCACCCGCTCGGCGCACGGCACCATGTCGATCACCTGGCGGCCCCATGCGACTTCGAGGTCGTGGGAAGAGCCGAAGTGCGTCCCCCGCTCCAGTGCCTCACGGATCGCGGCGACGACCTCGGGCCGGTTGTGGCCGAGCAGCAGGGCGCCGTGCCCGCCGATGTAGTCCACGTACTCGTTGCCGTCGACGTCCCACTTGCGCGGCCCGGCGGCGCGCTGCACGTAGATCGGGAACGGCTGGAAGGCGCGAGCGTCGTGCGTGACGCCGGACGGGAAGACGCCGGCCGCCTGCGCCGCGAGCTTGCTGGAGCCGCGGTGCATCGCTTCGTACGTCTCAAGGATCGAAGACATGGGCTGCGCCCTCCGTCACCGGCCCGCGCCGGGGCTCATCAGTGTCGCCGCCCCCGCCCCACCGAGGCAAGCGGAACGCGGGGCGCTAATCGATCAGTTGGTCTCGCGTTACTTCGACCTCATCGAGAAATGCGCGGACGGTCGTGTTCCACTCCGCCGGGCGCTCGAAATAGGTCGAGTGGCCGGCATCGCGCAGGAGGTGGAAGCGAGAGCCGGGGGTCAGGTCGTGCGAGATCCGGATCAGGTCCGGAGGCATGACGCGGTCGTGTTCGCCGACGATCCAGAGGATCGGCAGGCCGCTCTCGACGAGCCTCGACGCCGTCGAGCCGCGGTAGTTCACCATCCGCCCGGTGGGGGCGAGGAAGTCGCGCTCGCGCTTCGGGTTGAGCGCTCGGACGCGGGCGTACAGGTACGCCATCGCCGGGTCTTCCTGCGCGAATCCGTCCTTCAGCGCGCGGCGCAGCAGCGAACCGGCCAGCGTCCCGTCCGCCTCCAACTCCACCTTTCGCGCTCGGTAGCGGTCGTCCACGCACCCGGCGTTCGTGCCGGAGAAGACCAGCGAGGCGAACCGTCCCGGCTCGCGCGAGAGCAGTCCGAAGGCGCTGCGCCCGCCCATCGAGTGCGCCACGAAGTGGACGCGCTCGACGGCCAGGTGTTCCAGCAGCGCACGGATGTCCGGGCCGAACGCCACCCGCCCGGGGCCTTCATCGATGTCTGGCGAGCGGCCGAAGGCGCGGTGGTCGAAGGTGATGACGGGGTAGACCTCGGCGAGGGCGGGCACCTGTTGCCACCAGGACATCGCGTTTCCGCCAGCACCGTGCGCGAGCAGCACGGGCGTGCGCGAGGTCTCGGACGGCTTCGGGCCGTGCGTCTCGTAGTACAGGCGGAAGCCGTCAGCGAGGTCGAGGTGCGGCACGTTCGACCATCCCTCCGTCCCACGGCTCCCCCGTGGCGTTGCTGATCGCGCTCAACATGTCCTCGACGTCGCCCCGGAGTTTCTCATCCGGGTCGAGGGCCAGCGCGCGCAGGAAGAGCGTCTTCGCCGCGGCGTAGTGTCGCGCTGCGTCGCCGTCGACCGGCTGATGCGCCCGCTTCGGCCGTCGCAGCTCCTCCGCGACGAACTCGGTACACCACCCGGCTGAGTAGAGGACGTACGGGTCTGCCGGGGAGGCTTCGACGGCACGTCCGAGGACAGCGAGCCCGTCCGCGAACCGTCGCCTCCGCGTGACCAGTGTCTGCCCGAGGTAGGAGAGCGCCTCGCCGAACTCCGGCCACCGCGCCACCACGGCCTGTGCCACTTCGAGCGCCGCATCGATCTCTCCCGCCGCATGCAGGTCCATCGCCGCACGGAACGCGGCGCGGGCCTCGGGCGGGAAGTCAGGAGGGACATCGCGCGGCTCGGGCATGCCTCGATGATACGCAACGCGCGAGGCGGCTAAACTGTCAGCATGCGCCGGTAGCTCAGGGGATAGAGCAATAGTCTTCGGAACTATCGGTCGGGGGTTCGAATCCCTCCCGGCGCACCATGCACACCAAGTGAGGCCACTCGTATGCTGCCCTCGTATCCGGGGAGGCTGTCGATGTCTGGTTCTCGGCGCTTGGCACGTTAGCTCGTTCTCCTGACGCTCGCCGCCGCACTGGGACTGGGGCGGAGCGCCCATGCCCAGGAGCCGCCCGTCCAGACGACCCAGGTCCCGGGTTCGCTGAGCACCAGCGGGAGCTACAACGCGAAGGTCAGCACCTCAAGCTCCGGGTTCTTTGAGCGAGCAGGGACCTATTCAGCCAGTGTCTCCTTCACCGCTGCGGTCTCGGTGTCCGGCGTCAACGTCCAGGTGCCCAGCGGAAGCTACCAGGCGACCGGGCCATTCACCGCCACCGTCAGTGCACCAGGTGTCGCACCGTTCGTCGTCACCGGGACGTACAACGCCGGGGGGACCTTCGCGGCGGGGACCTTCGTGAGCTCCGGTCAGTGGACCGTGACCTCGGGGGGAGCCGCGTCCGGCTCCCACAGCGGAGGAGGCACGTACAACCTGTCCACGATGACGGTGGCCGCGAACGGGCAGTACGTCGGTGCGGCTGCTGGGCCAGCACACGGACGGGCGTGTCGCCGCTCTCACGCTCACGATGCCGGCTGGGGGCCCAGTTCGGGCGCGCTGGGCGACCTCCAGGTCGAGGCCCGACGTGTGGAGCCTGCGCGGCGCGCCGGGTTCCCACCGCCCGAGTCCTACGTGCTCGACCTCCGCTTCAGCACCCCGTCGAGTTCGTCGACGCTCTCGGGAGTTCGAGGCCGCGTGACCATCGGGCCGATGTACCCGGTGATGCGAGCCGACCAGCCCTGTCCCGATCAGCCCTACCGCGCGCTCCTCATCGTGTGAGACGCGGTTGGCAGCTAGGTCGCGCGAATCGAGCCGGCGGTCGATGGTGCCTACGCGCTCCCGCTCTCGCGGGGTTCGTATCTGATGGCGCTGCTGTCGCCACCGGTGTCGCGTTTGCCGTGGGCCCCACGCGGGCGTTCGATGTGCAGTCATCGGTGTGGACAGTGTTGGACGTCGCTTTCGACAGCGGGATTCGATAACGAACGTGGTGCGGTGAGATCCCCAGGAGATTCAGCCGGGGACAGCGGACATAACGATCATATGTTCTGGCAATAGCCCCGGGGGTATTGCGCTGGCGGTCGTAAGGCGGCACGATCTCACCATTGTTTGAGGCAGACGCCAAAACTCGCGGCGCATGGGCGTCCCGAGTACGGGGGAACCAACTACTGGGGCGTAACGGTCGGAGCCGGTGAATCCGGGGACGACAGTGCGGGACCTCCACCCGTAGCCCGTCAGCTCACCTCGTCGGCGTAAGGAGGAACCCCGGAGAGGGTTCCGCCGTTGATTAATTTTCCTGCTTTGGGTGTGCCATTGCGTGCCCGGGGCGATCAGCCTGCCACCACCACGCCGCCCTTGGGTCCCAGTTCGCCGACATGGTGGCGGGTGAGCGACGCGATCCCGTTCATCCTGTCGGTGGCGTTGGCCTCTTCGGTATTCTGGGCGCCCTGGACGCAAACGACCGCGGCGATCCTCGCGATCTCCCTCACCGTGTTCTTCATCTACTGGGTAATCCGTTCGTACTCGGTGGGCATCGCGGTGTGGGTTGGCCTGCGGCGCATCCGGGAGTGGACCGCCACGGACTGGCACGGCAAGTACGAGGCGTGGTCGCGCTCACACGCGGACGCGCCGGCATGGGACTGGCCGCGCCATCTCGTCATCGTGCCCAACTACAAGGAGCACGAGGAAGGGCTGGCGCGCACGCTTCGGTCACTGGCGACCCAGGCGAACGCGCGGCAGGTCGTCGTTGTCCTTGCCATGGAGGCGCGCGAGGCAGAGGCGGCAGGCAAGTCAGAGCGGCTCATCGCCCAGTTCCAGGGCGCGTTCGCCGGTATTTACGCGACCTTCCACCCGGCCGGGCTCCCCGGCGAGCTCGCCGGCAAGGGCTCCAACGAGGCGTGGGCCGCCCGTGAGATGTACACGCGTCTCATTGAGCGCGACGGTGACGACCTCGGTCGGTACACGGTCACATCGTGCGACGCGGACGCTGTCTTCCATCCCCGGCACTTTGTGGCCCTCAACTACCGGTTTCTCGCGGCGGCGGATCGCTACCGGACGTTCTGGCAGCCGACCATCTTCAACTCGAACAACATCTGGGACATCCCCTCGCCGTTGCGGATCCCGGACGGGCTCTCTGGCATCAACCGCACCGCGAACCTGGTGCTCCCATTCGCCGTGAAGTTCCCGACCTCGTGCTACTCTCTCTCGTGGTCGATGCTGCATGAGATCGACTACTGGGATGAAGAAGTCATCCCCGAGGACTGGCACGTCTACCTGAAAGCGTGCTTCACCCTGGGTGACCGTGTGGGTGTCGACCCGATCTTTATCCCGCTGGGCAACGACTGCGTTCTGGCGCCGGGCGGGACGTGGGCCACGCTGAAAGCGCACTACGAGCAGTCGAAGCGTCACGCCTGGGGCGCCAGTGACATCACCTACGCGTGGAACGCGACCTTCCGTCGCGGGCCGCTGTCAGTGGGCAGGCGATTGATCCTTGCCCTGGCCCTGACGAAGACGCACGTCTTCTGGGTAGCGCAGTGGTACATCGTCACGCTGGGTATCCTTGTCCCGGCCAAGATGTCGGGCACCTTCGGTGCATCGATGCCGCTCTGGTGGACGCACAAGGCGTTCAACATCCCGGGCCCCGGCTGGCACCCCGAGAACGTGGCGCATGTCGACAGGTGGCTCGCATTCGACAAGTCAGGCGTTGTCGAGCCGAGCATGTGGCTGAACTTCAACGGGCTGCTGATCGCCGTCTGCCTGCTGCCGCTGATCGCACTGATCGTCTTCGAAACCCGGACCCGTCCCGCGCGGCCGGACTGGGTGACGGGATGGGGTCTGTTACGACAGTACGTGATGTGGCCGGCGATGGGCGTGATCACGTTCTTCTGGGCGAGCATGCCCGCTCTGCACGCCCAGTGGCGTCTCGCTGCCGGGAAAGGCCTCGTCTACAAGGTGGCCGAGAAAGGTACCCGCCAGATGGCGGCTGCCGCGGAGGCAGCGCATCACGCGGCGACCGCATCGCATGACAACGCGCTCGCCCGACATCTTGAACCCGTCGAGGCACTGGTGGTGGAGGCTCGCCCATGACGACTCTGACTCAGCTCGAATGGCGGACGATGGCGGACGACCACCGCTACCTGATCCGGGACATGGCGCTCGGGGACACGACGATCTCCGAGACCATCCTTCACCCGATGCAGAGCACGAAGGGGCACTCTCACCCGTGGCCGGAGGTGTACCTCTGCAACTCGGGCGAGGGCATTCTGTATCTGGATCATGACGCC
This sequence comes from Chloroflexota bacterium, assembly GCA_016875635.1. GTDB lineage: Bacteria > Chloroflexota > Dehalococcoidia > UBA2979 > UBA2979 > SURF-43. The sequence continues at coordinate 71,035 of VGPD01000002.1, forward strand.
GGTCACCCACTGGTACCGGGCTCGCGGTACGTCATCCCCGGGGGCGTGCATCATCGCGTGTCGACGGTGACGGGCGTGACATTCACCTGTGTATTCGAAGGACCGCGCCGCTAACGCGCCTGAGCGTCCAGAGTGGCCCGGGGCCCGCCGCATGGCGGGCCTCTTCGTACACCAGCGCAGCAGACGTACCTCGCGCTCGTGGGGAGATTTGACCGGGCGAGGCCGCCCGACTCTTCACGGCGTGGACTTCACCCGTTATCCTCCGCCTAGGCGGGTGGGGTGGGAGTACTGGCTGTGACGCTCGCCATGCCGCGTTTCCGGTCTGCGTCTACTCGTGCGTGCACCTCGATGCGACGCGTGGCCGGAGCCTCCCTGCTTTCGCTCTTCTTGGGCCTTCTACCGCCCGTGCTCACCGCCTCCGCTGACGGGCCGGATCTCGTGCGCGCGCAGAGCGCCCTGGTCGTCGCGAACCGCGATCCGTTGCCTGCCGGCTCGATCGCGGTCGTCCGCGCGGATGGCGACTGTCTGCGGGTACGCCCCGAGGCGAGTCTGACCGGGGCGCCGCTCGCGTGTGTCCCCAGCGGTAGCGTCGCGACGGTCCTGCCCCTGACACGCGATGCCGACGGCTATCGGTGGCAACTCGTCACGACGAGTGGGTTCACAGGCTGGGTGGCCGATGTCTACCTCGCTCCATTCGGCGGTCCGGCGTCTCCATCGTCGAGTGGTGGCACTTCCGGCGGCCCTCCCGTAGCCGCGTCGCCTCCCGGGGCGGCTGCCTGCATCAGGAGCATTGCTCCCGTGAAGCCGGGACTGAACACGTCGCTGTCGCCGACGGGCCTGAACCTCGCGCTCTGGGGCGGCGGCACGATGAATGCGCTGGCCACGGCGACCGAAGCCCAGGGCTGCAGGATCACAGCGATCTACGCGAACCGACCGAGCGACGGATCGCTCGTCCCGTACCTGGTTGGGGTGCCGGATTTCGTGAACGCGGAGTGGCAGTCGGTGTTTGCCGGCGGGCGCATCCCGGCGGGGACGGCGCTGATGTTGATCTGTGGGGCCACGGGGACGCAGGCCATGGTGTCCGTCCCATCGCCAGAGCCGACCGCGCCGGCCCCCCGAAAGATCGGCCTGAAGCCGGCGCCACTGGTGAGTGCCGCGGCTGTCGCGATCGTCGACGGCGACTCGGGTGCGCTGCTGTATGACAAGAACGCGAATACCCCGCGGCCTCCGGCCAGCCTGACGAAGATCGCGACGGCGATCCTGGCGGTCGAGGGGACTGAGCTGGCCTCCGGCGTCACGGTCGACGTGGACGGCCCGCGCATGGCCGCGCGGGACGGCAGCAGCATCATGGGCCTGCGTCCGGGCGACTGTTACACCAAGGCCGACCTGCTGTACGGACTCATGCTTCCCTCCGGTAACGATGCCGCTGTCGCCATCGCGAAGTATGAGGCCGGGAGTGAGGCGGCCTTTGTCACGCAGATGAACACGCTGGTGCGCCGGCTCGGGCTGACGGGCACGCTGTTCACCGACCCGCACGGGCTCGGCTCTCCGCAACACCGGAGCACCGCGTACGACCTGGCGATGATGGCGCGGTATGGGATGACCCTGCCGCAGTTCCGGGAGGTAGTGGGAGCACCGCTGCGGACGACCGGTGGCTCACGCAGTATCCCGCTGTACAACACGAATGCATTGCTTCAGCGCTACCCGGGTGCCGATGGCGTGAAGACCGGATTCACCGAGGAAGCCGGTCGCACGATCGTGGTGTCGGCGGTCCGTAACGGCCACCGGGTCTTCGTTGCCCTGCTCGACGACCAGAACCGCGAGGATAGCGCAGTGACCCTCCTGGACTGGGTGTTCCAGAATTACCAGTGGTAGAGGCGGGGCCGGTTTCTGGATCCGCGGGCGCTAGGCCCGTTCCACCCGCTCCAGGGGGACGACGAAGAGCACCGCGCCGCCGATCCGGACGTCCACCGTGCCTGTATTTGGCATCTCCAGTTCGTCCGCGAATGGCAGACTGGCAAGGGCCATTGGTTCGAGGACCTCGGGGAACTCGCGGTACAGGAGCGCGGTCAGCTCGGGCACCCGGGACTCATGGATCGCGCTGAATACGGTGGCTGAGCCACGGCGGAGAAAGCCGCCGGAGGATCCGACGCGTGTGGCGCCGAGATCCAGTGTTCCGAGGGCGGCAATCAGCCGGTCACCATCCCCGTCCGGGACGATAATGACGCAGAGCTTGTTGGCCTGCGGTTCGGTCCGGTGTGGAGTGGTCACGGGGGTGCCTCCTCGGCCTTCGCTAGTCCTGCGCCGGGAACTCTGCGCGGACGCGTGCGTCCTTCTCTTCGACAGCGGTCGCCAGCGCCGCCTGCGCGCTCGCGATCTTCGACGCCAGCGCCGGATCATGCGCACCCAGTATCCGCACGGCCAAGAGCCCCGCGTTCCTCGCGTTCCCGATGGCGACCGTCGCGACCGGGATGCCGGCCGGCATCTGCACGATCGAGAGGAGTGAGTCGAGGCCGTCGAGGGTGGCGAGCGGGACCGGTACGCCGACCACGGGAAGTGTGGTGAGAGACGCCGTCATGCCGGGCAGGTGGGCGGCTCCACCTGCGCCTGCGATGATCACCCTGAGGCCACGCGCCGCAGCGGACTGCGCGTACTCCACCATGCCGAGCGGTGTCCGATGCGCGGAGATCACCCGGACCTCGTGGGGCACGCCGTACTCAGACAGCACGTCGGCGGCAGCCCGCATGGTCGGGAGGTCGGAGTCGCTGCCCATAATGATTCCGACGATTGGGGTGATGGACTGGGTCATGAATTTCTCCCGTCGGGCGACTGCGCCCTCGGCCTGCGCCCCGTGAGCAGGGCCGCAGCGCGGACGGCGCGGGCGCGCGTTTCATCGGCGTCCGTCCCCCAGGCGTTCACATGACCGACCTTACGCCCCGGCCGTACTTCCTTGCCGTAGAGGTGCGGGTGGACGCCGCCGGGGAGTGCGATGGCGGAGGGCACGCGCGGCGCCAGGCTCTCACGGTCCTCCCCGAGCAGGTTCGCCATCACCACATACGGTGTGAGCAGGTCCGTGGGCCCCAGGGGCCAGTCGAGGACCGCGCGCAGGTGGTTCTCGAACTGTGACGTGGCGCACGCGTCCATGCTGAAATGTCCGGAGTTGTGCGGGCGCGTGGCGACCTCGTTGATGACGAGGCCACCGTCGACCATGAACAGTTCAGTCGCGAACACACCTGTGACATCGATCAGTTCGGCGATCTGCAGGCCGATCCGGCGCGCGTCATCGGCGATGCCCGCAGGGACATCCGCTGGCGCGATGACCTCGTGGCAGATGCCGTCACGCTGCACGGTCTCAACGATCGGGTAGACAGCGCATTCCCCGCCGGGACGGCGCGCGACGAGGACGGCGAGCTCGCGCTGGATCGGGACAAGCGCCTCAACGAGCAGGGGTGTGCCTCTCGCGGCTGCATCGCGCACGAGGTCAGCGGCCGCCGTCCAGTCATTCAGGATCCAGACGCCGCGGCCGTCGTACCCGCCGCGCTGTGCTTTGGCCACGACGGGCCAGCCGTGGGTCCCGGCAAACGCGACGATATCGTCGACGGTCAGGACCTCGAGGAAGGACGGGACGGGGAGGCCGGCGCGCGCGAATTCCGTGCGCTGGTGCAGCTTGTCCTTCGCGAAACGGAGGGCACGGGCTCCTGGCCGCACGATCCCGCCGGCCGCCTCGATGGCTTCGAGGGCGTCGTCATCGACGAGTTCGTGGTCGAGCGTGACGACGTCACAACGGGCGGCAAACGCAATGAGGTCGGCACGAGAGTCAGGCGAACCGAGATCGACAACGGGGCAGACGCGGGCAGCGGATTCGTCCGGTCGTTCCGCGAGGACGCGCACGCCGACGCCGAGCGCAATCGCCGCCTGGTAGGTCATCCGCGCGAGTTGTCCCGCACCGACGATGCCCACAACCGGGAATCCGTCTGGCGTCACGGTCGCTCCTCACACGGTCCGGCCCGGCTTCGATTCTAGCGTCCGCCTCGGAAGCGGGCATTCGGAGGGAGGATGCCGTCATGCTCCTGTGGCGAGGGCACTCGGCTTCGATGGGAGTCGGGGCGGCTGGACTGGCCACGAGTTTCTGGCACGGTTAACGTCGCGATTCGCTTCGGACGGGATCACCGCGCCGCCTCGCGAGGATCACCTGGCCGATCGGCCTATCTCAACCCGGAGGCGCTGGCGCTCTCGATCAACCGAGGTTTGCGTGAGGACGCGCGCGCGGTGGTGGAGCATCTCGCGGCGCGCGCGCCCTCGGTGGGCGATTAGACGATCGCGTTCGCCTCCTCGGCCTTCCGGAGCGCCTCCGTGACTGCGGCCACTAGGGCACGCGCGGAAGTCGCATCGAGTTCCACCGCTACGCGTTCGCCAACGACATCGCTCAAGAAGTCGATGTTCAGCGCGTGTTCATCATTCAACCGGACGGGATGGTCGTAGGACACCAGCGCCGTCTTCATGTTGAACCAGCCGCGCTCGCCCTTGCCGGCGCCGGTAATCGGGGTCTGTTCGACGATGTTCGTGCACATGACGTGTCTCCCTCCGCGGTCTACGCGAGGTGCTGCTCGAAGAACGCCCAGACTTTGCTCCACCCGTCCATTGCCTGTTCCTGGCGATAGGCCGCGCGGTCGTAGTAGAAGAAGCCGTGCCCGGCACCGTCGTAGCGGTGGAATTCGTACTGCTGCCCATGCTGTTTGAGCGCCGCCTCATGCTGGTCGACCTGCTCCGGGGTCGGCGCGCGGTCCTCGTTGCCGAAGATGCCAAGCAGCGGAATGTTGAGGCTCGGGGTCAGGTCGACCGGCGAGACCGGGCGCTTGTCGTTCAGGTCTTCCGGCCGAGCCACGACGCCGCCGCCCCAGAGGTCGGCGACAGCGGCGAACTGGTCGCTCTGGCAGGCGGTGAGGTACGCGTGACGGCCCCCGGAGCAGGTGCCGATCACCCCAATCTTCCCGTTCGAATTGCCCGCGGCCTTCAGGTAGCGGGCTGACGCCTCGACGTCAGCCACCACCTGCGCGTCCGGCACTCCACCGGCGCCACGCACCATCACCATCACATCTTCGATTGTACCGTGGCCCACCCGCTCGTACAGGTTCGGGCAGATGGCGGCGTAACCACGGCGGGCGAAGCGGAGCGTCGCCTCCTTGTACCAGTCGTCCCACCCGGGTGCGTGGTGGATGAGGACAACACCCGGGACGGGGCCAGATGCGGTCGGGCGGGCGTAGTAGGCGCGGATCGGATCGCCGTTCTGGCCGGTCACCATCACGGTCTCGGCGACGAGGCCTTCCTGCTGGTCAGTGCGATATGGCATGGGTTCCTCCATGGATGCATGGCGAGTGTCGGGCGCGGGCCCGGAGACCGCGTGACAGCATACCCGGCGTCCGGCCGGGCCTGCGGCTGAGGGTCGTGGTCGTTTCCGAGGCCCGGGCTAGGCCGAGTTGTCCCAGAAGTGGGTGTGCGCGGCAGGTGCCACATTCAACGCGTCGTAGAGCGGCCGCACCGTCGGGGTGGCGCCTTCTACGGCATGCTCCATCGCCCCCTGCCAGTACTGCTGGAGCGGGTTGAGGGCGTCCGCGTCGAAGCGGGCCTCCTGCATCTGGAAGGAGCCCCGCCTGTAGAGCACCGTGTCGACGGGGTAGTCGACGTCCGACGCGCTCGTGCGGGTCGCGTCGAACGAGAGCAGGCCCACTCGCAATGCTTCGAACAGGCCCTGGTCATGCCGCCAGACACGGTCGAGGATCGGTTTTCCGTATCGCGACTCACCGATGATCACGTACGGGGCGCCGGTGCGGACCTCGACCCAGTTGCCTTCCGGATAGATGAGATAGAGGCGATGTTGATCGTCCCCCTCGAGCTGTCCGCCAAAGATGCAGTGCAGGTCGAAGTAGAGGCCACCCTCCATGAGCCACTGAAGGTCCTCGCGGCGGACACGCCGCAGTTCCTCCGCCAAGACATTGGCCGCCATGTACATCTTCTTGAGCTCACCTGACGAGGACTGCAGGCGTTCCTCGAAGTACGTCAGCGCTTTATCCCGGATCGACCGGAGGCCGCTGGTCAGGATGAACATCGAGTGGTTTTCGTACTGGTGCACCGAGATCTTCTTGGCGGTGGACAGCTCGGTGCCGGACGTAATCCGCGTGTCGGCGATCGCGAGCAGGCCTTCCTCGCATCTCATGCCCAGGCAGAAGGTCATGTGGGTCTCGTTTCTCTGCAAGGTTCGGGCGTTGCCGCAGGTCGCCCCACGGAATCAAGTCGCGCGGCCATCTTATTCCGGCATGAGCGTGCGGACGACGTGGGCTAACGGGCTGAGGTGGCCGTCGGCACGGCGAGGAATATCCCTTCCGTCATGGCGTCGTGGAGACGTGCCAGGCGCGCCTGGAACAGGTCGAGGAACTCGTGCAGGCCGGTCTCGACAATCGCTTCCGCCTCTGCCGCACCCATGTCCAGCTGGAGGAGGGCCAGTTCACGGGCAGCGGGAAGCGACTGATGGCGGGGTGTCGCCTCGGTCGCCCGTTCGAAATGGCGGATGAGGGCGCTGACGCAGAACCGGAGGCTCCGGGGGAAATCGTCATCGAGCAGGAGCAATTCGGCAACGCGTACCCCGGTGATCGCGCCGCGATACCTCTTGCGGAACGCCTCCAATGCGCTCGCGGAGCGCAGGATGCCCATCCACTGGTAGGTGTCCAGCGTCCCGCCGATGTCCTCTGGCGATGGGAGCAGGATGAAATACTTGGCGTCCACGATGCGGCTCGTCATGTCGGCGCGCTCGATGAACAGCCCGCATCGCAGCCACTCGCGCCCTTCGTTGAGCAGCACCGTGTTGTCGAAGAGCCCGACGATCGCTGCCACCGTGCGTTTTACGCTCGCCGTGAACGGACGCATCCCGGCGGTGTGCGGCGCACGCGCCGCGGAGAGGTAGAGCAGATTGATCTCTTCGAAGACCTCGCGGGAGAGATGCTCGCGCAACTCGCGGGCAAGCGAGCGGGCCAGCGAGACGGTGGAGCGCAGCGAGTTGGGGTTCGCCTCGCTGAAGATGAGCCAGTCACCCGGCGACAGGCCCGGCGTCGCGGCTGCTGCAGCGGCGTATTCTTCTTCGGCGTCGAGCGCCCCGATGAGGGCTGTCCAGAGTTCGGCGTCGTCGCCACCGGTGGCCCGCTGTTCGACCGAGGCGTTGTAGTTCACCTCCGCCATCCGTGCGACGTTCTCCGCCCGCTCCAGATAGCGTCCCAGCCAGTAGAGGTTCTCCGCGACACGGCTGAGCATCGCTCGTCCTCTCTGCTATGCCTTGCGCGCCGGCCGCAGGACCCAGGTGTCCTTGCTCCCGCCGCCCTGTGAGGAGTTGACGATGTAGGAGACCGAGTCCGCTGCGACACGGGTCAGCCCGCCGGGCAGGACCCAGGATGAGGCGCCAGTCACGATGAACGGTCGGAGGTCGGCCCGTCGCGGCTCCAGGCGTTCACCGTCGAACGCGGGGATGGTGCTGAATTCCTGAAGGGGCTGTGCGATGTAGCCCGAAGGGTTCGAGCGCAGCCGCTCACGGGCCGCCTGCAGTTCGGCGCGGCTCGCCTGCGGCCCGATCACGATGCCATAACCGCCTGATGCGTTCGAGGGCTTCATCACCAGGTCGCCGAGGTTCGCGAGTATGAAGTCGAGGTCGCTTGGCAAGGCGCCGACATACGTGTCCACGTTGGGGAGGATCGGCTCCTCTCCGAGGAAGTAACGGATGGCGTCCGGTACGAACCGGCAGGTGACCTTGTCGTCCACGACGCCATTCCCGATCGCGTTCACGATCGTGACGTTCCCCGCGCGGCAGGCGTCGAAGAGCCCCGCGACACCGAGCGCCGAATCCGCACGGAAGACCAGTGGGTCGAGGAAGTCATCGTCGACGCGGCGGTAGATGACATGCACCGGTTCGAGGCCGGTGATGGCGCGGAGGTAGACGTGATGGTCATGGACCAGCAGGTCGCGTCCCTCGACCAGTTCGACGCCCATTTGCCGCGCCAGGAACGAGTGCTCGAAATAGGCCGAGTTGTACGAGCCAGGCGTGAGGATGACCGCGCGCGTCTCGTCGGCGTCGATGCCGGCCGGCCTGACCGCGACGAGCATCTCCAGCAGGCGGTCGGAGTACTCGTCCACCGGTGCCACGCTGCCCGTCGGAAACAGATCGGGGACTACGTTCAGCATCGTGCGGCGATTCTCGAGGACATAGGAGACGCCCGAGGGCGTCCTGAGGTTGTCCTCGAGCACGCGGAAGATCCCGTCTCGATCGCGGATCAGGTCGATGCCAGCGATATGCGCCCAGACCCCCAGCGGCGGGATGAACCCACGCATGTGCGGGTTGAAGCCGGCGGAGCCTTCGACCAGTTCGGGTGGGATGACCCCGTCGCGGACGCTGCGCTGGTCGCCGTAGAGGTCGGTGAGGAATCGGTTCAGCGCCGTGACGCGCTGGACCAGCCCGGCCTCGATGACCGCCCACTCCTCGGCGGTGATGATCCGGGGGATCAGGGAAAAGGGGAAGATGCGCTCGGTGCCCGCCTGATCCTGAGAGACGGTGAATGTGACGCCGCCGTTCAACTGTTCGAGGTCGGAGGCCGCCTGTCGCGCGCGGTAGTCGTCGGCGTCCCATCGCCGAAGACGCTCGGCAAACTCGGCATACGCGTGTCGAATGGTGCCATCGGGCGCGAAAATCTCGTCCGGCCCGGCAAGGGTGCGGTAGCCGGAGAGCAGGTCGCCCATACGCCTCGCTTCAGCGCGCCTGGACGGTCCTCACCGATCCGGCGCGTGCCTGCTGGCTCGGTCCCATGCCTGCCCGCGCCTGTGTCGAGCGTGGCGCCTGACGGATGGAGCGCGGGCGATGTCCTGCGCAGTATCGATGCGGCGCACCCACCAGCTCCAGCCGCGCACATGGTGCCCCGGCACAGACGCAACAGAGTTCCATCGGCCCGCTCCCGTCTTCGCCTACCTCGGGAGGATGCCCGGGGGACGTTACGAGGTCGTGCCGCGGATGTGACGCGCATATTACATAGGTACCGGTCACCCCATGCCATCACCCGGAATCCGACCAGGGGGCATTCGGGGACGGGTTACTCGAGTGTGAGCAGGACGGCGCCTTCGTCGACGTACCCGCCGATCTCCACATGGATCGCGGCCACCCGCCCGGTGTGGGGGGAGGGCACTGGCGTCAGCATCTTCATCGATTCGATCGTGACAACTTCCTGGTCGACTTCGACCAGGTCGCCGACGGCGACCAGGATCTCCTGCACGACTCCGGGCCACGGGGCTTCAAGCTTCACTGGTGCTCCTTCGATCGCGGCCAGAGTATTGCGAGGTCTGGCCGTCAGCCGCTGTGCATCCCGGGCGCCGCGGCCGCATCTCGCGGTCGACTCACGGCGGGTACGATACCGTCATGACGCCACTGAGCTCGCCTCCGGCCGTCGATGGCGGGCCCGTTCGGTGCATCATTGCCCTCGCTGCGCCGCTCGGCTCGACGATCCCCCGGAGCGGGTGACCCATGCGACGTCCCCGGCTCCTCCTCGACCTTCTGCCATACCACCCTGCGGACGGCGGCTTTGCCACAGCCGTGCATCACCTCCTCGCGTCGGCGGCGACATTCACGGACATTGAGGTAGTCGGTGTTGCCCTCGAAGCGTCGGCCCCGCGTCTCCGCCAGTTCGGACCGCGGATCGTGGCGATCCGTGCCCCCACGAAATCGCGACACTACGTTGGGCTGACGTTGCTCCCGGTCGTGGCGCGTGCGCTTCGTGCGGACTCCCTCCATGCCGAGGTAGGACCGGCACCGGTGGGGCTGGGTGTACCAACCTCGGTGACCGTGCATGACCTGCACGTCCTCAGTCCGACCGGCCGACCACCGATCGGTCTCGCGGGATGGCACCATAGCCTCTACTGGAGGCGACTGTACGTCGCGTCCTTGCGGCGTGCTTCATCATATTTGACCACTATTTATGCCGGGATTGCGGCGTCGATGCACAATGCCGCTCGGGGTTCTATTTCGGCGCGCCTGGAGATGTGATGGCCTTCGTTCAGCGTCTTGTACCGTCGGGGGTCCTCGTGCTGGTCGTGACTGTGAGTTGCGGCGTGGCTGGGTTCGTCTATGCGCATGGGCCAGCCCGCGATGAGGTCGCGGTGAGCGTCGATCACAGCCGGCCGCCGGGCGTCCCGATCATCGTGAGCGGCACGGTGACGCGTGCTGATGATGGCCGCCTCGTCGTGGACGGTGCCGGTGCGCTCACGGATATCGCGTTGCCCGCGACGGTGCCCATTGAGGAGCTCCAGCCCATCGTGCCGTCGGCGCTGGAGGTCGGCGCCGTCGTGAATGTCGGCGCTGAACGGTCCGACTACGGGGTCGCGTTGACCGGCGTGGTCTTGGTGGGTGGACGATGAGGCTGCGCGCGCGTTTGGAGGTGGTCGCGGTCGCCGCGGTCGTGCTGCTCGCCGGGGCGGGTGGCGCCTGGCTCGGCGTGCGGTTGGGGCATGCAGTGAGTGAGCCGACCGTCGAGCGCGTCACGATCACGGCGCCGGAGATGCTCGCCGGGGCGCCGCCGGATGCGGCCCGCTCACCCGGTGGGTTCACCGGCTTCGGCGGGCCGCCCGCGATCCGAGGCGAGGTGCAGCGCAGCGGGACGATTCAGAGCGCGACGTCCGGGGTACTCGTCATCGGTTCTTCGGAGAGCAGCGTCACGGTTCGGTACACATCGCCCGAGCGGCTGTTCCGCATTGCGCCGGCGGTCACGCCGCTGCGCGTCGGGGACCTCGTGCAGGTGCGAGTCGAGGACGGACGTGTCGCTGCGATCCTGCGCCTGCCGCCGGGCCTCGAACAGGGTGGTAACCGGCCGAGGTAGCGGCGCTACTGCGTCTGACGCAGCACCTCGGCGTTGGGGTGACGGGCGACCGCACGCCAGGCGAGGACGAGCGCGACACCCGCGAGCACGACGACCAGGGCTGTGCCCGAGGCGATGCCCCACCAGTCGCTCTGCACGACGAACGGCGGGACGACTTTTGTGCCGGCGGACGTCACGCTGAGCGATGAGAGCATCACGCCGGCGATCTGGCGTCCCAGGACGATCCCCAGGATGACGCCGAGTACCGCGAGCACGCTCCATTCGAGGAGCAGCGACTGCAAAATCTGGCGCGGGGTGATCCCGAGGGCGCGCAGCACGGCGAACTCGGTGCGTCGGGCGCCCACGGCGCTCACGGCGCTCACGATGAATCCGGCGGTGGCAAGGATCAGCACCGCCACGGCAGCGACGAGCAGGATCCCGCTTCCCGACGCGACCAGGGTGGGGTCTGCGTCCGCCTCTTCGACCATGGCGGCCTGCAGCAACGGCTCGGCGACCCACACCGGCGAAGTGGACCGCTGTTCCAACCGAGCGACCATGGCCTGCCGTCCACCGAGCGGGACGGCGGGGTCGAAGTCCACCCACAACTCGTTGGCGAACGGGGCGCTGGTGCTCGCCGTCCCGAAGACCGCACGTAATTGCCGGCGATCGACCACGATGAAGCCCGAGGTGGGGTCAAGGGTGGGGAACAGGTCGACCACGCCCGCGACGCGCAGGGGAACCTGAATGCCGTTCGTCAGCGTTGTCGACGTGACGTCGCCGTCCCGGAGCCCAAGCTGTGCCAGCGCTCCGGTGCTGAACAGTCCAGCGAGCGTGGCCGGGCCCCCGACCGTGACGACACTCGGCCGACCCGGCGGCGACGAGGTCCACGACCAGCGACCGGACTGCGCCTTCGACCGTGCCCGTGTGTTCGACAGCGCGAACGATTCCCGAATCCCTGCCTGCGCGTACGCGGTCCATCCGGCGGGCAGTTCGAAGTCGTACAGAAGGGTGGTACGCCCCTGCGCGTCGACATACGCGAGGTCGTCGACGTAGAGCGCGCCCTCGCGGCGCACGAACAGCGACGGCTCCATCCGGAACGCGACGAGCGAGAGGGGGCGCGCGGCGGTCGCGGGGATCGGGGCTGTCATCTGACGCCACGCCCCTGCAGGGATCTCATCGAAGCGGGCGTCGTGGTATTCCCCCGCCGCATCCCGGAGGCGGCCCGCGATGCCCGGCAGGCGCCCCTGCTGATCGAGGAACACCTGCAGCTGGATGCTCGTGGCGGCTTCGGGGAGCGGGATACCCGCGCTTCCGTCGGCAGGTGGCCGGATGCGTTCGAGGAGTGCGGGGATCGGCTCGGACGCGAAGTCGGCGCGCGTCCAGATCATCGGGGCGACGCGCGCGGCATCGTCGATCCCCAGGACGGAGATGTCGCCTCCGGCCACGCGCAGCGTGCCGCGGTATGCGTACGTGGCATCCGAGACGCCAGGGAGCGCGCGCACGTCGTCGAGTGGTTGGCGCATTCCCGGCCCCGGCTCGCGGACGCGCGCGCGCAAATCCACACCCGCCTCGTACTGTGCGCGCTCGCGGAACGAGCGACCCACGGTGGGTCCGTAGGAGGCGGCGAACGTGGCGACCGAGGTCGCCATCACCAGCAGCATGAGGAGCCGGGCGTGTGTCGCTGGCGACCGGGAGGCCTGCCGGAGGCCCACGGTCACGGCGACGCCGCGGAGTGGCTGCGAGAGCCGGACGGCGAGGCGCAGCAGCGGGGCGTATGTCCTCAGCACAACGGCGGTGACCGCGAGCATCGCCACCAGCGGGAACGACAGCAGGAGCGGGTCGCTTGACCAGCCGCCAACTGACCGCGGGTCCAGCGCCGTGCCGCGGCGCTCCAGTTGCCACCACTGGAGTCCCGCCAGCGCGACCAGGCCGATGTCGATGTAATACCGCTGCACGAAGCCGCGCCGCCGTGGACGCGCGCGTTCACGCTGGTCGTCGATCACGCCGCGGCGGGCGGCGGCGCACGCCGGGATCGCCATCGCGAGCAAGGAGAGCGCGGCCCCGGCCGCCGCTAGGAGGTATGCCTCGGGCCCCACGGAAACCGGCAGCCCATCGCCGCCCGTCGTGCGCTCGAACAGGGGTGTGTGTCCGAGCAGAGCGACCACGCGCCCCGCGAGCCAGGGGGCGATGGCGGCCGCGGGGATTGCCAGCAGCATCCCCTCGAAGAGCGCGAGCGCGACGAGTTGCCCGACGCTGGCGCCGCGGCTGCGGTAGACGCTGAACTCGGCAGCGCGGCGCTCGGCGAGCATCGAGGCGATGAGCACGATGTAGAAGCCGATCACGCCGACGATTTGCAGCAGGATGATCATCAGCGGCACGCGGGAGAAGGTCTGCGCGTTCCGGTACACGGCGAGTTGATCCGCGAACGTGGTGATGCCGTGTGCAGGTAGCCCGAGCGTGACGCGCGCGTCGTCCTGCCAGGCCTGGATGCTCGCGAGGGCGTCCGTGACCTCACGCACACCGACCCCGGACAGGTCTGGCACGAGCCCGACTCGATGCCGGCCGCGCAGTTCCGGCAGCCGCTGCGCGAATGCGCCGCGGTATTGCTCCGCGGTGGTCAGCAGCAGTAGGCCGCCGTTCCCGGGGGACGGGTTGTCGGTACCCGGCTTCTCTGGGACTGCCCACGAGTCGTCGACGATCTGCCAGTACAGGTTCGACGGCTCACGCTGGCGGACGAAGCCGACCACGGTTGCGGTGGTGGTCGCGGTCACCGTGGTGGTGGGACGGCAGCGCACTTCAGCCGCCGCGATCGCGGGGTCGTCCGAGCCGGGAATGCGAGGGCAGTCATCCGTCGGCGGCAAAGTGAGGCGGACAGAGTCGCCGAGGCGAGCGAAGCGTTGGTACCCCTCGGGCAGCACGACCTCGGCGGTCGCGCCATCCCCCGGCAGTCGACCGCCGGTGACCTCGACCTGGCCGGCGAGGCCGGAGACTCCCGCCACGAAGCCTGGCCAGGCCTCCGCGCCGTCTCGCGCGACCGTCGCGGTGAGCCGCTGAGACCGTTCCACGGTGACCAGTTCGTCACCCAGCCAGCCGATGCGTGCGCGGGTCACGGTGTCGAGTGCCGTGCGGCGCTGGACATCCGTCCGGTCGCCCAGCGTGGAGTTGTCGATGTCCAGATAGAGGATCCGGTGGCGCGGGTCGGGGAGACCTCGATCGAGGCGGAAGCGCAGCCCGAGGTCGGCCATCGCGTCGGTGTAGGTGGGCACGGCGCCGAGGAGCGTGGCGGCGAGCAACATGCCAAGCCCGCTCCCGAGGAGCAGCCGCCAGTGCGCCCGCATCCGGTGACGCACGAGGAACCAGCCGGTCATGATCCGTCCCACGAGGCGGGAGTCTACGCGTCGCCGGCGAGGCACGGTGCGCAGCACCGTACAATCCCGCGCGTGATCCGCATCCGGTCGCTGGCCGTCCTCGCCGTGCGGCGCATGGCCGCCCACTGGCGTCTCTTCGCCAGCGCGGCGCTGGGCGCCGTGGTCTCCTCCGCGATCCTCTCCGCCACGGTGATCTACGCGGACACGATCCGCGACCTGGGGCTGCGGCACGCCCTCGAACAACCGGCGGCCGAGTCGCTCGCGGTGAAAGTGACGCACGAGGGCCCCACCGCGCGCCGCGAGGAGTACCAGCGCGCGGGGCAGCGCATCGAACGCAAGGTCCGCGGTGCTCTCGGCGACGCCACGGGGGAGATCCTGCGCCAGGGCACCAGCCAGACCTTCTATCTGACGCAGCCGGGAGGGCGCGTCGACGAAGGTGACGCAGCCCGCCCGCGCGCGGTGCTCAGGTTCCGCGATGGCCTCGACCAGCACGTGACGGCGACGGCGGGGGCATTTCCGCGCGGTGGTGTCCAGGCAGACACGGAGCCGCTTCCCGTCACAGTCGCCGTCGACCCTGCTTCGCGAAACCGCGTGGCCATCGGTGACCGCTTCGACCTGCACGCGTGGTGGGACCCTACCCGTACACCCCTTCGCGTCCACGTCGCGGGCGTCGTCCGCCCGACCGATCCGGCCGAGTCGTACTGGAAGACCTCGCCCACCGCGCTCGACGAGCCGGCTTCAGGCTGGCCCTCGTTCGTCTTTCTCCTCCCGGAGGAGGCGTTCTTCGGCGCGCTCACCAGACGGATGCCGACGGCCGCGGCGACCTATCACGACGTCTACGGCATCCGTCTCGACGGCCTGAATGCTCGCAACGCGTCGGGTGTGGCTAATGCTGTGAAGGTGTTGCCCGAGGCGGTTGCCTCCGTCGAACGCGACGCCACCGTCCGCACGGACCTGGAGGGCGTGCTCCGGTCGTTCGACGACCGGCTGTTCTTCGTGCGCATCCCGCTCTTCGTGCTGCTGCTCCAGATCGGCGGCATCGTCGCCTACTACCTCGTCATGGTGTCGACGATGCTGGTCGAGCGGTATGCGCCCGAGATGGCTGTCCTGCGCAGTAGGGGCGCCAGCCCGACGCAATTGCTCCTGGAATTCGGTGTCGAGGGGCTCACGCTGGCCGCGCTCGCCTCGACCACCGGCCCGCTGCTCGCGGCCGCGTTGATCTCCGCGCTTGGCCCCACGCCCCCGTTCGCCGCGCTGTCGGGCGGCGGGCCACTTACCGTCCACCTCTCGGTGCTTTCGTATGTGTTCTCGGCGGGTGGTGCGCTCCTCGCGTTCGCGGCGTTCATGCTGCCCGCGTGGCGCGCGACCCGGACAACGGTGGTGAAGTTCCGCCGCGCCTCGGCACGGCCGCGCCCGACGCCACTGTTCCTCCGCTATTACCTCGATGTAGCGCTGGTGCTGCTACTCGGGGTGGTGTTCTGGCGGCTGCGGCAGGACGAACAACTGTTCACGCGCACGCTGTTCGGCGACCGGCAGTCTGACCCGCTGTTGCTGGCGACACCCGCCGTGATCATGGTGACGGCGGGCGTGGTGTTCCTGCGCCTGTTCCCACTGATGCTGAGGGCCGTCGCGTGGGGACTCACCCGGATCGCGGGCGCGGCGACGCTGGTCGGGGTGCGCTCGCTCGCCCGCGACCCCACGCACTACTCGCGGCTGGTGCTGATGCTGATGCTCGCGACCGGCGTGGGGATGTTCGGCGCCACGTTCTCGGCGACCCTCGAACACTCCTACGACGACCGGTCGCGCTACCCCGTGGGCGCCGATGTGCGCGCGGCAGACATGCGAGGGCTTAGCGGGCAGGGAGACGTGGCGTTCCTGCAAGCGATGCGCGCCGTTCCGGCGGAACGGATGAGCCCGCTTGCGCGCGTCGACGGTGTCGTGCAGCACGATGGGAAGTCGGAGCGGCTGCAGGTGCTGGGTGTCGAGCCTGCGACGTTCGGATCGGTCGCGTACTTCCGTGACGACTTCTCCGATGTCTCGCTCCCGTCGATGCTGTCGACGCTGGCCGAGAACGCGGCGACGCCTCATCCCGTGCCCCTGCCGGAGGGCACACGGCAGCTGGGTGTGTGGGTGAAACACGCCGATATCCGAGGACCGATCTCGCTGGCGGTGTCCGTGCGGGATGCGGACGGGCGGGTTGAATCGCTTCCGCTGGGCTCCGTGCGGCCGGCCGATGTTGCAGCCCGGGAGTGGCACTTCTTTGCGGTGAACCTGGACGCACGGCGCTCCGGGCCCGGTGCCCGCCCTCCCCTGGTCCAGCCGCTGGCGTTTGAATCCGTCTACATCTCCACGGTGAGTGCGATCGCCGCGCAGCGTGGTGTGGTGTTATTCGGCCCGCTGTTGGCGACGTCGTCGCCTTCAGATGGCACGGAGGGCGACCTCGGGACGACACCGTTCGCGGGTGGGCGTGTCGTCCTCGATTTCGCTACTCCAGGGTTCGAGGTGGTGCAGGGGCAGCACGCCGCGAGCGTCACGGATACGCTCACGATGGCCTCGGACGCTCCACCGGGTGTGGGCGCCGCCGCCCGGTATGAATGGTCGGACACGCGGGTCGCGCCACGCGACCGAGGGATCAGGCCCGCGACGGATGGACAGGCGGTGGTGCTCTACCTCGCGCAGCCCTCGGCGGAGCGCCTGGGCGTGCGCACGGGCGACGCCGTCCGGCTGCTGGCGGGTGGCGTCTACCTCGACGCTCGGGTCGCCGGTACGTTCGACCTCTTCCCTACCTACGACGCGTCCGCGTCGACCGGGTTCGCGGTCGTCGATCGGTCGCGGCTCAGTGCGGTAGTGAACGCCTCGATCACGACCCAGGGCGTTGCGTTGAACGAGGCGTGGTTCGTGACGGATGACCCGGCGCGGACACGGGAGGCGCTCCGCCCGTATGCGCCGCAGGTGCTCCTCGACGCTCAGGCGGAGCGCGCCCGACGGTCGGAGGATCCGCTGATCGCGGCGGGCTGGGCGGGGATCCTCGGGATCTCATTCGCGACGGTGCTGACGCTCTCCGCGATCGCATTCGTGCTGTACTCATACCTGACGGCGCAGCGTCGGGCGCTGGAGTTCGCCATCCTGCGGACCCTTGGCTTTTCGCGCGTGCAGGTGTTCATGGTCGTGGCGATCGAATACCTCGCGATCGTGGTCGCGGGGATGGGGCTGGGGACGGTCGTGGGGCTGCAGGTCGGGCGGCGGATGATGGATGTGCTGGGGATCAGCGAGGAGGGCGCGGCGGTGTTGCCGCCGTTCGCCCTCGCAGTCTCATGGTTCCAAGTGTTTACGGTGTGGGGCGTGCTGGGGACGGCGTTCGTGCTGACCATCGGCGCGGTCGTACTACTCTACGTCCGCCTCGCCATCCATCGGGCGTTGCGCGTGGGCGAAGGGTGAACCCGGTGACGCAACTCCCGAGGCCTCCGTACGTGCAGTGCGAGGACGTTTTCAAGATCCATAAGACGCACGAGTTGGAGGTCGTCGCTCTGCGCGGCCTCGACCTCGCGGTCGCGCCGGGCGAGGTCATGGCGATCGTTGGCGCGTCCGGGTCGGGGAAGTCGACGCTACTGAACATCCTCGCGGGGCTTGACCAGCCCTCGGCCGGCCGGGTCCGGGTCGGCCAGCGCGACCTGTTGACGATGAACGACCAGGAACTGGTCGACTACCGACGGTCGGAGGTCGGCTTCGTCTGGCAGCAGACGGGCCGCAACCTGCTCCCCTATCTCACGGCGCGCGAGAACGTTGAGGTCCCGCAACTGGTGGACGGGGTGGATCGTCGAGCGGCGGGTGCGCGCGCCCTCGAACTGCTCGCACAGGTCGGTCTCGAGGAGAAGGCGGGACACCGGCCCAACCAGATGTCCGGTGGAGAGCAGCAGCGAGTCGCCATCGCCGTCGCCCTTGCGAATCAGCCGCCATTGCTCCTTGCGGACGAGCCGACGGGCGAACTCGACAGCGCGACCGCCACCGAGGTGTTCGCCGCGCTCCATGCGCTCAACCAGGCCACCGGCGTCACGATCATCATCGTGTCGCACGACCGCACCATCACAGAACGTGTTGACCGGGTGGTCACGATGCGGGATGGACGTACGAGCGCGGAGTTCGTGCGTCGTGTGACCTTTGGGCGCGAGCGCCTGGCCATGGAGGAGTTTGCACTGGTCGACCGGAGCGGACGCCTCCAGATCCCGCGCGAGTACGTCGACCGGTTGCACCTCGGCACGCGCGTACGCGTCGAAGTGCAGGGCGACCACGTCGAGGTGTTCCCGGTCACCTCCGACGAGGAGCGCGCCTGATGACCGCGCACGACGAGACGACCCCGGCCGTGGAAGTCCGTGGGGTCTCGCGCCATTTCGATGGGGGCGGGCACACGGTCTATGCCGTGCGGGACGTGTCGCTCACCGTCGCCCCGGGGGAGTTGCTGGCGATCGTCGGGCGATCGGGTTCCGGTAAGACCACCCTGCTCAACCTGATCGCCGGCCTCGACCGGCCAGACGATGGTTCGGTCTACCTTGACGGGCACGACATCACCGTGGCGAGCGAGGGGTACCTGACGGCGCTGCGGCGGAACCACATCGGTTTCGTGTTTCAGTCGTTCGGGCTGCTCCCGCTCCTTTCGGCCGCTGAGAACATCGCGCTTGCGCTGCGTATCGCCGGGGCCAGCGGGCGAGATGAGGCGCAGCGCACGCGCGAGTTGCTCGAACTGGTGGGCCTCTCGGCGCGAGCGGGCCACCGGCCGTACGAACTCTCTGGCGGCGAGCAGCAACGGGTCGCGGTGGCACGTGCGATGGCGAACCGCCCTCGGCTGTTGATCGCGGATGAGCCGACCGGCGAGCTCGACACAGTGACCGGTGCGCAGATCTTCGGACTATTGCAGCAGGCGGCCCGCGAGGGAGTCACCATCGTGATGGCGACGCACGATCCGTTGATCATGGACTATGCGGATCGTTTTGTGGAGATGGCGGATGGCCGTCTGGTCGGCTCCGGCGAGATCAGGGGCGCGCTCCACCGAGGCTGATCTGACGACTGTAGAGAGATGGAGAAGGGCGAGGCATCAGCCTCGCCCTTCTCCATTCAGATGTCGTCGACTATCGCTTGCGAGCGGAGAGGATCCGCGCGCCGCCGAGCGCGACAATCCCAACGGCGACGAGGCCGATGGCGACGAGTCCTGTGGAACCGGCCTCGCTGTTAGACGCGTCGGGTCCGCCGTTGCCGGTCTTTGCCGGGGCCGCGACAGGTGCGGCTGCGGCGGCGGTGACCTGCGCGCGGATTTCGCCGCCCGCATTCGCCGAAGTGTGCACGTTCACGTAGAGCGTGCCAGCCTTCAACGCCGTCACCAGGCCGGCAAAGTTGCCCGCCAGCGACCCGCTCAGGTCGGCGGCGCGTGCGGTGCCAGAGACGTTGACGGTGCTGGCTGGCGAACCGGTCGGCGCTGCGAACAGCAGAAGGACGACGCCTCCGTTCGCCCCGGCGGCGCCTGTGTGGATGTGTGCGGCCGTCGCGTTCGTGATCGCCGGGACGCTCAGCGTCCACGTCAAAGTGCCAGCGGCTTCGTCCAACGTGGCAGTGAATGTGCCCGTGGCCGTCGTGGTGACGGGGGGCACTTCGTTCGCGCCGCTGAGGCGAGCCTCGTATCGCGATGTGGTCGCCTGGCCCAGCACCGCCGCTGGCAGCAGCGCTGCCGTCATGGCGAGTGCGAGCCCGGCTGCAAGCCAGCGCTTCTTCGGGATGTTCATGCGGTTGTTCCTCCGGAACCGCGTCGCGATGGTGCGACTTCGCTGGCCGCGCGGCAGGAGTATAGGACAGCCACGCTCGCCCCGGTTGTGATCGGCCGATTGCTGAAGTCGCCCACCGATCACGGTCGGGGCGCGTCCGTGACGGTGAACGCTGCGTACATTCCGGAGATGTAGTGGCTCGCGACGTTGCAGAGCAGTACGTATCGGCCGGGCGGGAGTTCCGCCGTCAATTCCGGTTTCGTGCCGCCGTCGAACGGTTCCGTCTCGGCAAGCACCTGCACCTGCTTGACGTCGACGAATTTCTGGTCAACCTGCGGCAGTCTGTCTGGTGCGAGGTCGGTTTTCACGACAACGAGCTCGTGCGGGGTGGCTCCCGCGTTGTGCGTGATGAAGGTGATATGCCCGGCAGGCACAGAACCAGGCGTGGTGGTGACGCCGAAGTCCTTCAACGTCACCGCGACATTCGAGTGGGCCGCCGCTGGTGTGCCGGTGGGGCTTCCGCCAGCCGTCAGTTTCGTGCCCGAGGACGAACAGGCGCCCAGCAGGACGGCGATCCCCGCGGTCACGCCAAACCGTGCAGCCACTTGCCATTGGACGAGACTGTTCATCAGATCCCCATCGGCCTGGTCAGGCCTCTACTATCTCTCACCCCGCGCGGGGATGGTGCGTACGCGAGATACCGTGTTATGGTCGATGGACGCTAACCGCCTGATCTTGATTGGTCGGTGAAGCGCTCAGACTCCCCTCTTCTCTCACTGCTCGTTCTCACTGCACCGTGTGACGTGTGAATCGGAAGAGCGCCCGGCGGCCGCGTACGTGCGGATCCGCATCGGGTGGCCGTTTCTGAGCCGTCCACGAGCAGATGCGCCAGCCGGCTGCTGGGCGCCTCTTGTCCCCGGGCTCCGAGGTCCGCGGCGCACCCATGCTCCTGCCGCAGCCATGGCTGAATCCGGAGAACTCCTCTTTGTCGATCGCTATGCCCTCACGCCCCCTCATTGATACCGAACCCGACACCCCGCCGCCGTCTCTCGATGGAGACGTGACGTTCGCGGACCTCGGCATTTCCCCCGATCTCCTCGCGGTCCTCAAGGCGCGCGGGATGGTTGCGCCGTTCCCTGTCCAGGCGCTGACGATCCCGGACGCGCTGGCGGGCCGTGATGTCTGCGGCAAGGCGCAGACCGGATCCGGGAAGACGCTGGCCTTTGGCCTGCCGTTGATCGAGCGCACCAAGACCGCGAAGCCGCGCCGCCCGCACGCCATCGTGCTGGTGCCCACGCGTGAACTCGCCAACCAGGTGGCCGAGGAACTCAGCCCGTTTGCCGCTGCGCGCGGCCTGTGGCTCTGCGCGATCTACGGCGGCACGTCGATGTTCCGCCAGATCCAGGCGCTCCGTCAGGGTGTCGACATCGTCATCGCTACACCGGGACGGCTGAACGACCTGCTGGAGCGCGGCGAAATGTCCGTCTCCGCCGTCAAGAACGTCGTCCTGGACGAGGCCGACCAGATGGCGGACATGGGCTTTCTCCCGCAGGTGGAACGCATTCTGAGCCAGATCGAGGGGGCGACGCAGACGCTGCTCTTCTCAGCGACGCTGGACGGCGCGATCCGCACGCTGGTGCAGCGCTACCAGAAGGCCCCCGTCCGTCACGAGGTGGCTTCCACGCAGGCCACGGTGGACACGCTGGAGCAGCGGTTCATCGGCGTCACGCCGGAGTCGAAGGTTGAGATCGCCTCGCGCATCTGCGCCGGGGCCAAGCGGGTCATCCTGTTCGTGCGCACGACGCACGGCGCGGATCGTCTGGCGGAGCAGCTGGGCCGCACCGGCCTGCGCGCCGCAGCGATCCACGGGCGTCTGTCCCAGAGCAAGCGCGAGCGTACGCTCGCTGATTTCGCCCGCGGTTCGATGCCCGTCCTCGTCGCCACGAACGTCGCGGCGCGGGGCCTGCATGTGGACGGTATCGATGTGGTCATCCACTACGACCCACCCGAGGACCACAAGGTCTACCTGCACCGTTCCGGCCGTACGGCCCGGGCGGGTGAATCCGGCATGGTCGTCACGCTCGTCCTCCCGATCGAGGAGCGCGAGGTGACCGCCATTGAGCGCGCGGCCGGCATCGACGTTGCCATCGTCCGGATGGCGGCTGACGATGAGCGGTTGCTGGACCTCGGCTCCTGGGATCCGCCGCGCGGTCTCCCTGAGGCGGCCTCATACTCGCGCGTGCGCACTTCGACGGCCCCGGCCCGCAATGGGGGCGGTGGTCGTCCTGGCCGCGGCGGGTACGGCTCGAGCCGCGGGGGATACTCCCGCCGCTAGCCTGATGGACGGGTTCGCCCGTTGACTGACATGGAGAAGAGGAGGGCAGATTGCTCTGCCCTCCTCTTGTTGTCTGTTCGGTTGCGGGCCGTGGCGGAGTGGGACGGGATCGCGATCGCCTTGGATCAACGCGCGACGGGCAGTGCCTCGGCGACCTCAAGCACCTCGTCCAGGGCCAGTCGGAGGCCAGGGCTCACACCCTCATTCAGACAGCGCGTGCAGTCTGGCTGGTCGGGGGCGCCGGTGTCGTGCAGCGTCACCACGATGCCCCCCTCGGCCATGGCGATGCCGCAGATCGTGTCCACGCTGCTCGCCCAGTAGGCGCGCTCGCCACGAGGCTCCGCATCGTGCAGCACGACCCAGTGCCAGTCGTCCCCGAAGTCCTCGAGTGCCTTCGCGACGATGCGTACTTCTGCCATGTCCGCCCTTGCCGCCTACACCGCGAGGTATCTGCCGAACCAGGCAAGCGACTTCGCCCATGAGTCTGCGGCTGCGCCCGGGTGGAAGGACGGCCGGGTGTCGTTGAAGAACGAGTGGCCTGCACCGTCGTACAGCGTGACGTCGTTGGGCACGCCGGCCTTCGTCAGCGTCTCGCGGAGGGTGTCCACCTGCTCCTTCGGGATGCCGGCGTCGGTCGCGCCGTACGAGCCAAGGACGGGCACCTTGATCGTGGCGAGCTGCTCGGCGGCCGGCATGCCGCCTCCGTAGTAGACATGTGCCGCGTCCACTTTCGAGGTCGGGCGCATGGCGGCAGCGAGCGTGAGCCCGCCGCCCATGCAGTAGCCGACGCAGCCGACCTTCTTCATGCCGCGGACGTCTTTCAGCCATCCGATGGCAGCGTCGATCTCGCGTGAGGCGACCTCGCGCTCCATGGCCATCGCGTACTTGCGTGCCTCGTCGGGCTCGCCGGCGACCTTGCCGTGGTAGAGGTCCGGGGCGAAGGCAAGGTAGCCCTCGGCGGCGTAGCGGTCGGCGATCGCCCTGATGTCGTCCGTCAGGCCCCACCACTCCTGGATGACGATCAGACCGGCCGTTGGCGTCCCGGCGGGCTCCGCCAGGTATCCCATCACCTTCATCCCATTGTGGTCCACGGTCGTGTTCATCATCGAACGGCCCCCTCCGCCATCTTCGCCAGGTCCGCGCGAGTATAACCGGGCGGGACGCTACCGCCGGGTTGCCGCCGCCACGTCGAAGAGGAACTGCACCCGCGCGCCCTCTCGCACGCCGACGGCAGCATAGTAACCACGCGGCGCTTCGATGGCGGCCAGGTAGGGCGCGTCCGGGCGGTGGACGGTCTCCGTGTCCGCCTTCATCTGCATGACAGCGATCACTGTGAGCGACGAGTCGATGAAGGCGATGTCGAGGTCAACGCGGGTGTTCTTCATCCAGAACCCGGACGTCGCCTTGCCGTCCGGGTAGTAGAACAGCATCCCGCGCCCTTCGATGGTGCGACGTCCCGACAGGCCGATCCCGTATTCGGAGACCGGGGGGACCTCGACGGGCAGACTGACGGCGGCGTCTGGCGGTGACGTTAGGATGAACAGCACCTGAGGTAGCCGCTCCACCGGGAGGTCACCGGTGATCGCCGTCGGCTCCGGGCCAGGAGTGAATGTGGGCAGCGGAATGGGGGACGGTCCCGGCGGAGGATTGATGACGATTCCGGGCGTGAACGAGGCAGACGGCGAAACGCGATCGAGCGGCAGCACCTCGCTGTGCCGCGCCGATCTCACGCCGATCGCCGCCCCCACCGCGATCACGGCGGCGAAGCACGCGAGGGTCAACCAGTTCTTACGTCCCATGACACGATCCTCCCACAGGCACGCCGGAGGCGCGCTCCTTGACGGCATGGCACCGCGCGCGCGAGGCTGGATGGCCAATGACCACCTCCAATACGCTCGACCTTGCGCTCCGTCTCTGGCCGCAGGTCCGTGACGGTGGCGGGGTGGACGATCCCGCTCTGCTGGACGCGCTGCTCGCGACGCAAGGCCAGCCGGGCGCACCCGGGTTCGAGGGTGGCGTGCGCGGGACGTTCGAGTGCTTCCCGCCCGACGAGGCTGCCTCGTTCACGTTGCCCAGCGGTGAACAGCCGCGCGACGACGCCGACGCACGCCTGATCGCGCACATCCTCGTCACCCGAGTACTGCTGGGTTCGGGGCTCCATGTGGACCGTCGCGTCCAGCGAGCGATGGCGGATGCCTACGCCGTTACCTGGACGGTACGCGGCGTGCTGGACGCCTCACCGATTGCCCTCGCCACGTCACTCTGGCTGGTCGCGCTCGACCCGCTGCGCATCTCGGACCAGCCGCTTGCGATCGACTGGACGCCGCCCGCGTACCAGGACGCGGAGCGCTGGGATCTGGATTACCGGCTGTTCTCCCACTACGACATCCACCAGCGGGCGCTCGACTGGGCGGCGTATGCCAGCGCCGCTCCGGGCCGGCACCCCGGGTGTTCGGTATGGACCGTGGTGGAGCCGCTGCTCCGGTTCGATGACCAGCGCGCCCAGATCGCCCTTGGTCAGTTCGCGACGATGGCGGCGCGCGGCGAGGACGAGGCCCCGGTGCCCGCGGCAGCGATGCTGGACCGGGCGCGGGTGGAGGCGCTGCTCCGCGCCCACCTGGCGGCCGCTCGATAGCGGACTACGCGACCGGCACGTCTTCGCCCGGCTCTTCGACATCGCCGAGTGTCGCCATCTCGTTGATCTTATCGAGGACGCGGATCAGGTGGTCGTCGTCGGCGTGTGCCATGTCGGGGATGTGGTAGCCGCCGAAGGCGTCCACCACGGTCTTGTGGTCGTCGATCACGAAGTCCGGCACCATCGGGACGCCCAGTGCGTCGAGTTTCTCGTGGTGCTTCTCGAGCGGCTTCACGAAGTAGTCCGTGACGAACTCGTCCAGGTTGTGGCGCTTCATGTCCCAGCGACGGATGCCGACGCCCGACCAGACATAGATCGTGTGGCCGGCTTCCTTCAGCGCCGCGAAGACATCGTGGGCGTGGTTCCGCAGGTGGCCGTTCCACATGATCAGCGTGTTGTCGACGTCGAAGAAGACGTTCAGCGCCTTCCCGCGGACGACCTTGATCTCTCGTTGCGGCTCGTCCTGGTCTGTCACGACTACCCCCCCAGGTGCCGCGCGAGGAAAGGCCCCACGAGGTCATTGAACTGACGCGCATTCTCGAAGTACACGGAATGCCCCGCATCCGCGACCTCAACGTACTCCGATCCGGGGACCAGCGCGTGAAACGCCCGCATCAACGGTGGCGGCACAACCTCGTCGTCGGAGCCTTCGATCATCAGCAACGGCACGCGGAGCGCCGACACCTGTGCCACGGTGGGCGCGTCGGGGTCGACGTTCGTTGAGGCGTCGCGAGGCGGGTTCAGGCCCCCGACCTGCTGATACAGGAAGGTGCGTAACGGTTCGTCGCGCCGGAATTTGGGCCCTACTGCCCGCACGAGCAACGGGTCGTTGGAGTTCGGCTGCTGCTCCCGGAGCGTATTCGCCCGTTCGACCTGCTCCGGCCAGTCGAAGAAACCCCATGTGTCCGCCATCACCAGTGCGCGGACGCGCTCCGGATGGCGCACGGAGAATCCGAGGGCGGTCCGTCCGCCCATCGACTGCGCTACGAGCGCGACCCGGCCAACATCAAGGTGGTCGAGCAGCGCTTCCAGATCATCCACAAACCGCGCAGCGCCCGCACCGGTTGGGTCGAGTGAACGCCCGAAGCCTCGGTGGTCGATCGAGATGCAGCGGTAGGTCTGGTTGAACACGGGGACCTGCTGCCACCATGAGATGTGGTTGCCTCCGGCGCCGTGAAGGAACACCACCGCTGGCGCCTCCGCCGGACCGGAGACCTCGTAGTACAGGTCGATGCCGTTGATTGGCGCAGAGGGCAT
>VGPD01000003.1 GCA_016875635.1 Chloroflexota bacterium
CACGGCGCAGCAGCGCTGGGAGCCGTGCCCGCTCGACGCCATCGACGCCGCCGAGGACAGCGGGCCGTGGACGCTGGCGAACGGGCGCAGGCTGCGCCTCGTGCTCGCGCCGGGACACACGCCGGGGAACCTGGTCGCGGTCATCGAAGGTGGCGGCGAGGATGCTGGCGGCCTCGACCTCTGTTCGGGCGACACCCTGTTGCCGACGACGATCCCGACGCCGGGTCTGCACTTCCCGCGCATCCTCGACGGCGACGGCACGCGCTGGCCCTCGCTGCCGCCGTTCCTGCGGTCGGTCGCGGCGCTGCGCGCGTTGCCGGTCACGCGCATCCTCCCCGGTCACGGCGAGGTGGTGGATGACCCGGCTCGCCTCTTCACGCAGTTCGACATGCACCACGCGCGGCGCGCACGCCGCGTGCGGGACGCCCTCGCGGCCGCGCACGCGGCGACGGCGTTTGAGGTGACGCGCGCGGTGTTCCCGCGGCTGCCGGAAGCGCGTCTCGGGCAGGCGATGACGGAGACGATCGGGCACATCGACCTGCTGGCCGAAGAGGGCGCGGCGCGAGCGGAGACGAGCGACGACGGCGCGCGCGTGACGTGGCGATGGTGCGAATCCAAATAGGGCCGAACGTCACCGTAAGATCAGTACTTGTGGGCACTCTCACGAAGTTCCAGCGGAGTACGATGCCTGTGTGATGCGGTGACCTCGATGAGAGGAGAACCTTCCATCGAGGTCCGGAAGCAACGGGACGGAGGTCGCGATGAGCAAGACCACGGACTGGCGCCACCTGGGGAAGACTCGACACACTTCGGCTTAACGGAGGGTCACGCCATTGAAGTACTCAGTGGCCGGTGACGAAGGCCGCCGGCAACCCCGCTAAACAGCACACATCCCTGGCACCCTGACCGCAAGGTCATCGCGCGGTGACCCGCGCAATCGCGCCACCGCATGGCGCATCAATGTCGACAGTTGTCACGCAGAAGCCCCGCCGTAACGGCGGGGCTTCTGTCTGTCTGTGCCGTCTGTCTGTGCCGTGCAGTCGGGACGCGGGGGACGCCTCGGGCTAGTCGGCGGCGAGGTGCCGGTAGAGGGTGGGGAGACGCCGCGGGAGGGACTCGATGTCGTCCACGACCTCGTAGCCGATGTCGTCGCACATCTGCTTGAGGTAGTCGTGGCCTTCCTTGTCGACGGTGATGAGGAAGGGGGTGATGCCCAGCCGCTTCGCCTCGACCAGCGCCTGCTTCGTGTCGTGGACGGCGTATTCCTTCTCCGTGCGGTCGCGGCCGTAGCCGTGGTCCTGCGGGCGGCCGTCCGAGACGAGGATGAGGATCTTCACCTTCGCGTCGTATTCCTCGAGCTTGTGGATCGTGTGCCGGATCGCCGGGCCCATGCGGGTGGAGCGGATCGGCTCGATCTTCGAGATGCGCCGCTGGACACGGTCGGACATCTGCTCGTCCAGGTTCTTGATGACGTGGAACTCGACGTTGTCGCGGCCGTAGCCGGAGAAGCCGAAGATGCCGTAGGCGTCGCCGATCGCCTCGAGCGCCTCGACGATCAGCACCGTCGACTCCTTTTCGAGGTCGATGATGCGCTTCGGCGGCTCGATCATCGCCTGGGCACGGCGGGCGGCGAGCCACTGGAAGTAGCGCCGCGGGTCGCCGTCGAAGTCGTCGTCGTCGTCATCCTTGCTGTGCTTGACCTTCTGCTTCTCGATCTCCTCGTCGGTCGACGCGGACATGTCGAGGAGGAACGCGACGGCGACATCGCGCTCGATCTTGTTGCGGCGGTTGTAGATGCGCTGCGTGGGGCCTGCTCCGGCCTTCTTGTCCACGTGGAACTCGATCGCGAGGTCCGTGTCGAGCTCGTCGCCATCCTCAAGTCGCTTGATCTTCTTGAACGACTCCGGACGCATCATCTCGAACTGGCGGCGCGTCTCCATGACGAGGCCGTGGTGACGGCGTAGCGTCTCCTCGTAGAACTCGCGGTCGCCCTCGGCGGAGAAGCGCTCGCCAACGCGGGTCCAGCGCGGGCGATAGTCGCCGGCTCGGAAATCCCACTCGTCGTAGTAGAACCATGTGATCTCGACCGGCATCTCGCCCTCGTCCGGGCCCTCGCCGTCGCCGCCGTCCGTGGCGTCGCTGTCGCCGTCCTTCTTCTCGCCCTTCTTGTCGCTCGCCGGCATCCCCGCATCCTTCTGGAGGTTGTCGAGAAACATGCCCAGGCTCTGGTCGATGTCGCCATCGGCCAGTTCGGCGATCGACAGTTCGGTGGAGTTCTGGAGCAGTTCCATCAACTGCTCCTTGGTCAGCGCCCCACCCGGGTCCACGCCGCCCTCCTGCTGCAGCTTAAGCTTCGCCATCAACTGCACGAGTTCCGGCTTGAAGTCGCCGCGGAAGTCCGGCTGCGGCGGGTTCTCGAACGCCGCCTCCTGCGAGTTCGACGGCATGTCCGGCCCGTCGCCCCCGCCGGGCATCGAGGGCAGGACGTCCATCATCTCCTGCGTCGCGCCCTCGAAGTCGAACTTGCCGTCCGGCATCGGCGCGCGCACGTTCGGAATCGAGGCGGCGATGTCGTAGAGCGCACCGGCCACCTCGGCGCTGTCCTGCACCGTCGCCCCGCGCTGTTCCACCATGCGCAGCGCCGCGATGCCTTCGGTCATGTATTCGCGCAGCATTACCGGCCAGCGGATCGCCTCCGGCATGCCGAGGGAGGCGCGCAGCAGGTTCTCCACGAACGCCTGGCGCAGCGCCATCTCTTCGACCTTCGGGCGACGCACGATCTCGTGCTCCTGGAGCTGCCGGAGCCACCGGCGGATGCCGCCGTACTCGCGGGCGACGAGAGCATCGATGCGCGTGTCCTCGACGACGGTGAACAGGCCGGCGATCAGGGCGCGGTCGTCAAAGCAGTTGAAAAGGCGCTGTACGGCTGTGACGGCCTCGGCCTTCGCGGCGGCGATGCCCCGCTCCTCGCGTCGCATCGTGGCCGCGACCTCGCGGCGAGGCCCTGTCGCGGCGACATAGGTACCGGGGACATCCCACGCGTAGTCGAAGGAACCGAACTCCATGCGGCCGGTCTGGTGCGTGGTGAACACCTTGTAGACCTGGAAGTTTGCCTCCTGCTCCTCGAACGTCGCGACGTACGGGGGCAGGTAGATCGTGGAACCCTCGGTGGTCGGCGTGGACTCCGTCACCCAGCCGATGCCGCGGTCGACCAGTTCCTCCGCGGACTGCACGGAGACGGGCTCGCCGGAGAGCGCCTTGGCGTACATCCGCAGCATCGAATTGATCGAGGCCAGTTCGACACGCGTGGAGAGCGCACGCATCCTTTCCTCGGCACGCGTGGACTCCAACCGGAAGTACGCTTCCGCCCCCTCCGGGTTCCGCTCGACCGTGACGATCTCGAGGCCTTCCCGTTCCCAGAGCGAACGCTGGTCCGGGTTCAGGCGGGTCGCGACGAACGCCGCGCTCTTCAGGTATTCCATCGCGGCGGTCGGGCTGCCCGCGGCGATGCGCGCCGCAAAGGCAATGTAGGCCGAGTGCTGCTCCAATGGCAGTCCGCCCAGCGCTTCTGCGGCGTCCGAGAAGAGCGGGAAACCCTGGCGTCCAACCTCGGTCGTCACGCGCCCGGCCAGGTCGAGGAAGGCCGTGCGCTGCGACGATTCGATCCGGTCGAGGAGTCTGGGGCCGCGCTCGAAATAGAGCCGCGTGTCCGCCCAGGAGGCGCGCGTGACCGCTCGTGCGAAGCGCAGGAACGGCTCGCGGTCGACTGCGGGCAGGCCCGCGAAGATCTGGACCGCCCCCTCGAGCGCGGTCGTGGCGACCTCATACGACCGTTCGGTCAGCTGGTCGACGATGTCGACCAGCCGGCTGACCGAGGCGAGCGGGAGCGACTGGAAGAGCGCGGGGCTGACCTGGAAGTAGAGCTGCGACAGCGCGATCGACTTCCAGTTCCCGCGGCACAGCCGGTCACCCTGCTGCGCCCACTCGTCAAGGTCGTCCGGCTGCAGGACGGCCAGCGCGTCCGGCGTGGACTTGAGGAACTGCGCGGCAATCAACGACGAGCGCGAGGAGAGGTCGGTCGCCAGCACGACCCAGCGCGCGATGCCTTCGACGCCGAGACGGTCGACGAGCGCGGGGCTCGCACGGAAATATTCCGCCGCCGCCTCCCAGGCCCGCAGGCTGGAGTTCGCCAGTTCGACGCCGGCTTTCGCCCATGCCTCGACCGCTGTCTCAGGGAGCAGCGTGGCCATGGCGCGCACGCCCGTGGCGAAGTCGTCCGGCAGCGCGGCGCCAAAGCCGCGCAGGTCGGCCGCGTAACGGGTCGTGAGGTCGTCGGCGATGCTCATCGCATCCCCCGTGCATGGGCGCCGGCGGCACCGCGCCCGCCGGCACTGACTGGGCTAGTCGTCGAAGATGGAGGCGACGACTTCCTCGATGGACCGCTGGACCTCGCGGTCGTCCGTCAGGGCCCAGACGATCGAGACCTGGCAGGCACGGCGCGGCGAGATGCCGCCGTGGATCAACTTCCCTGCGTACACGAGCAGACGGGTCGAGACGCCTTCGCCCAGACCGTGCTCCTTCAGGTTACGCACCTTCTCCGCGAGCTTCGCCAGCTCCATCGCGATCGCGGCGTCCACGTGGGACTCGCGCTGGACGATGATCGCCTCCTGGTCGCGCGGCGGGTAGTCAAACTCGATCGCGATGAAGCGCTGTCGGGTGGAGTGCTTCAGGTCCTTAATCGCGGACTGGTATCCCGGGTTGTAGGACATCACGAGCAAGAAGCCGTCGGCCGCCTCCAACAGTTCACCACGCTTCTCCACGGGGAGCAGGCGGCGGTAGTCGGTCAGCGGGTGGATGAGGACCGTCGTGTCCTTGCGCGCCTCGACGACCTCGTCGAGGTAGCAGATGGCGCCGTTCTTCACTGCGCGTGTCACGGGCCCGTCGATCCATCGCGTTTCGTCACCTTCGAGGAGGTAACGGCCCACGAGGTCGGAGGCGGTGAGGTCCTCGTGACAGGCGACCGTGATCAGCGGCACGCCCTCTTCGTGTCCGCCATGGCCGCCCCGGTTGTGGAGGCGCCACGACATGTACTCAACGAACCGGGTCTTGCCCGCACCGGTCGGCCCCTTCAGCAGGACGGGGACCTTGTCCGCATAGGCGGTCTCGAAGAGTTCGACTTCGTCCCGGAGCGGGAGGTAGAAGGGCTCCTCGGTGAGGCGGAAGTCCTCGACCGCGATCTGCTTAAACCCTGGTGCGATCTTGTTCGTCACGCTGTATTCCTGACCCGCCACCGGGGCAGTCGCCCCAGCGTGAACCTACATCCTGCCGGTAGTGCAGGGCAGCCTCTAGCGCCGCGCTGGCTTCTTCGCTGCTGCCTTCTTCGCCACCGGCTTCTTCGCCACCGGCTTCTTCGCCACCGGCTTCTTCGCCACCGGCTTCTTCGCCACCGGCTTCTTCGCCACCGGCTTCTTCGCCACCGGCTTCTTCGCCACCGGCTTCTTCGCGGCCGGCCTCTTCGCCACCGGCTTCCCCGCCGCTGGCTTCTTAGCTGCTGCCTTCCTCGCCACCGGCTTCTTCGCTGCCGGCTTCTTCGCCGCCGGCTTCTTCGCCACCGGCTTCTTCGCCGCCGGCTTCTTCGCCGCCGGCTTCTTCGCCGCCGGCTTCTTCGCTGCCGGCTTCTTCGCTGCCGGCTTCTTCGCTGCCGGCTTCTTCGCTGCCGGCTTCTTCGCCACCGGCTTCCCCGCCGCTGGCTTCTTCGCTGCCGGCTTCTTCGCCGCTGGCTTCTTCACCGCCGACTTTTTCACCACCGGCTTCTTGGGCCGTCGGAGGTCGAGGCGCTGCTGCAGGACACGCCAGGCGCGATCCATCTTCTGGATCAACTGCTCCTCGGTGCCGGAGTTATCCACAACGACGTGACCGAACGCCGCGCGTTCCTTGGACGTCATCTGCGCGTTGATGCGGGCAAGCGCCGCGTCGCGTGTCAGTCCATTGCGCGACTGCAGACGTTCGATGGCGATCTCGGGATTGGTGGTCAACACCCAGACTTCGTCGCAGAGATCCTGCCAGCCAGCCTCGATGAGCACGGCTGCCTCGACGACGATCACCGAGTCCTTGTCGCGTTCACGGATCTGCACGATCTCCTCGGCGATGAGCCGGCGGATCTCAGGCCAGAGGATGGCGTTCAGTCGCTCAAGTTCCTGTGGGGCGCCAAACACCTTGCCACCGAGGACCCGGCGGTCAATTAACCCGTCCTTGCCGACGGTGTCGTGCCCGAAGGCGTTGACCACCTTCTCGAATCCGGGTGTCCCGGGTTCGTAGGAACGATGCCCGACGCGATCGGCGTCGATGATCACCGCGCCGAGCTTCCGCAGTTGCTCGGCAGCTGTCGATTTTCCGGAGGCGATCCCCCCGGTCAGGCCAATGACGATCATGTGATGCTCCCAGCACTGGCTGAACACGGTCGACGCCCGGCTGGGCCGCCGCCAGTCCGCCTCCAGTGACGCCGTTTGGGGAGATTTCGCCCCACGTGGGCGCGGCGATTGTATTTCCGACCCGAATGCCTCGCAAGGAATCTGCCGGAATTCGCTCGCTCAGATTCAGGAGACCGACGAAGAAGCCGGTGGGCGGCAAGCCTTGCGACCTACCCCCCACCTGAGCAATCACCGTTATGTCCGGAAATTACTTGGCCTTCTTGATCTCCTCGACCAGGGCCGGGACGACTGCCTTCCAGTCCCCGACAATGCCGTACTTGGCGAAGCCGAAGATGTTGGCGTCCTTGTCACGGTTGATCGCGACAATCGTCTTCGAGCCCGAGCAACCGGCCATGTGCTGACTGGCGCCCGAGATGGCGACG
The DNA here is from genome assembly GCA_016875635.1 of Chloroflexota bacterium. Classification (GTDB taxonomy): domain Bacteria; phylum Chloroflexota; class Dehalococcoidia; order UBA2979; family UBA2979; genus SURF-43. Next base: position 6,854 of record VGPD01000003.1, read on the forward strand.
GCGATGTACAGGTCGGGGTTCACGACCTTGCCCGTCAGCCCAACCTGCTGGCTGGGCGGGTACCAGCCGAGGTCCACCGCGGCGCGCGAAGCGCCGACGGCCGCCTTTTCGGAACCGATCGCCGTGGCGAGCTCTTCCATCGCCTTGAAGCCTTCGGGCGCGCCCAGGCCGCGGCCGCCCGAGACCACGACCGGCGCCTCAGTGATCTGGAGGCCGGCCGCGACGGCCTTCTCCCTACCGGTGATGTTCGTGCGGGACGCACCCGCCGCCGGCAGCTGGACAACGTCCGACGCACCAGCCCCCGTGGCGGCCTCGAACGACTTCGCACGAACCGTCGCGATGGCAGGCGACGTGGCGACCGAGTAGGTCGCCATCGCGTTGCCACCGTAGGCGGGCCGGGTGAACTTCAACCCGCCAGCGTCCTCGATCTTCACGCAGTCCATCGCAACCGCGGTCTTCCTGCGGGCGGCCAAGCGGGGGCCCAGCTCACGACCCGCCGACGACTGCGCAATCAGGACCACGTCCGCGCCGGCCTGGTCCACGGCCGCCTCGAGGGCGGCGAGCCACTGCTCAGCCTTGACCGCGTCATAGCCGGCGTCGTCGGAGACGAACGCCTTGCTCGCGCCGGCCGCCTTCGCGGCTGCGGCGGATGCGCCGGTGCCCAGCAGGGCGACGGAAACGGTCCCGCCAGCGGCGAGCCCCTGCGCGCCACCGAGCAACTCAAGGGTGGTCGAGGTCGGTGCGCCGTCGGCCATCTCGCCAACCACCAGGATATTGTGTGCCATCTGTTCTGCTCCTCGTCGGTTCGGTCGGCTACAGGATCTTGTCTGCCATGAGTCGGGCGACGAGCGCGGCGGCCTGCGCCTGCGGGGTGTCGCCCTCCATCAGCTCGACCTTGCCGCCCTTCTCCGGGATGAAGAGCTTCTCGAGCTTCAGCCGGGAACCGGCCTTGCCGACGGCGCCGGGGTCCAGGCCCAGGTCGCCGACCTTCCAGTTGGTCACTGTCTTCTTCGCCGCGGCCATGATCTGCGGGAGCTTCGGGTAGCGCGGCTCCCCAAACTCGTTCGAGACGGTGACGACCGCCGGCAGCGGGGCTTCGAGGCTTTCGAAGCCATCCTCCAGCACGCGCGTGATCTGCAGACCGGCGGCGCCGGTGGTCACGCCCTTGGCGATGATGGCCGCCGGCCAGCCGAGGTCCTCGGCGACGAGCAGGCCGACCTGGCCCATGTCCCAGTCAGCCGCCTGACGTCCGCAGAACACAGCGTCCACGTCACCCAGCTTCTTGATGGCGGCCGCGAGCACCGTGGCCGTCGTGTGCGAGTCACCGTCCTCGAAGGCCGGGTCGTTGAGCAGCACGCCCTCGTCGGCGCCCATCGCGAGCACCTGCTTGATGGCAGCCTGCGCAGACTCGGCGCCCATCGAGATCACGGTCACCTTGCTACCGGCGTTCGCCTCCTTGATGCGGAGGGCGGCCTCGGCGGCGATCGCGTCGAACTGGCTCAGGACCGGTGCGATGCCCTGGGCCGGGACGACCTTGTTGGTCGCCGCGTCGATCTTGAACGCGGACGGCGGGGTCTCCGGGTCCGGAATCTGCTTGGCACAGACCACGATGTGCATGCTGGTCTCCTTCATCCGGGGGCACACCCCGCGCGCTTTCGCCCGGAACGCCGTGCGCGCCCCGGTACGGTTTTACTCGAACCTGTGAGCCTCGAGGCGATGGGCGATCCGCCGCACAGACCACGCAGCCCCGATGATTCTAACGTCCCGCCGGAGTAGACGCGCCTAGCGCGTACCCGGCCCGAACACGGCCTGCTCCAGCAACTCCGCGACGTCGAAGGGCTTCATGCGCCCTTCTTCCTCGGGGTGGACCGCCGGCACGCCGTCCTCGAACATCTGGATGCAGAACGGGCAGTTGGAGATGACGGACTGCGCACCGGTGCGCACCGCCTCCTCCGCGCGGACGTGGTTCACACGCCGCTCCCCGACCTCCTCCTGCCACATGTTCCCGCCACCGGCGCCGCAGCACAGCCCCTTCGAGAGGTTGCGCTGCATCTCCGTGAGGTCGGCGCCATGGACCATCGAGATGATCTGTCGGGGCGCGTCGTACACGCCGTTCAGCCGTCCCAGGTAGCAGGAGTCGTGATAGGTGACCGTCGTGTTGACCGAGTGCTTCGCGACCAGCTTGCCGCTCTGCATCGCGCCGGCGAGGAACTCAGTGTGGTGGAGCACCTCGAAGTGGCCGTCGAACTGCGGATACTCGTTCTTGAACGTGTTGAAGCAGTGCGGACAGTTGGTGATGACCTTCTGCACGTTTTTCGCCTTGAACGTCTCGATCAACTGCTGCGCGAGGATCTGGAACAGGTATTCGTTGCCCAGACGCCGGGCCGGGTCGCCGTTGCAGGTCTCCTCCTGGCCGAGCACGCCGAACGACGCACCTGACTCGCCGAGGAGACGGAAGACGGCCTTCGTGACCGGCAGGTTCCGCTCTACCAGCGATCCGGAGCAGCCCACCCAGTAGAGGTACTCCTGCGACCCGTCGAAGATCGGGACGTCACCCAGACCTTCCATCCACGTGGTGCGCTCCAGCGCCGTGCCGCGCCACGGATGCCCGCGCATCTCGAGGTTCTCAAGCGCGGCCTGTGCCGTCGCCGGGATGCGGGCCTCGTTCATGACGAGGAAGCGACGCATGTCCACGATGGTCGGGACGTGCTCGATCATCACCGGACATTCCTGCATGCAGGCGCCGCAGGTGCGGCAGGCCCAGAGCGTCTCGTCCTTGATGACATCGCCGACGAGCGCGACCGAGGACACCTCGCGCCCGGCGTCGCCGGCCTCATGGCGGTGACGCTGGATGGCCGGGCCGACATCCGCCAGATGTCCTTTCAGATCCTGGATGAGGTGCATCGGAGACAGCGGCTGGCCGGAGATGTTGGCCGGGCACACCTCGGAACACCGCCCGCAGCGGACGCAGGCGTCGAGTTCGAACAACTGCTTCCATGTGAAGTCCTGGACGTAGCCGACCCCGAAGATCTCCTGCTGCTCGATGTCATCGATCTTGGCCAGGCGGCCGGGGGAGTCAGTGCGCAAGAAGAATGCGTTGACCGGGGCAAAAAAGAGGTGGTCGAGACGGGTGAACACGATGAGGCCCAGCCAGGCGAACGCCATCGCGATGTGGACCCACCAGACCCAAGTGTGCAGCCACAGGACCTGCTTCTCGGAGAAGTCGAAGACGTCGAGCCCGCGCGCGATGGCGTACGACGCGAAGGACCACTTCGCCCAGTCCGGGTGTTGGTGGAGCTCGGTCACCATGATGCGCGCGGACTCCAGCACGAAGCCGGTCAACAACACGAGCCCGAGGCCCACGATGATCAGGTGGTCTTCCAGGCGCTCATCCCAGCGGATGCGGTGGAAGTCGGAGAAGTAGCGGCGATAGAGGGCCATTCCCACGCCGACGAGGCCAATGACGCCAAAGAGGTCGCCGTAAAAGGAGAAGAACAGGTAGTAGGGGCCGTGCAGGAATTTGAAGGGGGAGTCCGCCTCGATGGCGACCTGGGCCGTGACGATGGTCAGCACCACGATCGAGGAGAAGATGCACCAGTGCATGATCCCGGCGTACCGGTCGCGTCGCACCTTGTCCTGCGCGAGCCCCAGACGCGCCGCGTTGCGGAGCCGGTGAGGCACCTCGCGCAGGAGGCCGGATGTCGGGCGTCCGATCATCCACAGCCCGGCGTGCCGGACGAAACCGTAGCCCATCAGCCCGACGAGGGCGGCCATGAAAACATAGACCGCCCACGGGTGGTCGGCGTTGAAGCCGATCTCCCGGCCCGCGGTATCGTCTACGGTCGCGACCGCGTAGAACCCGAGTGCGGAGATCCCGACGGCGGGGCCCCACCATGCACCGACGCGGCGCTGCGGGCGCTCCGGCACGGTCGTCGGCTGCAGCATGACGGCTCCCTCAGCTTCGGCAGGAATTGGTCCCCGGGCTATGCCTTGAGGCCGCTGGCCGTGCCGTACTCCTTGCGGAGGTCTGTCTTCAGGATCTTGCCCAGGTGGTTCCGGGGCAGTTCCTTCACGTACTCGTAGTAGGCCGGGGCCTTGTATGACGCCAGGCGCGTCTTCACGTACTCGGTCAGGTCCTCCGGACTCGGCTGCGCCGCGCCCGCCGGGACCAGGATCGCCTTCACGATCTCGCCCCACTCCACGTCCGGGACGCCGATGACGGCTGCCTCAGCGACGCCGGGGTGGTCCTCCAGCACCTGCTCGATCTCCGCCGGGCCGATGTTCTCACCGCCCCGGATGATCATGTCCTTCAGGCGGCCCGTGATGAACAGGTAGCCACCGTCGTCGATCTTGCCGACGTCGCCGGTGTGCAGCCAGCCGTCGCGGAGCGCGGACTCGGTGTCGTCGTCGCGCTTGTTGTAGCCCTTCATCACACGGTCGCCGCGGATGCAGATCTCGCCTTCCTCGTTCGCGGGCTGGCGACGCCCATCCGGCGCGAGGATCGCGACATCGATGTCAGCCATCGTGCGCCCGACCGAGCGAAGTCGCTCCAGCTTCTTGTCGTTCTCCTCGGGCGTACCGTCCAGACGATGGTCGTCCGGGCCCAGGAAGGTCATCGAGCCGGTCGCCTCGGTCTGGCCGTAGGCGTTCATCAGGCCCACGCCCTTCGGGTTGCGCGCGGACGGCGCGAAGACGTCCACCGCGCGGCGGACGACCTCGTACGGCATCGGCGCGGCGCCGTAGGTGATGAGCTGCAGGGTTCTCAGGTTGTACTTCTCGAAGTCGTCGACCTCCATGATGCGCTTGAGCATCGTGGGGACGACGAATGCGTGCGTGACGCCCTCCTGCTCGACGGCGGCCAGCCAGGCCTGCGGGTCGAAGGCGGGGAGGATCACCAGACGGCGTCCGGAGAACACCGCCGACATCATGGTGGTAGCGCCGGCGATGTGGAAGAACGGCACCGAGACCAGCACGACCTCCTGATCGTTGCTCGGGTCGGCTGGCGCCTGCGTATTGACCACCAGCGCCGTCAGCGCCTGGTACGAAAGCACCACGCCCTTCGGAAGGGACGTCGTGCCCGACGTGAAGATGATCAGGGTGGGGTCGGACTCTTCGACGTCGGCGAAGACAGGCATGTCCTCACCGGTCGCGCGGAATGCGGCGACGTCCTGCAACCCCTCCTTCTTGAAGTCCAGCGTGACGACGTGCTTGACCTTCGGCAGCTGGTTCTGGACGGACTCGTAGATCGAGTAGTACCGCTCCTGGATGAAGAGCAACGCGACGTCCGTAGAGTCGGCCATGTAGGTCAGCTCTTCCGCCTTCGCGCGGAAGTTCAGGGGGACCAGCGTGGCGCCGACGGCAGCGGCCGCGTAGTAGACCTCGACGTACTCAGTGCAGTTAACGGCCATCACGCCGACGTTCTGCCCCTTGCCGATCCCCATCCCCTGCATCGCATTTGCGAGCTGGTTGGCGCGGGTCTGCAATTCCGCGTAGGTCAGCCGCTCGTTCGGCCCGGCGACCGCAATCCGGTCCGGCACAATCGATGCGGAGATCATCAGGAACTCAGCCGTGTTCATGCGCGCATTCCCCCTCGGAGCCGCGCCATCATACGGACGGCCCTCGGCAGACGCCAGCCGCGCAGCCAGACGGCGCGCGTGCCCACGGTTTGTTACCGCGCGCTCGGACTCTGCGCAACCGCAGGCACGGTGACCGTCGATTACCGGCCCGAGTTCACCAGCTCCACCCATACGCGCAACTCTTGCCCCTGGGTGTCCGGCCGCGCGTCCACCAGAGGTGTCCGAAGCGGTTCGGCCGACCCGCTGATCGCGTCCCCGAGCATGCTCCACACCCCGCCGCCGCACGCGTCCTCGAACACGCCGGGAAGCCCGGCGGGGTTCCGAGCCACGCCGCGCGCGTCGTCGGGTAGCCACTGGGCGACGCAGTGCGTGGCCTCAATGCGAGTGTCGAGGGCCCGCAAACGCCCATCGTCGAGCGCCACGATGTAGATCTGCTGTTCCGGGAAGCCGACGATCCGCTGTGCACGCCACTGCGAGACCGGTCCGGCGTCGAACTGGACGACACGGATGTCGGGTGGATTGAAGTACCCCCAGAACACCGCTCCGACGCCCGCAAGCGTCACCACGAGCAGTGCCAGCGGTCCTGCCCACTTACCCAGGGTCTGCTTGGGGCGCTCTGCCCGGGGGGTCGCCGTCACCTGCTCGGTCATGATGCCACCCTGAGAGCCGCGGCCAGACGCCGCTCAAGCGCCAGGCCATCCTCCAGAGGGAGGTCGATCCCCTCGAGCACGGCTCGCTTGGCGGCGCGGGTGGCCTCCGGCGGGCGGGTCGCGATCCGCCCGGCCCACGCTCGCGCGGTGTCCAGCAGTTCCGCCCGGGGGACGACGGCGTGGACCAGGCCCGCCTCGAACGCCTCGGCCGCGGTCAGGGGATCGCCGCTGGTCACCAGGCGAAGGGCATCGCTGCGCCGAAGATGGCGGGGGGCGGTCTGGGTGCCACCGGCCGAGGGGATGTAGCCCAGGGTGACCTCCGGCAGGGCGAAGCGGGCGTCCTCGGCCGCGATCCGGATGTCGCAGTAGAGAGACATCTCCAGCCCGGCGCCGTAGGCGAACCCGTGTACCGCGGCGACCAGCGGCACGGGCAGCGTGGACATCACCCCCCACAGGTCACGGGCCCGCCTCGCCTCCCGTGCGTCGATGATGCTGGGCGCGGTCCCGAACTCGGTGATGTCGGCCCCGGCGGAGAAGGCTCGGTCGCCCTCGCCGCGGATGACAGCGCAACGCACCGTGGGGTCGTCCCTCAGCAGTGTGAGCGCGCCCCACAGGTCGTCGCGCATCTCCAGCGAGACGGCGTTCAGACGCTCCGGCCGGTCGAGGGTGAGCCAGACGACGTCACCCTCTCGGGCGAACCGGATGAACGGGGGGCCTCCCGGCGAGGACACCACGCGGCCTAGTCGGCCCAGTCCGGCTTCTTGATCGGCGACACCTCGGAACGGTCGTGGGCGTGCTGGACCTGCTCGTTGATCTTGTCGGAGAGGCGTCGCATCGCCACCTCGCCCGGGGTCATCTCGCTCGCGGCCCAGCGACGGATCGCCGCCCGGTCCTTCTTGTCGAGGTCGATCGCCACGATCTGGTCGACGACCGCCTGGAACATCGTGTGGATCTCTTCAACGGTGAATTGGACCTTCATCTAGACCCCCTTCACCTTCAGCGCGCCGCGGACCCGCATCATCCGCGACGTGCGCTCGTCGATGTAGTTGCCCAGCGCGACGTTCAGCGTGCCCGTGAACTCGTCCAGCCCGGCGGTGCCCACGTCGTGCGCGCGTCGCCAGTCGCGGATCGCCTTCCGGGCCGCCTCGGACAGTTCGACGTGGTCGATGACCTGCGAACTGACCAGGGCAAGGACGGCATGCGCCTCGTCCGTGTTCAGAATGACATTCATCGTCGTCCCCCCTCGATCCCGGCTCGCCCTGCGGCCGGATCCGATGCCATTAGCGGATCAGACTACCGCCCCGTGAAGCGAGGCGGGCGCTTTGAGACGAATGCCCGGACACCCTCCGCCCGGTCGGCGGTGGACTGGAGCAGGATGGTGAGGTCGGTCTCATACCGGAGTGCCTGCTCCAGCGTCATCTCCGCGCCGCGGTGGACCGCCTCTTTCCCCATGCGGGTGGCTATGGGGCCGCGATCCGCGATCCGCCCGGCGAGGGCACGCGCCGCGCCCTCGACCTCTGCCGCCGGATCGACGGCCGAGACGAGTCCGATGCGGCGGGCTTCCGCGGCATCGATCACGTCCCCGGTGAGAACGAGACGGAGCGCCTGCGCGCGGCCAACGGCCCGGGCGAGGCGCTGGGTACCCCCGGCGCGGGGAAGCGTGCCCATGGCGGTCTCGGGCGCGGCGAACGTGGCGTCCGCCCCCGCCAGCCGGATGTCGCACGCCAGCGCGATTTCGAGGCCCGGGCCGTGGCAGACGCCCCGGATCGCGGCCACGACCGGTTGAGGCGCCTCGGCCAGCGCGTGGATACCCGCGCCCAGCAACTCGCCGCCGAGCGGCCCGTCCACCTCCTCGAGCGCGGGTTCCGTCCACCCGGAACCGAAGTCGCCCGTCACGAGGATCGCGCGCACCGCCTCCGGGCCGTCGATGCGGCCGCCTGCGTACATCGCGGCGTCACCCAGCGCCTCGATCGAGTCACGGTCGTGCCGCCCACCCTCGGGGGCCAGCGTGATGACGGCGATGGCGCCTTCAAAGGTGAGCGTGACCGACACGGGCGTCCTCCGGAACCTGCCGAGAGTACCGCGCCGCACCGTCCGGTGGTGACGGCCCGGTGGACGGTGTGGCGACGCGGGCGCACGATCGGGCGCGCGCCCGGGACGGGCGCGGATGACGGGGAGGCCTCGATGGACCTGCAGCTCGACGGACGTTCCGTGATTGTGACGGGCGCAAGCCGGGGCATTGGGCGGGCAATCGCGGCCGCCTTTGTCGCGGAGGGGGCCAACGTCACCATCTGCGCGCGGGGTGGCGACGTACTGGAGGCAACGGCAGCGGCGCTCCGCGCCGCCTCCACGGGGGCTCGCGTGGAGGCGGTGGCGGCCGACCTGACAACCGAGGCGGGTGCGGTCGCGGTACTGGACGGCGCCGTCGGGGCATTCGGCGGAGTGGACGTGCTGGTGAACAACGCCGGTGCGACGGTGCGCGACGGCTCGATCGTCCAGAACTTCACCCGTTCCTTCGAACTCAACGTCGTCGCGCCGCTGCGGATGATGGAACTCGCACGCCCGTATCTCCAGACCTCCGGCCAGGGAGCGGTGGTGAACATCTCCTCGATCTACGGTCGTGAGGCGGGCGGCCCGCCGCAGTACAACGCCACCAAGTCCGCGCAGATCGCGATGACCAAGGCGCTGGCGCTGGAATGGATACGCGACGGGATCCGCGTCAACAACATCGCCCCCGGCTCGATCGCCTTCGAGGGCGGCTCGTGGGGGCGCCGGGTCGAAGAGGACCCCGAGGCGATGGCCTCGTTCGTGCGGGAGAACATCCCCGGCGGGCGGTTCGGGACGGTCCAGGAGGTGGCCCGTGCGGTCGTCTTCCTCGCCTCGCCGGCCGCGTCATGGGTCGTGGGAGCCACGTTGAACGTGGACGGCGGACAATCCCGCTCAAACATCTAGAGGCCGCCGGAGGCCGCCCGGTTGCCGCGTGCGGCGCGGACAGGGAAGATGGGCGCGCTGGCGAAGGGATGAGCGATGCGGTTCAAGCGTTCTGACCTGCCGGGGATCCTGATCGCGTCGGTCGCACCGGCCCTGCTCTTCTGGCTGTTCGTGCGTTCCTTCGGGCTCGAGCTCCACCACGGCACGCCACTGCTCGGTGCCATGGCCGGGAACATCGCCGGCGGCGCCGCCACCTTCGCCGTGCTGTCCCGCTTCGTCCGCCGCTGGGACCGGGTGGTGATCCCGCTGGTGCTCCTCATCGTCTGTGTCGTGGGCGTGCTCGTCCTTCAGCGGACGGGCGACGACGTCTCGTCATTGGCGACGGCACTGAAGATCGGCGGCGTACTGCTGTTCGGACTGATCAACATCGCCATTATCCTGGACGTGCTCGTCCACGGGCTGAACCCCAGCCTGCAGCGCCGTGACGCGCGTCTGGCGCGCGAACGCGCGGAGGCGCAGTAGCCCTCCCGGCCGCCTCGGGGGAGACCGTGTCCGCACATTCACCTGCCGAGGCCGCCGCGGTCCACCTGCTCAGCGGGTGGATGGGCGAACGGTTCTTCCGCACGTTCCGCGTCGGGGACGGCGACCCAACCCCTCACGACGCCATCCTCTACCAGCGCGAACGCCGCATCGGCGTCACCACCGGGGTGCTCTGGCCAGAAGGCCCGGTCGCCGGCGTCTCGGATCTCGCCGCCCTGCTCACCTCCGACATCGAGATAGACCCATCGGTCGCGTCGGGCGGGTACGTCATCTGGGTCCCGCCCCTGGTGGCGCTGCCCGAGGGAGAGCCGCACCGGTCGCGACTGCGCCTGACGCTGGCAAACTGCCTGAGCGGCCTGGCCCCGGGTGAGCGGCGCGAGGTGCGTCTGCCCGCGACGGTGAAACTCGCGAAGATCGACGCGGACGGCGCGTACGTCTCCGTGACCGGCGGACTCGCCAGCGAATGGCTCGCCCTCTCCGAGGGTGTGCGGGGCGCCTTCCACCTCGACTCCCGCGCCGTCCACCGCCTCCCCTCGGAACGGCCCGAACTCGACCTCATCCTCTCCCGCGTCCGCGACCGCGCCGCCGTCCTCGAACCGATGGAAGTGACCGACGTCGAGATCGATGACACCTGGACGGTGTCCCGGCTGCCGGAGGGCGCACCCGCCGGGGTCACGGTCGTCGCCGCACCGGAGTCGTTCGATCCCCTCGACGGCGTCGCCGTCCGTCGAGGGCTGCGCGCACACGTCGCCCGGGCCGTGGCGCAACGCGAGGCCGGAGGCACCCACCTGTCCGCACTGGTCGTCGTGGCGGCCCTCGCGCACCTCTCGGACGAACTGGTCACGGCCTCGCTGCGCGGGATGAACCCGGCGGCCTACGGGATCCTGGACCTGATCGTACTGGTCGCGGACGGGCAGGTGCGGCAGGTGCTGCAACCGCGCACGCTGCCGTGGGAGCAGTCTCGATGAGCGCGCGTCGCCTCGCCGTCGTGCTGGCGGTCGTCGGGCTCGGACTCGTGCTCGTCAGCTGCCGGAGCGGGAATCCATCGCCCGCGGCCGTCCCCGACCTGAAAAGCATTCAGACGCTGCGGTCGTACCGCTGGACGACCGATCTCCGCGCGGACTCGTCGCTGTTCGACCAGAGTCAGGCGCCCGAGGCGCTCCGGTCAGCGCCGTTCGTGGTGCAGGCGCAGGTGAAGGGTGACCGGATCATCCCTGACCGCGAGCACTCACTGACCGTCGCCGAGCCAATCACGCTCGGTACGCGCGAGAGCATCGTGATCGGTGACCGACACTGGAACCGGATCGGAGACGGCCCGTGGCGGTAGGGGGACGAGGCCTTCCCGGCGGCGCGTGCCTACTTCGGCGGCTCGGCAAGCCTCACCGCCCGCGCCATTCTCGAACCCGAGGAGACCTCCGTGGTCATCAACCTCCGGCAGGAGATGGCTTCGATGCCTTACAGCGAGGAGGCCGTGGCGACCGGGGCCGCACGGCGATATGCGCTGCGTCCCGAGCAGGTTGCCGCGGTCCTGGCCGATCCCGCCGTCAATCCCTTCTCGGTGTTGAAGAACCTGTCGGCCGTCCGGATCAACGTGTGGGTCGATCAGCAACGCATGGTGCTGGTCGGCCTGCGTGTGGCCGGTGACACGACGGCCCGGCCAGATGCGTTCCTGTTGGAGTTGCGGGTCACCGAAATCGAACCGGACGGGCTGCGGATCGACCCGCCGCGCTAGCGGGGCGCCTCGATGACCACCGTGCCCGCGAACTTGTCGTGCCACGTCTGACGGCGTGAGTCCCAGAATGCCCATAAGTAGCCGACCAGCACGGTTTCGCTGATCACCGCCCCTGCCGCTCGGACGAACCCCCATCGCGCACCCGGGACGCCACCGTCCACGAGGCGGATGATCCGCACACGCACCAGCCGGGAGCCAGGTGTCCACCCCTGCGAGAAGAAGATCATGTCCCAGCCCCGCGTGAGGATCTGTGCGGCCACGATCCCCTCGAACGAGATCGGGCCGGGCTCCGCACCGGACACCGCGAGCAGGACGGCCATCAGCAGCGAACTGAGCGTCCGGTCGATGGCCATCCCGAGCAGCCGCCGGAACGGCGAGGCCAGCACCGCGGCGACGCCCCCGACCTCGACCGTCCGCGCGCGTGGCGGCTGCTCGGTGGGTGCCCCATCGCGGACGGAACGGTGCGCGGGGGCCGGGTCGTCCTCGGGCACGGGCACACGAGGTCGCAACGACCCGTCGCCTGTCCAGCGCGGGCCCGGGCCCGCGACGGGCGAATCAAATGACATCTTGGCCCGTATCTCCCGTGCTATGCGTGCGTCGCGATGGCGCCGTCGATCAGGACAACCTCCGCGTTCACGTAGTTCGTGGTGGGCGCAGCGAGGAACACCACCGCACCCTGGACATCCTTCGGTGAGCCGAGACGGCGGAGCGGCAGGTAACGCCCAAGCACCTCGGCGACCGCTGGGTCGGCCTGCGGGCCCGGGACACCCTCGATGAACCCGATGCCAATCGCGTTCACGGTCACGCGGTCCTCCACCAGCGGATCGCCGCCGCCCCATTCCAGGGCCAGCGACTTCGTGAAGCCAAGGATGGCACCCTGGGAGGCGCCGAAGATCGCGCAGTTCGGGATCCCGCGGTCATGCAGATCGGAAACGACGTTGATGATCCGCCCCTTGCCGCGCGGCACCATCCGCTTCCCCACAGCCTGGGAGGCGACGAATACCGTCGTGGCGTTCCGGTTCAGTTCCCGCATCCATTCCGCGACGGATGAGGCCAGCACCGGCTTGATGTTCGCCGCGTGCCCCGCGTTCACCAGGATGTCGATCGGCGCGACATCCTTCTCCAGCGCCGCCACGGCCGCTTCCACGGCGGCGGGGTCCGTCAGGTCCAGGGTCTTCTGTTGCCCGTTCTTGCCGCCGGCCGCCCAGCACTCGTTGAGAATCGAGTTCGCCTCGACCTCTTCGGCGCGGTCGGTGGAGACGGTGGTGACCGAGACGGTCGCGCCGGCCTCGGCCAGCGCGACGGCGAGGGCGCGGCCCAAGGCGCCGGTGGCGCCGGTGACGAGGGAGTGCGTGCCGGTGAGGTCGAAGAGTGTCATCTGTGACTCCTGAATTGTGATCCTGGGGAGAGCGCGAGCCCCCGCGCTAGCCCTCCGCGTGCGGGACGACGCCGGCGGGCAGCAGGCCCGCGGCGATCGCGCCGCCGTCCATCAACACGGTCGCGCCGCTGAGGTAGTCCGAGGCCGGGCTCGCAAGGAAGACCGCGAGCGGCCCCATCTCCCGCGGGAACCCGATGCGCCCCGCGACCTGCTTCGGCCCCATCTCCGTGAGCACCGCGGCGTCCTCCGTCTTGGGAAAGAGGCCGGGGGCGATGCAGGAGGCGCGGATGTTGTCGCGGGCATAGGTCATCGCGATCGCCTTGGTCAGCTGGATCACACCGCCCTTGGCGACCGGGTACATCCAGTTGTTCCGCCCCGCGCGGAATCCCCAGCCGGAGGTGACGCTGATGATCCGCCCACCACCCTGCTCCAGCATGTGCGGGACGATGGCCCGCGTGCAGTAGAACGCCGCGTTCAGGTTGGAATCGATGCCCGACAGCCAGTCCTCGTCCGTCAGCTCGGGCAGCGTCTTGCCGCGCCCCGAACCTCCGAGGCCGGCGTTATTAATCAGAACCGTGATGCGCCCCATCTTGGCGGCCGCCTGCGCCACCATGTCGTTCACGTTCGCGGAGACGGTCACGTCGCACCCGGTCACGCCCAGGTAGCGACGGCCCTTCGCCTTGATGATCTCGCCGACCTCCTCGATCGGGCCCGAGCGCCGGCCGACGCCGACGATGTCGCAGCCTGAGTCCGCGAGCGACAGCGCCATCTCGCGGCCAAGGCCTGTCCCTGCGCCGGTGATGATGGCGCACTGCCCGGTGAGGTTGAACTGGTCAAGGATGCCCACGGCGTCCCCTCCTCCGCTGCGGCGCTCGCCTTCGGGCTCGCGCCGTTGAACTCGTGTGATCCCTACAGATGCTGGAGCAGTCCCCCGTCCACGGGGAATATCTGTCCCGTGATGTACCGCGTCGCGCGCTCGCTCGAGAGATAGACCGCCAGCGGCCCGACCTCGTCCGCGCGCCCCCGACGGCGCAGCGCGATGAACCGCACGGCGCGCTGGGCTTCCTCGTCGTCCGGGCGGAGGCGGTCCTGCATCCAGTCCATCCAGCCAAGGGCGATGCCGTTCACCTGGATCCGGTCGGGCCCGACCTCGATCGCGGCCGCCCGGACCAGGTTCACCACCGCCCCGGCGGCCGCAGCATACGCCGTGGTGTTCGGCAGTCCGCGCTCGCCCAGCACACTGGTGACGAGGACGATCCGGCCGGGCTGCTGCTGACGGCGGAATTCCTCCACGGCATGGCGGACGACGAAGTACTGCGAGTTGAAGTTGGCCTGCATGACGCGCGCCAGTTCGGTGTCCGAGGTGCGCTCGATCGGCTTCGCGAGGAACAGGTCGGGGCACGACGCCACGATGTCCAGGCCACCCATCTCCTTCACGATCTGACGCATCGTGACCTCGACGTTCTTGCCGAGCATCACGTCCATCACGTAGGTCGAGACCTTGCGGCCCATCGCCTCGACCTCGCGCTGCACGCCGCGTATCCGCATCACGGCCTCGTCCGCCGTCAGGGCGGCGAGCGCGACATCCGCACCCGCCTCCGCATAGGCACGCGCGATTGCGGCACCGTGCGGGTGTTCCGCACCGATGACGAGGGCGCGCTTGCCCTCGAGGTCGAAGAAGGACGATTTCGCTTTGGGCATGACCGCTACCACTCGTGCCGCGGGCGGAACTTAATCGGCCCCAGCCCGCCGGCGAGCCCGCCGCCGTCGATGATGTACGTCTCCCCCGTGATGTAGGAGGAGGCCTCGGAGGCCAGGAAGACCGCGAGCGGGCCGAGCTCCCACCACTCGCCCAGCCGCTGCGAAGGAATGAAGGCCCCGCGCTGCGCCCGCTGCTCGCGCTCCTGGTCATCCTTCGGGTCGGTCTGGGAGACGTAGCCGGGGACGATGCAATTTGCGCGGATCCCGTGGCCCGCCAGCATCGTCGCCATCGATTTCGTCAGGGAGATCACGCCACCCTTCGCCGTCGGGTAGGCGAAGTTCCGGTTCCCGCGCAGCGCGGTGCCGGAGGCGGTGGCGACCAGGACGCCCCCGCCGCCCTGCTCCACCATCGCCTTCGCGGCGGCGCGGCAGGAATAGAACGTCGACTTCAGATTCGTCGCTAGCAGATGGTCGAACGCGTCGTCGGGGTACTCCCAGAAGTCGACGTCCGGACCGCCGCCGCCGCCCGCGTTCGCGAACATGACGTCGATGCGTCCGTACTCGCGCACACACGCAGCGACGAGCGCGTCGACCTGCTTCGAGTCGGTGACATCCGCCCGGAATGTCGCGACCGTGCCGCCCCGTGCGCGGATCTCCTCGGCGGTGCTGTCGAGCTGGGACTGCGTGCGTGCGGCGATCATCAGGCGCGCTCCGGCCTCGGCGAGCGCGTGCGCCATGCCGCGGCCGAGGCCCCGGCCGCCGCCGGTCACCACGATGGCCCTGCCATCAAGATCGAACCGTTCGAGCACGCTCCCGCCCATCCGTGCGCCCGCCTGGGCCTGGCGCTAGAGCAGGCCACCCGCAACCGCTGCGAGGACCGTCAGGCCGAGCGCGATTCTATACCAGACGAACACGGCCAGCGTGCGCCGTTGCATATACCCCAGCAGCGCCCGGATGACGAGGACGCCGCAGACGCCCGAGGTCAGCGCACCCACCATCAGCGGGCCCCACGCCACGACCTCATCTCCGGCAACCGCCTGGCCGATCTTGAGCAGCGCGGCGCCCGCGACCACGGGCGCGGAGAGCAGAAAGGAGAACCGGGCGGCGGAGATACGGTCGAATCCCAGGAAGCGCGCCGCCGCGATCGTCATCCCGCTGCGGGAGACACCGGGGATCAGCGCGACCGCCTGCGCGATCCCGATCGCCGTTGAGCGTCCGGCGTCCATCTCCCCGAGGCCGTCCCGGGCCGAGTCGGTGCGGTCCGCCAGCCAGAGCAGCCCCGCGCCCAGCAAGAGCATGACACCGACGACGGTCGCCCCTCGCACCTGCGCCTCGATGACGTTGTCGAGCGTCGCGCCGGCCAGCACGGCTGGGAGCGTCCCCAGCACCACCAGGCTGGCGAGACGTCCCTGCACGCTCCAGCGTGCGAGGTGCCAGCGATGACGCATGAGGTCGACGGTCGAGGATCTGGCCATGCCGGTCCAGTCGCGCCAGAAGTAGATCAACACCGCCGCGAGCGTCCCCACATGCAGACCCACGTCGAACGTCAGCGAGGAGATCTCCTCGCCCATGACCTCCCCGGCCAGGAGCAGGTGGCCGGACGACGAGATCGGGAGGAACTCCGTCAGCGCCTGGATGACGCCGAGGATGACGGCGCGCAGGTAATCGGCGGCACTCGCGTCCATCCGTTGAAGGTACGCCGGGGTCCGCTCGCGGGCGATCCACGGTGACAAAGAGAGTCTCTGGATCGCTCCGACTCACCTAGGATGATTTGACGGATGCGCGGATCACACGGCAGGTTCGACACTGCGACAAGGTTCGACAGGGATGGCCGAACGACTCCCCAGGATCACCGCCGCAGACCTGATCTCAGCCCTGGAGCGAGGCGGTTGGGCACGGATTCGCCAGCGAGGGAGCCACGTCCGGCTGGCGCATGCCAATCGTCCCATGCGCGTGACGGTTTCAATTCATGCGGGCCAGGTCGTCAGGCCGGGCACCCTACGGTCAGTCCTGGATCAAGCCGGACTCACAGTGGACGAGTTGATTGAGTTACTCTGAATTTCTGCCCACGGAGGCGAACGATGCGCCGGTATACGGTTGTCCTGGTTCCTGACCCCGATGACGGCGGGTACACCCTGACCGTCCCGGCATTGCCAGGTCTCATCACCCAGGGTGACTCGCTCGAAGAGGCGCTGACGATGGCGCGCGAAGCGATTGCCTTCCACCTTGAGTGCCTGGTGGAGGAGGGCGAAACGATCCCTGACGAAGGGGAGATCGTTGTCGAGCATGTGGAAGTCGCCGTAGCGTAACGGACGGCATCAACAGTCCCGCCCGGATCGACGTTCTTCGGCGCGATTGCCCTTATCGTCCGCGCATGGACGCAGCCACCCTCGTCGCCATCGCTGACCGTGTCGGCATCGTCGCGTTCGCGATCAGCGGCGTCGCCGTCGGACGGCGTGCCGGGATGGACCTCTTCGGCCTCGCCACCCTCGGCCTCGTCGCCGCGATCGGCGGCGGCATCCTCCGCGACGTGCTGATCGGCGACGTGCCGAGGGCGATCGCGAACACCGACTACCTGCTGTACGCCGCCGGTTCCTCCGCCGCCGCGATCGCGTTCGGCGCGGCCGGAGGACGGCTGCCGCTCGCGGTCCTCGATGCGGCGGACGCCATCGGCACCGGCGCGTTCGCCGCGACCGGCGCGCTGCTGGCGACACAGGCCGGCCTCGACTGGCCCGCAGCCATCCTGCTCGCCATCCTCACCGCCACCGGCGGCGGCGTGCTCCGCGACATGCTCGCGACCCGCCTGCCTCACGTCCTGCAGGCGGAATTGAACGCCACCGGCTCCGCCCTCGGAGGCGGGCTCGCCTTCCTGCTCCGCGCCGATCCCACCGCCGCCGCCGTCGCCGGATCGCTCGTCGCCGCCACCATCAGCATGGTGGGACACCGTGGGTGGATGCACCTGCCTCGGCTGGCGGGGGAGCCTGACGGCCACCACCGCTAGGATCGCCCGATGGCCCGAGAGATGGCGACCTGGCTGCGGATGCTGCTCCCGGGGATCGAACCCGCGGAATGGGGCGGCGACGCCTGCTGGGTCGCTTTCATGATGACCCGCGAGTCCGAGCACAACCCGCCGTTCTACTGGCTCGGCCGCGCCCTCGACGAGGTCGACGCGTGCGATGCGCTCGAGGTCGTGCGGGCGCGCCTCCTCGCCGCGCACGGAGCGCACAGCTGCCGCGGCCGGGGCGAACCCGACGAGCGCGCACAGGACGTCCTCTCCGAGGCCTGCGGCTACGCGTGGGCCGTCACCCGGCTCGGCGCGGCGGCGTTCGAGGCGACCGAGGGCGACCTCGACACCGGCCCGGTGCGGATCGCGGTGGCGGAACACGGGGCATATGTCATCCCCCGGCGGCTGCGCCCGGTGAACTCGCTCCAGCGCGTCATGCAGGCGATCGGCGACCAGACGGCGACCGCCGCCCGGCTCGTCCCATCGGGCGCGCACGGCATCGTCTACCTCGATGTCTGGCACCAGCAGCAGTACGCGCAGAACCTTGGCTACCGCCTGGAACTCACCGAACCACTCGAACACGGCCTGCGTCATTTCGCCGCCGAGTTCGGACTGGGCCACGTCCTCACACGCCCGTTCCAGTGGGGCAACCCCGTGGAGGCGACGTACTGATGGCAGAAGCCAACGACACGCCGACCACCCTCTCCTCGATCAACCTCGCCGAGGTCGAGTTGCGCGCCCTCGACCGCCTGTCGCCGATGGCGCGCGACTACTACGCGAGCGGCGCGACCGACGAGGTCACGCTCCGCTGGAACCGCGAGGCCTACGAGCGGATCGCGCTGCGCCCGCGCACCCTCGTCGACGTCAGCGCACGCGACCTCTCCACGACCATCCTCGGCCGGCGACACGCCTGGCCCGTCCTGATCGCGCCCGCGGCGTTCCAGCGGCTCGCCCACCCGGACGGCGAGGCCGCCCTCGCGCGCGCCGCCGCAGCCGAGGGCGTCACGGTGACGCTCTCCACCCTCTCCTCCACGAGCATCGAGGAGGTCGCCGCGGCGGCGCCCGGGTCGCCTCGCTGGTTCCAGCTGTACGTCTTCCGCGACCGTGTCCTGACCCGCGGGCTCGTCGAGCGCGCGGAGACGGCGGGCTACGAGGCGCTCGTCCTCACGGTGGACGCGCCGCTCCTCGGCCGCCGCGAACGCGACGCCCGCAACCGTTTCGCGCTGCCGGACGGCATCACCGCCGCCAACCTCGCCGGCGCGCTGGCCGCCGTGTCGAGCGATGGGAGCGACTCCGGACTGTTCCAGTTCTTCGCCTCGCAGATCGACCCTGCGTTGACCTGGACTGACCTCGAGTGGCTCTGCTCGACCACGCGTCTGCCGGTCATCGTGAAGGGCGTGCTGCGCGCCGACGACGCCGCACGCGCCATCGAGGCGGGGGCGCGCGGCGTCATCGTCTCCAACCACGGCGGCCGCCAGCTCGACGGCGCCGTCGCGAGCATCGATGCGCTCCCGGAGGTCGTCGAGGCGGTCGGAGGCCGCGCGAGCGTGCTGGTGGACGGCGGGGTGCGACGCGGAACGGACATCCTGAAGGCGCTCGCCCTCGGTGCCGACGCCGTGCTGATCGGCCGCCCCATCCTCTGGGGCCTCGTCGACGGCGAGCCCGGCGTCCGCCACGTCCTGCAACTGCTCCGCGCCGAGTTCGATCTGGCGATGGCCCTCGCCGGCTCCCCCTCCCGCGCCACCGTCACCCGCGATCTGGTGGTCCGGCCGGGGCAGTAACTCTCGTCCAAGATTCGACGGCGTCACCGTCGTCGAGCACCAAGGTCAGCCCCGTTTTGGCACACTGCGCGGGCCCTCGGCGGGGGCGGGGAGACGAGGACTGCGATGGGACGCTTCGATGACCAGACCGCGGTGATCACCGGGGCGGCGGGTGGCATCGGACGGGCGACCGCCGTGCGTTTCGCCGCCGACGGCGCGCGCGTCGTCCTCGTCGACCTGTCCGGCACCGCCCTCGAGGAGAGCGCAGTCGCCGTCGAGCGCGCGGGCGGCGCCGCCCACATCGTGCCCGCCGACGTCACGAAGGCGGCCGACGTCCGCGCCTACGTCGCCGAGGCGGAACGGCTCACCGGTCGCATCGACCACTTCTTCAACAACGCCGGCATCCTCGGCCCCGTGACCTCGATGTTCGACTACCCCGAGGAGGCCTTCGACCGCGTGATCGATGTGAACGTGAAGGGCGTCTGGCTCGGCATGCGCGAGGTGGCGCGGGCGATGCTGCGCCGCGGCGGCGGCACGATCGTGAACACCGCCTCGATCGCCGGTTTGCAGGGCACGCCAACGCTCTTCGCCTACGGCGCGAGCAAGCACGCTGTCATCGGCATGACGAAGTCGGCCGCGCTCGCCCTCGGCACCCGCGGCATCCGCGTCAACGCCGTCTGTCCCGCCGTCATCGAAACCAGCATGGGCACCGAACTCGCGCGCGGCGCGAACCCGGACGACCCGCAGGCCGCGATGAAGCGCATGGGCGACGCCTACCCGATGGGCCGCGTCGGCAGTCCCGAAGAGGTCGCCGCGCTCGTCACGTTCCTCTGCTCGAAGGACGCCTCGTTCATCACCGGCGGCATCTAAACCGTGGACGGCGGGACGCGGGCGCGGTAGCGGGATGCGAGGAAGGGAGACATCGATGGCGGGCGTCAACGCGCAGGGTCTCCTGCAAATCGCCATGAACGTGAAAGACATCGACCGCGCTGTCGCCTTCTACCGCGACGTGCTGGGGTTGCCCTTCCTCTTCCAGGCGGGCAACCTCGCCTTCTTCGACCTCAACGGCGTCCGTCTCATGCTCGACATCCCCGAGGACGGGCGCTTCGACCATCCCGGCTCGCCCCTCTACTTCCGCGTCGCGGATATCCAGGCCGGCCACGCCGCCCTCGTCGCGAAGGGCGTGACGATCGAGGGCGCAGGCCCGCACATCGTCCACAGGGACGCCTCGATGGAACTGTGGATGACGTTCTTCAACGACGGCGAGGGCAACCTGCACGCCCTCGCCTCGGAAGTGCCGTTGAAGATGTAGCCGCTATCGCGTGACGGTGCCCCGCGGTCCGTGAATGAACGGCAACGCGACGACGTCCGCCGGTTGCGGCACCCCATCGGTGTCCACGATCACGCGCAACAGGTCGGGCGGCAGATAGGCGAGCGCAATCCCTGTGCCCCGCGCTGGCGAGAACGCGCCGGCCACGCACGCGCCGAGATCGCCACCCGCACCGGTGATCCTCGACCCCCGCTTCGCGAGCCGCGGGCCGTCCATCCGCAGCCCACACAGCATTCGCTCGACGCCCGCGGCCCGCACCGCGCGCAACGCCTCGACGCCGGGGAAGACGCGTGGCCCGGCCGCATCTTCGAGGTCGACCAGGTCGCCGAGGCCGGCGTGGTACGGAGTCGCCGGGGACGGCGTCTCGCCCGGCGCCTCGATCACCCCCGCCTCGATCCGCATCGTGTCCCAGGCGGCGAGCCCCGCGGGGACGATGCCGGACACAGTCGCGTTCTCCCACAGGTGTTCACCCACCTCGGGCGCAACGAGGAACCAGAACGTCTCCTCGCCCACCTCGGACGTGTGCGCGACGAGCGCCCGCCACCCGCCAAGCAACACCTCGTGCGCCTCGCCCGCCGGGACCGCGTTGGGAATGTTGCCCACCACCCGTTCGAGCAGTGACGCGGCCTTCGGACCGGCGACGGCGAGCAGCACGGACTCCGCCATCCGGTCGCGCACCTCCACGTCCTTGCCCGGACGGACGGCCGCCACAATCGCCTCGCGCAACCGCACCTGCGTGCGCGGCCCGCTCATCACGAACCAGCGCCCCACGTCGAGGTGGCACGCGGTCGCGATGTCCAGCACCGTCCCGTCCTCGCGGCACGCGACCAGCCGCGCGATCGCCCCTACTGGCACCCGCCGCGCGTCCGTCGCGAACACCCGCGCGAGCACCTCGGCCGCCGCCTCGCCGGTCACGTAGTACCGCCCGACATGCGAGTGGTCCCAGATCACGGCGGACTCGCGGGCGGCCTGCTGCTCGTCGTAGGTGCCGCCGTACCAGAGCGGGAGCGTCCAGCCGTGCACCGGCGCGGGGTGCCAGCCCGCCTTCATGTGCAGGTGCGCGAGGCTCAGGACGTTCGTCCGCTCTCCCGCCAGGCCCGAGGTGTGGATATGACCGTCCTCGGCGACCTCGGACTCATCGAACGCGGGACGCGCGGGGACATCCTGCTTCGAGATCACGGGGAGGAGGTCGTCCGGGTCGATGAAACTCGTCACGAGGCGTGCCCGTGCGGTTCGCCAGCGTGGGGATGCGCATGGGGCGTGTGCGGCGCCTCGTCCATCCACTTGCGATGGCCCTCCACGGTACGGATCATCCGGCCGACCCCGGGGTACGGCCCGTGGCAGAAGGCGATCAGCGCGCCCGCCTCGATGCACTCGTCCATCAGCCGCTTCTTCGTCTCCAGCGACACCAGCGGGAGGATGTCGAGCCCGGAGACCCACGGCGTGCGCTCCAGCTGGACGCGGTGCTGCGCGAGGTCCCCGAGGTAGACGCCCCACTCCTGCCCGCTTCGGATCACCACCGTGCTGTGCCCCTCGGTGTGCCCCGGCGCGGGCACGAAGATCACTTCGTCCGTGATCGCGCGTTCCCCCTCGATCAGGTCGAGGCGGTCCGCGATCGGGTCGAGGTTGCGCGCCAGATAGGTGGCGCGGGTGCGCTCGTTCGGGTGGGTGGCGTCGCGCCACTCGGTGGCGCTCATCACGTAGGTCGCGTTCGGGAACGTGGGGGAGAGCGTGCCCGCGCCATCGACCGAGGTGTTCCACCCGCAGTGGTCGGCGTGCAGGTGCGTGTTCACAACCACATCGATCTCCGACGGCCCGACGCCGATCGCGGCGAGCGAGGTCAGTAGCGTCCCCTCGGAGGCGGGCGAGGAGGAGTCGCGGTCGCCCGGCTTCCCGCCCACGCCGGTCTCGATCAGGATCGTCTTACCCAGGGAGCGGAGCAGCAGGCAGTTGAGGCCGAGCGTGAGCCGGTACTGAGGGTCGAGCGGCCCGCTCTGCCGCTCCCACATCACCCGGGGCACCACGCCGAACACCGCCCCGGCGTCGTAGAAGTAGTCGCCGTCGCTCACGACGGCGAACTCGACCCCGCCGACCTGGTACCGCGCGCCACTGGGTATAGTCATCAGGGCCTCCGCCTGCCGGACAGGCACCTCGCAGGATAGGCGCGGGGAGCGGCTCGCCCTACCTCCGGCCCCCGGTGACCGGGCACGCCTTGCCGGGCCGTGCCGCGCTCCGTATCCTCGACCACTCTCGGGGCCTGCACGGCCCCGACCTCCGCACCCGCCGCAGCCCCGTCGAGGGCCGGCGACTCAAAGGAGCCGCTCGATGGCCACACCCATGGCGTTCTTCCGGGGTCAGATCGTCCCGCTGGAACAGGCGAACATCAATGTGATGACCCACGCCTTCAACTACGGGACGGCGGTATTCGAGGGCGTCCGCGGGAACTGGAACGCCGAGCAGGACCAGTTGTACCTGTTCAAGGTCAGGGAACACGTCCAGCGCATCCGCCAGAGTGCGAAGATCATGCGCATGGGCCTCCGCTTCAGCGACGACGAGGCCGCCGACATCATCCAGCAGGTGGTGGAGAAGTCCGGCTTCAAGGAGGACGTCTACGTCCGCCCCATGATCTACATGTCCGCGGAGGTCGTGGGCGTGCGCATGCACAACCTCGAATGGGACTTCCTCGTCTACGTCACGCCGTTCGGCGCGTACCTGGACCCGGACCAGGGCGCCCGCTGCGCCACCTCCTCCTGGCGGCGCGTGGACGACACCTCGATCCCCGTGCGGGCGAAGGTGAACGGCCTCTACGTCAACAACGCGATGGCCAAGAGCGAGGCCCAACTCAACGGCTTCGACGAGGCGATCATGCTCAACCAGGACGGCCACGTCTCCGAGGGCTCCGGCGAAAACATCGTCATGGTCCGCAACGGGAAACTGATCACGCCGTCGCCGAGCGACAACATCCTCGAGGGCATCACCCTCGAAACCGCGCTCGAACTTGCGGCGCGCGAGATGGGCCTCGGCGTTGAGCGCCGCTCGATCGACCGCTCCGAGCTCTACATCGCCGACGAGATCTTCATGACCGGCACCGCCGCCCACCTCACCCCGGTGGTCGAGGTCGACCGCGTCCCCGTCGGCGACGGCCGGCCGGGCCCGATCGCGAAGCGGCTCCAGTCGCTCTACTTCAGCAGCATCACCGGTCGCCAGCCGGCGTACAACTCATGGCTCACGCCCGTGTACGCCCGCGCGGGCGTCCGCGCGTAGCGTCCAGGCCGCGCCACCGATCACGCCGCCCGTAGCCAGCCGGGCGCGTAGACTCGGAGGCGCGGCATCCACGCTCCCGGGCGGGCCGCGGGAGGTCTGTTGCACTACCAGCCACCTCGGACGCTGGGCCTGATGATGGGCGGCGTGCTGGTCGCATGGGCGATCGCCGTCGCCGTGCTGCTCGCCGTTTTCGCCCACGGGCGGAGCACCGACCTCGCGACCGTGGGGGCGTGGCTCGGCGTCGGGTGCGCGGGCACGCTCGCCGCGCTCTTCGTCTACTGGACGATGGCCCTCGCCTCGCTCCGTTACACGGTCGACCGCAACGGCCTGGTCATCGCGTGGGCCGGCATCCGGCAGGTCGTCCCCCTGCAGGCGATCGAGCGCCTCGTGCCGGGGACCTCGCTGGAGGTGCCGAAGGTGCGCGGGATCTCGTGGTACGGCTACCACATCGGCAGCGCCGAGATCCGCCGGATCGGGTCGGTGCTCTTCTACTCCACGCACCAGGCGCCGGAGCAGGTCCTGTACGTCATGACCAACGAGCGCAACTACGCCATCTCCGTCCCGGACCCCGCCGCATTCGCCCGTGAGATCCAGGTGCGTCAGGACCTCGGGCCCACCGCCGAGGTCACCCACCACCTCGAGCAGACGCTGCCGACCCTGCAGGGGTTCTGGCACGACCGCCGCGCGCTCCTGCTGCTCACGGCCTGTGCCGCGCTCGCCGTGGCCAACGCGGTGCTCCTCGGCGTGCGCTACGGCTCGCTGCCCGAGGTGCTGCCTTACGTCTTCCCCCCCGGCGACCCGCAACCACTCGCGGATGCCGCCCTCCGCTCGCGCCTGATCGATGTGCCGCGCGCCGCCGCCGCCGTCCTCGGCCTGGACGTCGCGCTGGCGCTCGCCTTCGCCCTCTGGGACCGCGTCGCCTCCTACACCGTGCTGATGGCAGGTGTCGGGGTCCAGGTCGCGCTGCTCGCGTCGCTCGGCGTCGCCCTGGCGCGCGCCTCGTGACGGACGTCGAGGTCATCGTCGTCGGGGCCGGGCCGGGCGGGAGCACGGCCGCACGAGGGATCGCCGCCGCTGGCGCCTCCGTGCTGCTCCTCGACCGCGCGAAGTTTCCACGCGACAAGCCCTGTGGCGGTGGCGTGACCGTCCGTGGCGCGAACATCCTTCCGTTCTCCATCGACCCGGTCGTCGAGGACATCGTCACCGCCGCCCGCATGCGGCTCCGCGAGCGGCGCGAGGTCACGCGCGACGCGAAGGCCCCGCTGACGTACATGACCCAGCGACGCCGGTTGGACGCGTTCCTCGTCGAGAAGGCACAGGCCGCCGGCGTCGAGTTCCGCGACGGCCAGACCGTGACCGACGTGACACGCCACGCCGACGGCACCTTCGAAGTCCGCACGAAGGATGGGACGCACCAGGCGCGCGTGGTCATCGGCGCGGATGGCGCGAACGGCATTGTCGGCAACCGCCTCGGCTACGAGGCCGCGGGCGAGAGCGCCGTCGCGCTGGAGGGGAATATTGCGTTCCCCGGCGGCGTGCCGGCGGAGTTCCGCGGCAAGGTCACGCTGAACTTCGGCCACGTCCCCGGCGGGTACGGCTGGGTCTTCCCGAAGGGCGACCACATCAACGTCGGCGTCGGCGGGTGGAAGGAGGCGGCGGGCCCAATCCTGCGTCCGGCGCTCCGGCGTCTCTGCCGCACCTACGGCCTCGACTTCGACACGGTCACCAACCTGCGCGGCCATCACCTCCCGATGCAGCGACGCGGGATGGTGATCGCCGCGGCCGGGTCGGCCGTCGTCGGTGACGCCGCCGGCCTCGTCGACCCGCTCTCCGGCGAGGGCATCACCGCCGCGCTCCTGTCCGGGACCGCCGTTGCGCCCGCCGTGCGCGACTACCTCGACGGCCACGTGCCGACGCTCGCCGGCTACCAGGCAACCCTCGCGCGGGAGTACCTGCCGGAGTTCGAGGCGTCCCGTGCGCTGATGGAGATCTTCAACGTGAACCCGGCGCCGTTCGTCTGGATGCTCCAGCACCTCGGGCCGTTCTGGGACGGCGCCGTCCGGATGATCCGCGGCGAGGTGACCTACCTCGACCTCACGCACGTCGCGGGGCCCGTGAGTTACGCCCTGCTCGGCCCCACGGCGAAGGTCAGCCGCCTGATCACCGCGCGCCGCGTGCCGCGCGGCTGACCGAGGCTGCGCTGTGCGCCCCCCGGACTGGGCCCTACGAGTACTTCGACGGGTCGGGCGCGTACGCGAAGAACATCACGCGCGCCTCGACGCCGGCCGGGGCGCCATTCGAGGCGCCGCGCTGGCGCTCGCCGTCGTGGGCGTCCTCGGTGCGGGATGCGGCCTCGCGAGGAACGTGCCGGCAACACCGGCCGAAGAAGCGGTGTTTCGGCCGGGGAAGACGGAGACCGCGACGCCGGCCAGCACCGCGCCATCGCTCCCGGCGGGGCAGGTGGAGCAGGCGCTGCGCGAGGTGATCTGCTGGTACGAGAACGCCTCGAAGGCCCGTGCCTGCCTGCCTCCGGGCGAGGCGAGCGCGCGCGTGCTGGAGTCGATCGGCGCGTCAGGCGACCGGCGGTTCATCGCGCCGCTGGTGGACATGCTCTGGCTCGACCTCGGCTGGGAGCGGCCCGTGCGTGAGGCGCTGGAGCAGGTGAGCGGCCAGCGCTACGCGACCGCCGCCGAGTGGTACGCCGCCATCGAACGCGACCCGCCACCGCTGCCGGACGGCTACGGCGAATGGAAGGGACGGCTCCTCAGCCTGATCGACACTCGCTACCTCGACCTCGTACCCAAAGACGGGAGCGGTGTCCGCCCCGAACGATTGGTCTGGGGCTTCGGCGACACCCGCAGCCCGACGACCACCACCACGAAGGTGATCAGGGCGACCGAGGAACGCTACCTCGCGGCAACGGATGTCGTGTTCGGGGTGCGCCTCAACGAGGCCTCACGCGCCTACCCGGAACGGATCATCGCCTGGCATGGCGTGGTACAGGACCGTGCCGGCGACAGCGAGATCGTGGTGTTCCACTGCCTGCCCTGCGGCGGCGTGGCCGCCTACCGGCGCGCAGCCTCGGACGGAAGGTCATACACGTTCGGCGTCGCAAACCTGGTCACCGGCTCACGGCGCCTCCTCTTCGACGCGGAGACGATGAGCCTGTGGGACCCCGTCAGCGGACGCGCGGTGGCCGGCCCGCTCGCCGCGAAGAACGTCGCACTCACGCCGCTCGCTATCACGCGCACCACATGGGGCGAATGGAAGGACCGCTATCCGACCGGCGCCGTGCTCGCGCTCGATACCGGCTTCGTGCGCGACTACGCCGAAGGCGCCGCGCTGCGGGCCGAGGGCGGGCTTGAGCGCCCGCAGTTCCCGGCCGGCAGCCTCGACTCCCGCCTCCCCGCGAAGATGCGGGTAATCGGTGTGAACCTCGGCGGCGTCTGGCGTGCCTATCCCGTCGACGCAGTCGAGCAGGCCCGAGTCGTGCAGGAGACGATCGCGGGCGTCACCGTCGTCCTCGTCTCCGCCGGGCCGGGCAAGGGCGTGCAGGCGTATGACGCGCAGGGCACCCGCTTCGATCGCGTCACCGGCGCCGGGGCCGCCCTCGAAGTCTCCGACCGGGACGGCGGGCGCTGGTTCGTCGACGACGAGCGGCTGCTGAACACGCGCAACAGCCGGGTGCGGCCCGCGCTCCCCTCGGCGCACCTCTGGTGGTTCGCCTGGGCCGGCGCCCACGCGGACACCACCGTCTGGAAGCCCTGACCCCGGACGGCGCATTTCCGCTACCGTGCGCGCATCGGACGAATCCGGTGACGTGGGGGTGACATCGATGATCTACGAGTTGCGCATCTACACGGCGAACCCCGGAAAGATGGGCGCGCTCCAGGCCCGCTTCCGCGACCACACCGTCCGCCTCTTCGAGAAGCACGGCATTAAGAACGTCGGCTACTGGACGAACTCGATTGGCGGCCGCAGCGACGAACTCTGGTACATGCTCGGGTTCGAGAGCCTCGCCCAGCGCCAGGCCGCCTGGGCCGCCTTCCAGGCCGACCCCGACTGGCAGAAGGCCCGCGCCGACTCCGAGAAGGACGGCGCCCTCGTCCACCACATCGAGAACCGGATCATGAACCCTACGGACTTCTCGCCGCTGAAATAGGTGGACTTGAGCATCCGGGACTTCCCCTAGTTGACGGCGCGCCGCCGGTCAGCCACACTCAAAAGCGTTATGGCGAATCTGACTTCCCCCCTCGCCGTCTCTGCGCAGGCTGCCACCCTCGGCGGTCTCCTCCTCGTACTCGTACTTACCTAGGCGGCGCCTGCTCTCGCAGACGTCGCCTGTGCCGCTCGCGTGTCGAGCGGTTTCCGCGTATCCCCCGGACGTGAACCGCGCGGCCTGACCGCGCACCGCCAGCGAAGGACCCTCCGATGACCAAGATGACCGGCGCCGACATCGTCCTGACCTGCCTCGAACGGCTGGGCGTGGACACCATCTTCGGATACCCCGGCGGCGTCGTCCTGCCCCTGTACGACCGCTTCCCCGCCCACCCGAAGGTCCGCCACATCCTCGTCCGCCACGAGCAGGGCGCGGGACACGCGGCGGACGGCTACGCCCGCGCCTCAGGCCGCCTCGGCGTCGCGCTGGCCACTTCCGGCCCCGGCGCGACGAACCTCGTCACCGCGATCACGAACGCGCACATGGACAGCGTCCCCACGCTCTTCATCACCGGGAACGTCGCCCGCAACCTGCTGGGCCGCGACGGCTTCCAGGAGGCCGACATCACCGGCATCACGATGCCGATCGTGAAGCACAACTACCTCGTCATGCGCGCGGAAGACCTCGCGCCGGCGTTCGCGGAGGCCGCCTATCTGGCGATGTCCGGCCGCAAGGGCGCAGTGCATATCGACATCCCGAAGGACGTCTTCCTGGAGGAGGCGGAGTTCGTCTGGCCGGAGCACGTCTCGGTCCGCGGCTACCGAGTCCCTGGTGAGGCCTCCATCGCCGACGTGCAGCGGGCCGCCGCAATCATCGACAGCGCGGAACGCCCGATCATCTTCGCCGGCCACGGCATCCTGCTCGGGGACGCGACCGAGGAACTGCGCGCGTTCGCCGAGCGCGGCGGCATCCCAATCCTGAACACTCTGCTCGGGCTCGGGTCGATCCCGCCGGAGCACGTCCTCTCCTACGGGATGATGGGGATGCACGGCTCCTACTGGGCGAACCACGCCGCGAGCAACGCCGACGTGATCATCGGCCTCGGGATGCGCATGGACGACCGCGCGCTCGGCCGGTTCCAGGACATGAACCCGACCGCCCAGATCGTCCACGTCGACATCGATCCCGCCGAGCACGGCAAGAACCTGCCGACGGCGCTGCCGGTCATCGGCAACGTGAAGCACGTCCTTCAGCAGCTGACCAACGCCATCGAGCGGAAGTCTCACGTCGACTGGCTCCGCTGGATCAACGATATCCGCGACGGACACCGCGCCTCGATGTCGGTACCGCCGGGGAACGAACTCACCACGCAGTACGTGGTCTCGAAGATCGCGGAGTTCGCCGGGCGCGAGGCCGTGTTCACCACCGGCGTCGGCCAGCACCAGATGTGGGCCGCTCAGTTCATGAACATCGGCCGGCCGCGCCAGTTCATCACCTCGGGCGGCCTCGGCACCATGGGCTTCGAGGTGCCGGCGGCGATGGGCGCGGCAGTGTCCTGCCCCGACCGACAGGTGTGGACCATCTGCGGCGACGGCGGCTTCCAGATGACCTTCCAGGAGATCGCCACCATGGTGGACGAACAGATCCCCGTGAAGATGGCCATCATGAACAACGGCTTCCTGGGCATGGTCCGCCAGTGGCAGGAGTTGTTCTACGCGAACAACTACGTCTCCGTGGCGATGTCCCAGCCGGACTTCCTGAAGCTAGCGGACGCCTACGGCATCAAGGGGATCCGCGTCACCGACCAGTCGCAGGTGGAAGACGCCATCCGCGAGGCCGCGGCCTACGCCGGGCCCGTGATCCTCGACTTCCAGGTGCAGGCGGAGGGCAACGTCTGGCCCATGGTCCCCGCCGGCGCCGCCCTGAGCGAGACCATCGAGGCGCCCGAGGGCGTCGCCCGCTAGCCGCGGCGTAAGGAGTTCAGATGAAACACACCGTTGCCGCCCTGGTGGAAGACCGTCCCGGCGTCCTGAACCGCGTCGCGTCACTGTTCCGCCGCCGTGGATTCAACATCGACAGCCTCGCCGTCGGGACGACCGAGGAGCCCGGCATCTCCCGGATGACCATCGTCGTGGACGGCCCGGAGTGGGTCGGCGACCAGGTGGAGAAGCAGCTCGACAAGCTGATCGACGTCCTGACGGTTGAGACATTGAGCGACGATGAGGCGGTCGTCCGCGAGCTGGCCCTGATCAAGGTCGCGGCCCGCCCGGACCAGCGCCGGGAGATCCTCGATATCGTCGATATCTTCCGGGCGCAGGTGGTGGATGTCTCTACGACCACGCTGGTGGTCCAGTTGACCGCCGCCGCCAGCACCCTGGACGCGCTCATCGAGAACTTGCGGCCGTACGGCATCCGCGAGATGGTGCGCACCGGCCGGATTGCCCTCGCGCGCGGCGCGAAGACGACGGCCATCCACGAGCACGAGGCGGCGGAATCGAAGCGGTTCCACCACGAATCCGGCCGTCTGCCGGAGGGCGATCTGCCCTTCGTGAGCAAGTAGCGAGTCCAGCAGCGTCAACGGGCGGACGCGACGCGCCGCCACGAGGACACGACCAGACATCGAGGGGGATCGAACGTGGCCAAGATTTTCTACGACTCCGACACCGACCTGTCTCTGCTGAAGGGGAAGAAGGTGGGGATCATCGGGTTCGGCTCTCAGGGCCACGCCCACGCGCTGAACCTGCACGACTCCGGTGTCGACGTCGCGGTCGGCCTCTACCCCGGCTCGAAGTCGTGGCCCCTCGTACAGGCCTCGGGCCTGAAGGTCGGCACCGTCGACGATGTGTCGCGCGACGGCGACATCATCATGATCCTCGTCCCCGACCAGATCCAGAAGCAGGTCTACGACGACCACATCGCGCCCTACCTGACCCCCGGCAAGACGCTGATGTTCGCCCACGGGTTCAACATCCACTTTGGCCGCATCCAGGCGCCCGAGGGCGTGGACGTCTCGATGATCGCGCCGAAGGGCCCCGGCCACCTCGTGCGCCGCGTCTACACCGAGGGCGGCGGCGTGCCGGGCCTCGTGGCCGTCCACCAGGACGCGAGTGAGACCGCGCTGCAGACGGCGCTGGCGTACGGCAAGGGCATCGGCGCCGCGCGCTCGGGCATCCTCATGACCACGTTCCTGGAGGAGACTGAGACTGACCTCTTCGGTGAGCAGGCGATCCTCTGTGGCGGCCTGACCTCGATGATCCTGAACGCCTTCGAGACGCTGATCGAGGCTGGCTACCAGCCGGAGTCCGCCTATTTCGAGACCTTCCACGAGGTGAAGTTGATCGTCGACCTCATGTACGAGGGCGGCATGGCGAAGATGCGCGACTCGATCTCCGACACCGCCGAGTACGGCGACTACACGCGAGGGCCTCGTGTCTCTCCGCCGGCACAGAAGGCAGAGATGAAGAAGATCCTGGAGGAGATCCAGAACGGCCAATTCGCCCGCGAATGGATCCTGGAAAACCAGGCTGGCCAGCCTCACTTCCGCGCCCTGCGCCGCCGCGGCGCCGAGCACCCGATCGAGCAGGTCGGTGCGGAGGTCCGGAAGATGATGGGCTGGCTGAACCAGGGGAAGAAGTAGTCCTTCGATGACCGCGCGCCCGCGTCCCGTCGCCTCTCCCCGTCCCGTACACGCCGTACGGGGTGTCGAGGTGCGCGCGTCGCGAGGCGCGGTCGGGGCGGCCGGTGAAGACCGGCCGCTCGTCACGTCCGCGCTGACGCTGCTCGGCGGTCTGCTCCTGCTTACCCGGCCCTCGGCCGCCCCACACTGGGCGGTAGGGAGGGCCCTCCGCCACCATCGAAGTCACATCGCAGGAGCACACTGACATGACAAGCGAATCTGACAAGGTCTACATCTTCGATACCACCCTGCGCGACGGCGAGCAGTCCGCCGGCATCTCGTTCTCGATGGACGAGAAGGTGGAGATCGCCCGCCAGCTGGCGAAGCTGAACGTGGACATCATCGAGGCCGGCTTCCCCGCCACCTCGCCCGGCGACCGCGAGGCGATCGCCCGCATCACTCAGGAGGTGAGGGGCCCCGTCATCGCCGGCCTCGCCCGCGCCGTGGAGGACGACATCGACATCGCCTACGAGGCGGTGCGCCGCGCCGAGAGCGCGCGGATCCACGTCTTCCTGTCCAGCAGCGACATCCACCTCGCGCACCAGTTGCGGAAGAACCGCGAGGACATCATCGAACTCGCCCGCTTCGGCGTGTCGCGGGCAAAGGGATACGTCTCCGACGTCGAGTTCTCGCCGATGGATGCGACGCGTTCGAACCGCGATTTCGTCTACCAGATCGTGCAGGCCGCCATCGAAGAGGGCGCGACCACGATCAACATCCCGGACACAGTGGGGTATGCCATCCCCGAGGAGTTCGAGGACCTGATCCGCTCGATCATGAAGAACGTGCCGGACATCCAAAAAGTTCGGCTCTCCGTCCACTGCCAGAACGACCTTGGCATGGCGACCGCGAACTCGCTGGCGGGCATCCTCGGCGGCGCGCGCCAGGTCGAGGGCACCATCAACGGCATCGGCGAACGGGCCGGCAATGCTTCGCTCGAGGAAGTCGTGATGGCGATCAAGACGCGCCCCGACTTCATGAAGGTCCACACGGACGTCAACACCCGTGAGTTCTACGTCGCCTCGAAGATGGTCGAGCGCTACTCCGGCATGATGATCCAGCCGCACAAGGCGATCGTCGGCAAGAACGCCTTCCGGCACTCCTCCGGCATCCACCAGGACGGTGTCCTGAAGATGCGCGAGACGTACGAGATCATGGACCCGGCGTCGATCGGCATCCCCGCCGGGAACTCGATCGTCCTCACGAAGGTCTCCGGCACGCACGCCGTCCGCTCTCGGCTGGCCGACCTCGGCTTCACGCCGACGGACGAGGAGTTCACCCGCATCTTCGCCGCGTTCAAAGACGTGGCGGACGTCCGTGACGAGGTCGACGACCGCGACCTGATGGCGATCGTCGCCGAGCAGACGCAGTCGAAGATCGAGGACACCTGGAAGCTCGACCTCCTCCAGGTCAGCACCTCGGACCACGGCAGCCCGACGGCGACCGTGCGCCTGCTGGACGCGGCCGGGCAGCCGCACGAGGACGCGGCGATCGGCAGCGGGCCGGTGGACGCGGTCTACCGCGCGATCAACCGCGTGACCGGCGCCGAGAATGTGCTCACGGAGTTCTCCGTGAAGTCCGTCACCGAAGGCATCGATGCCCAGGGCGAGGTCACGATCCGCATCGAGACGGGCGGGGTGGTCTACCAGGGCCGCGCCGCCGACAACGACATCCTGGTCGCGAGCGCGCGTGCCTACCTGCACGCGCTGAACCGCTCAATCGCTGTCGCCCAACACGCGGCTACTCAGCATGCGGTTGCCCAGCGATCCGCTCAGTAGGGGGAGGTCCGAGTGCCGAAGACGATCATCGAGAAGATCTGGGAGCAGCACGTCGTCCGCCGCCAGGCGGGTGAGCCGGACCTGCTCTACATCGACCTCCACCTGGTGCACGAGGTGACGAGCCCGCAGGCCTTCGAGGGATTGCGCCTGACCGACCGAAAGGTCCGGCGGCCCGACCTCACCCTGGCGACCATCGATCACAACGTGCCGACAACCGACCGTCGCCTGCCGAACCCCGACCCGCTCTCCGCGCAGCAGATTGAGACGCTGCGCCAGAACACGAAGGACTTCGGCGTCCCGCTGTGGGACATCTTCGACCTCCGCTCGGGGATCGTGCACATCATCTCGCCGGAAGAAGGGCTCACCCAGCCCGGCATGACGATCGTCTGCGGCGACTCGCACACCTCGACGCACGGCGCGCTCGGCGCGCTCGCCTTCGGCATCGGCACCTCCGAGGTCGAGCATGTGCTGGCGACGCAGACCCTCCCGCAGATGCCGCCGAAGACGATGTCCGTCGAGGTGACGGGCAAGCTCGGACCCGGTGTCACGGCGAAGGACGTCGTCCTCGCCATCATCAACAGGATCGGCGTCGACGGCGGCGTCGGCCACGTCATCGAGTACCGCGGCGACGTCATCCGCGACCTCTCCATCGAGGCCCGGATGACCGTTTGCAACATGACGATCGAAGGTGGCGCCCGCGCCGGCCTCGTCGCCCCGGACGAGAAGACCATCGAGTACCTCAAGGGCCGTCCCTACGCACCGAAGGGCGAGGACTGGGACAAGGCCGTCGAGGCATGGAAGGCGCTCGTCACCGACGAGGGTGCGACCTTCGACACCTATGTGACGCTGAAGGGCGAGGAGATCGCCCCCTACGTCACCTGGGGGACGACGCCCGCGCAGAGCGTCCCGGTCACGGCCGCCGTACCGAAGCCGGAAGACGCCGTCTCCGCCGCCGCGAAAGAGACGGCGGAACGCGCGCTCGTCTACATGGACCTCCAGGCCGGCACGCCGATCACGAAGATCGCGGTCGACCGCGTGTTCATCGGTTCCTGCACGAATGGCCGGATCGAGGACCTGCGCGCCGCCGCCAGTGTCGTCAAAGGGAAGCACGTCGCGTCGACCGTCCGCGCGATGGTTGTCCCCGGCTCCGGCCTGGTGAAGAAGCAGGCCGAGTCGGAAGGCCTCGACCAGGTCTTCAAGGACGCGGGCTTCGAGTGGCGTGAACCGGGCTGTTCGATGTGCCTCGGCATGAACCCGGACATCCTGCTCCCGGGCGAGCGTGCCGCCAGCACCAGCAACCGCAACTTCGAGGGCCGCCAGGGCGCCGGCGGACGCACCCATCTCGTCAGCCCGGAGATGGCGGCCGCGGCCGCCGTCGAAGGCCACTTCGTCGACATCCGGGGGTACAAGTAGATGCGCGCGATCAAAACCGTCAAGGGCAACGCGATCCCGCTGAACCGCGCGGACGTGGACACCGACCAGATCATGCCGAAGCAATTCCTGAAGCGCATCGAACGCTCCGGGTACGGCCCATTCGCCTTCTTCGACTGGAAGAAGGACCCGAACTTCGTCACGAACAACCCGGCCTACGCCGGCGCGCCGATCATGATCGCCCAGCAGAACTTCGGCTGCGGCTCCTCGCGCGAGCACGCCGTCTGGGGCCTCGAGGACATGGGGATCACCGCGGTGATCGCCCCGTCGTTCGCGGACATCTTCCGCAACAACTGCTCGAAGGTCGGCCTCCTGACCATCGTGCTGTCGCAGGAGGACGTGGACTACCTGATGTCGCGCGCCGAGGAACTCCCCGGCGGCAGCATCGTCATCGACGTCGCCGCGCAGACCGTCTCCGTCGAGGGCACCGGATGGTCCCGCCACTTCGACATCGACCCGTTCGTGAAGCACCGCACCCTGAACGGCCTCGACGACATCGGCCTGACGCTCCAGCACGCCGACGACATCGAGACGTTCGAGAAGGAGCGCCCATCGCTCAAGCCGGACACCTCCGGTGCCTTCAAGGACCCGCTCAAGATCGGCTAGTCCCCTCCCCGCCGCCGTCGTCGCCGCGCTCCGCCGTGTCGATCCGGCGGCGCGGCCCGCGTCGGCGGCGTTGCTCGGCGCCGGCTACGCGTACGCCGCCTACAGAGTCCCCTCACCGTCCGGCGACTGGGCTGTCCGTCTCCCCAAGCGCACCGATGGCGAGTGGGGCCACGACCGCGTCGAGGACCTCGAACGCGAGGTGCGCTTTTTCAGCCTGCTCGCGGACTACGACTTCGGCACGACCGTCCTGCGCGAGACCTCGTTGCTGCGCGACCCGCGAGGCCGCACGCTCGGCGCCGTTCACCGCTATGTCCCCGGCGCCCAGGTCGCGACAGCAGGCCTGCCCAGAGGCGCAGCCCGCGAGGCGCTCGCCCGCGACCTCGCCCGCTTCCTCTCGCGGCTGCACGCGGTGCCGCTTCCGATCGCCAAGCAGGCCGGCCTCGAATCCGTCAGCCTCGGGACCTCCACCTACACTCCACTGACGAAGCAGTCCCTCCCCTACCTCGGCGAGGCGACGGCCCGATGGCTGCGCGGGATGACCGAGGCCTTCCTCGCTGGCGGCGGGACGGCAAAGGCCCCTCGCCGCGTCATCCACGCCGATATCAGCCCCGCGCACGTCCTGCTGGACGGCCGGCGGCGGCTCTCCGGGGTCATCGACTTCGGCGACATCCTCGTCGCCGACCCGGCCCTCGACTTCGCCGGCCTGCTCAACATCTTCACCTGGCGCGACCTCGAAAGTGTCTGGACGTACTACGAGTGGCCTCTCGACGCCGACGTGGAACGCCGCGTGCGCTACTACATCGCCGTGCAGGCGATCTTCCAGGTCGCCTACGGCGCGGACGGCGTCGGCCCGCAGGAGCGTGCGGACGGCATCCGCCGCCTGACGGCGCGGGCGGCCGCCGCGGCGCGCCGCACCGTCTGATCCCGGGCCCGGTCACGGCCCTGATCCAACCGAACCCACGCGCTACACTCGCGCCTCACCAGACCGACGAAAGCGAGCACCGCATGGCGACCTTCGACATCCTTGTCCTCCCCGGCGACGGCATCGGCCCGGAGGTCGCCGCTGAGGGCGTGCGCGTGATCGAGGCGGTCGGACAGAAATTCGAGCACGTCTTCAAGTTCACCCACGACGTCGTCGGCGGCGCGAGCATCGACGCCCACGGGGTCGCGATCCGGCCGGAGACGCTCGACCGTGCGAAGGCCTCGGACGCCGTGCTCTTCGGTGCGGTCGGTGGCCCGAAGTGGGACAACCCGCTCGCCGATGTACGCCCCGAGCAGGGCTTGCTTGCCCTGCGCTCCGGCCTCCAGCTGTGGGCCAACCTGCGCCCGGTCGTCGCCATCCCGGCGCTGCTTCACGCCTCCACGCTCAAGCCCGAGATCATCGAGGGCGTCGACATCCTCGTGATCCGCGAACTCACCAGCGGCCTCTACTTCGGCAAGCCGCAGGAGCGCCGAGTCGTGAACGGCCGCCGCGAGGCCGTCGACACGAACTACTACAACGAGGACGAGATCGCGCGCATGGCCCACCTCGGCTTCCGCACCGCACGCGGGCGGAAGAAGAAGCTGACCAGCCTCGACAAGGCGAACGTGATGGCATCCTCCCGCCTCTGGCGCGAGGTCGTCACCGAGATCGCCCCACAGTACCCGGACGTGAAGCTGGAGCATGTCCTCGCGGACGCGATGACGATGCACCTCATCCGCCGCCCGCGTGATTTCGACGTCGTGATCGCCGACAACATGTTCGGCGACATCATCACCGACGAGTGCTCGATGCTGACCGGCTCGATGGGGATGCTCCCGTCGGCCTCGCTCGGCACGCTCGGCGAGGACGGCACCGGCCTCGGCATGTACGAGCCGATCCACGGCTCCGCGCCGGACATCGCCGGCAAGGGCCTCGCCAACCCGCTCGCAATGATCCTCAGCGCCGCGATGCTCCTCCGCCACTCCTGCGGCCTGGAGGACGAGGCCCGAGCCGTCGAGGCCGCGGTCACCGCGGTCGTCGAAGCCGGCCTCCGCACCGCCGACCTCGCCACCGCGGGCGAGAAGGTGCTCGACACGAAGGCGATGGCGGACGCAGTCCTCGAACGGCTGGGTTAGTCGATCGAGAAGTCTTGGAGACTCAATCCCTTGTTGCCGGGGACCCGGTACTTGGTTGTAGGGCCGGATCCAACTCGCTCAACTCGTGTACGGGCCATTAGCTCGTTGAGGTCGTGGACGGCCGTCGCCCGAGCGATGCCTGCTGCGTGCTCGTAGTCTTTGGCTGTAACTTCACCGAAGAAATACATAGCCCGCACGGCCCACGCGAGTCGCGCCGGCAAGTTTCGATCCAGAAGCACCTGCTCGAAGCGTTCAGTGGCCTCACTGTGCGTTTCAACCACTGCCACGGCGCGGCCGACGTGCTTCTCAAGACGATCGAAGAACCACTCACACCATCCCGTCAGATCAGGCGGCGTGAGTGGATAGCGGTCACCAAGGGCATTGAGGTTCGCGTAGTACTCCGACATTGGCTCGGCGAACACCTGCTCGATGCTCACCAAACGGCTGAGCAACCATCCCCCGCGTTCGAAGAAGTAGACCGTCAGAGCGCGGGCCGTCCGACCGTTGCCATCGTCAAACGGATGGATCTTGACGAACTCCGCGTGCATGACCGCCGCGATCACCAGCGGATGGGTCTTCCCCCGCTGGTGCCGCGCCCACAGCACGAGGTCGGTCATCAACTTCGGCACGTCGCCCGGCGGCGGTGGCAGGTAGGCACGCCCCCTCTGACCGTCGAGCACCACGTTCTGTCTGGTGCGGTATTGGCCGGCAGTCGTCGTGTGATCGGTCGTCCGCACGGTGAGGAAGTGCAACGCACGGATCAGCCCGCCGTCGATGTCGGCGTGGAAGTCGCCGCCCGCCTGTCGCGCGAATCGTGCGGCGTCGCGATAGTCGAGGTTCTCCAGCTCGGCACGCGTACCCGCGCCTTCCCCCTGCGGACGCGCGAAGAGATTGCGGACCTCCGGCTCCGTCATCAGGTTGCCCTCGATGCGTGTGGACATGTGTGCGCCGCGCGCCTCGGTCTGCACCTGGAGCCACCGCTGGAGCGTCGGCGGGATGTCGAGGGCGTCGAGCTCCTGCCGGAGCCGCCCCAGGTCATCGAGGAGCGGCGTCAGCCGGGCGAGGTCGAGCGCAGGCTGAAATGGCATCAGGAGATCCTTCGTTCAATCTCCTGAATCATATGATTTATCTTCTGAATCAGTCAATCATTCGATTGGACGACCAACCCTACAGCCCCACATCCAGCGGCTCCGAAGGCACCTCCCCCACCAGTATCGGCGGAAGCAGCCGACCGAGGTCGCGCGGCACGAACGTCTCGTACCCCGTGTGCGCCACGATCTCGTCCACCGACCACCAGCGGAACCAGCCCTCGTCATGCATGTAACCCTCGAGGGTGTCGATGAACTGCGGAGCGGGATCGAAGCGCTCCGTCCGGATCAGGTGGTACCGCTCGATGCCGCGGACGCGCGCAGGTCGGCCGTCGATCTCCCACGGGACGACCACATCCCGGGTCCAGACGTGCGGGCCGATCGGAAGCCGCTGCCCCGTCTCCTCCCACAACTCCCGCCCGCCCGCCTCCTCGTGCGTCTCGCTGGCCTCCACCCCGCCACCGGGCGGGAACCACAGCCACAGCCCCGCCGGTGTCGTCGCGCGAAACAGCAGGATGCACCCCGTCTCGTCGAGGATGAGCAGGCGCGTCGACGGCCGCTCCACCAGCGGCAGGCTGGCGTCGAGCGGCTGCTCGGCGGGCTGTCCACGGGTCGGTTCGGACATCGGTACGGTTCGGATTGCTCGCGCGTTATGTCGGAGGCTACACTCGCGATTGTGAACGAACGCAAGTCATCGTATCGAGAGCAGGTGCCCGTCGTCCGGCCAGTGCCGGCGACGGTCATTATTCCGCGCTGAACCGCGAGGGGCGGCTCCCCTCGACGGCTCGCCAGGCGGCATCCCAACGCGCCGAGGCCCGCGGGAGATATCGATGACGACCACAGACCCTCAGCACCGCTCGCTCACCCTCTATGACACCACGCTCCGCGATGGGCTGGGCATGGAGGGACTCTCGCTCTCCCTCCAGGACAAGCTCACCATCGCGCAGAAGCTCGCCGACCTCGGCGTCCACTACATCGAGGGCGGCTACCCCGGCTCGAACCCGAAGGACGCCGAGTTCTTTGAGCGTGCCCGCAGCCTCGACCTGAAGCAGGCGAAGCTCGTCGCCTTTGGCTCCACCAGGAAGGCCGGCGGCGAAGCCGCGACCGACCCGGCGATCCGCGCCGTCATGGAGGCGCAGACGCCCGCCGTCACGCTCGTCGGCAAGTCGTCCTCGACGCAGGTGCGCGAGGTCCTCGAGACCACCGAAGAAGAGAACCTCGCGATGATCCGCGACTCCATCGAGTACCTCGTCGCCAACGGGCGAGAGGTCACCTTCGACGCCGAGCACTTCTTCGACGGCTTCCGCAACGACCCCGCCTACGCGCTCGCCACCCTCCGGGCGGCAGAGCGCGCCGGCGCGACGACCGTTGCGCTCTGCGACACCAACGGCGGCGCGATGCCGTGGGAGGTCGAGGAGGGCGTGCGCGCCGCACGCGCCGCCGTCGGGATCGCCATCGGCATCCACACCCACAACGACGGCGGCACCGCGGTCGCCAGCACGCTGATCGGTGTGCGCGCGGGCGCCACGCAGGTGCAGGCCTGCCTCAACGGCTGGGGCGAGCGTACCGGCAACGCCAACATCATCTCCGTGATCGCCGACCTTCAACTGAAGATGGGCATCCAGGTCCTGCCCCCGGAGAACCTGCGACGCCTCACCGAGACCGCGAGGTTCGCGCAGGAACTCGCCAACCTGCCGCTCGACCCCCAGCAGCCGTACGTCGGCACCGGTGCGTTCGCGCACAAGGCCGGCCTGCACGTCGCCGCGATCACCAAGTCGCCCGGCTCCTACACGCACGTCGACCCCGAGGCCGTCGGCAACACCGAACGCGTCCTTGTCTCGGAACTCTCCGGCCGCCGCAACGTCGTCGAGAAGCTGCGCGAGCAGGGCGTCGACCTCACGCTCACCGACGCGCAGGCGACCGCCGCGCTGGAGGTGCTGAAGGACCGCGAGTCCAAAGGCTACGCCTTCGAGACCGCCGAGGCCTCGTTTGAACTGCTCGTCCGCCGCACACTCGCGGGATACGCTGCGCCGTTCAGCCTCGAGGACTTCCTGATCGTGGAGCGGCGGCGTCACCTCGCCGGCACCGGCAGCCGCGAGCAGAACGAGATGCAGGCCGAGGCCATGGTGAAGGTCAAGGTGGACGGCCGCATGAGCCAGGTGGCCGCCGACGGCAACGGCCCCGTCTCCGCCCTCGACGCCGCCGTCCGCAAGGCGCTCGCCGAGCATTACCCTGGCATCGACCGCGTCCGCCTCGAGGACTACAAGGTGCGCATCATCGATTCGAGCGCGGGGTCGGATGCCGCCGTGCGGGTGATCGTCGAATCCTCCGACGGCACCCACTGGTGGCGCACCGTCGGCGCCTCCACCGACATCATCGAAGCCTCATGGCTCGCCCTCTACGACGCCTACGAGTTCTGGCTCCGCCGCTGGGGGCGGACTATCGCGTAGCTGGCGCCGAGGTCGGCTTCGTCGGGCCGCCGGCGGGGAGGTAGACCGAGAACGTCGTCCCCGCCTCGGCGGTCGACTCCACGGCGACGGTGCCGCCGTGGGCCTGCACCAGTTCCTGCACGATCGACAGCCCGAGCCCGCGGTGGCGGCCGCCGGAGCGGGCGGCGTCGGCCTGATAGAAACGGTCAAAGACCCGGGCGCGCACGTCCTCAGGGAGCGGGTCGCCCGCGTTGTGCACATCGATCAGGACCCCGCCTGATACCGCCTTCGACGTGATGGTGACCGTGCTCCCCCAGCGCGCGAAGCGGATCGCGTTGTCCACAAGGTTCGCGAGCACCTGCTCCAGCCGCCGGCCATCCGCGAGCACCGTGACGCCCGCGCCCGGGCGCGCCTCCAACCCCACCTCCGCCTCCTCCGCCTGGTGACGCAGCCGCGGCACCGTCGCCTCGACGAGGTCATCGATCGCGACATCCTCGATCTCCATGCGGACGGCGCCGGACTCGATCTCACCGAGGTAGAGCAGGTCATCGACGAGGATGCGCATCCGCTCCGCTTCTTCGTGGATCAGCTCACCCGCCTCGCGCGGGTCGCCGACGCCCTCCATCAGCGCCTGTGAGAAGCCATGGATCGAGGTGAGCGGGGTCTTCAATTCGTGCGAGACATCCGCCAGCAGGTCGCGCATCGCATGGTTGCTGCGGCTGATCTGCGCGGACATCTGGTTGAATGCGGAGGCAAGCCGTCCCACTTCGTCGCTGCCGTCCACCTCGATCCGCTGTTCGAGGTCGCCGCGTGCCATCGCCTGCGAGGCGCGCGTCATCTGGGCGATCGGCGTCGTGATCCTCGACGCCAGGATCAGCGAGAAGATCACCGCGACGACGCCCGCGCCGAGGCCGGCCAGGCCGAGCCGCGGCAGGAGCCGTGCCCACGATTGGTTGACGTCCGCCGCCGGCACGACGATCACGACCCGGGTCGGCATCTTCGTCTGCGCCACCGCGGCGATGCCCGAGACATCGGCCTGCGCGAAGAGGTAGAACTCGCGTCCGTCGCGCGTCACGCGATACGAGCGGAACGACTCCATCCCGTCACGCACCGGCTGCTCAGGCGCACTCCCGAGGATGTCGAGCGTCTCCCCGAGCATGCCCTCGTCTGCCGCGGTGTCCATGATCACGCGCTGCTGCTGGTCCACCATCAGCACCCGGAACTGGTAGTGGTCGGCGACGTCGGCCAGTTGCGAACGGACCACGCTCGCAGGCCACCCGGCCTGCTGCAGGTTGCGCGTGCCCTCCGAGATCGGGCCGACGAGGAGGCCGATGCGCTGCTCGGCGGCCTGGTTCTGCTCCTGCCGCAGCAGTAACACGAACCCGGACGCGGAGAGGAACAGCGCCAGCCCGATGACCAGCGCAAAGCCGACGAACAGGCGGGCACGGAAACTCGAAAGCATCGAGAGACCTACGACTTCGCGGGCTGCGGCACCAGCTTGTAACCCACGCCCCAGACCGTCTCAATCTTCGGACGGGCCGCCCTCAACTTCTCGCGCAGCCAGGCGACGTGCACATCGATCGTGCGCGCGTCCCCGTAGAAATCCTCACCCCAGACCATCGAGAGCAGCCGCTCCCGGTCCATGGCGACGTTCGGATGGCGCATGAACGCCTCCAGCAGGTCGAATTCGCGCTGGCGGAGGCGCACATGCTCACCCGCCACGATGACGTTGCGCGCCGAGGGGTCGAGCGTCAGGTCCTCGATCGTGATCGCCTGCGGCTCACCCTCGTCGCCGGCGGCCCTGTCCCAGTCGCGCCGGCGGAGGTTAGCCTTCACCCGCGCCACCACCTCCCGCGGGTTGAACGGCTTCGTGATGTAGTCGTCCGCGCCCATTTCGAGGCCCACGATCTTGTCGACGTCGTCCGAGCGCGCGGTCAGCATAATCACCGGCACGTCCGAGTCCTTGCGGATCTCCGTGCACACGTCGAACCCGTTCAGGTAGGGCATCATCAGGTCGAGCACGACGAGGTCCGGCGCCTCCGCACGGAACCGTTCGAGGGCCTCGCGTCCGTCGCGGACAGCGACCACCTCATACCCTGCCTCGCGGAGGTAGAGCCGGAGCAGCTTGATGATGTTGGCTTCGTCGTCGGCGACGAGGATCTTCGCGGTCATCGGGCGTGCCTGCGGTCCTCGACGTGCCACCACGCGGCGGCTGGTGGTGGGTGGCGGAGAGAAGGGTCAGGGCCGGCCCGGGCTCCCGAGGGAGCACCGAAGCGGTTCGCAACCGCTCCCACCACAACCTGTTTCTGCGAACCGTCCCGTCCGGGCGCGGCCCCTTCCTGAAGATGAGGATGGCCGAGCGGGGTTGGCGTTCCTTAAGGGAAGTGTAAACAAAGTGTGCGACTTCCGGCACACAGGCCTGGAAGCTGGCAGATCGGCAGCGACAGGGGCCGCCTCCGCTAGGCGGTCTTGCCGAGGTACCGGAGGACTCGCGCCATCCCCGCGTGCTCGTGGGCGTTCGAAGCAGCGTGGTTCTGGTCGGCGACCTCCCGGAGAAGTTCCTCGCGGAGGACGGAGATGGCGCGCGGCGCCTCGACGCCGATCTTAATCCGCTCGCCCTCGATTGCGAGGATCCGGACCACCACCTTGCCATCGATGACGATGCCTTGCTCCAGTTTGCGTGTGAGGATCAGCACGGCGTGGCCTCCCTGCCCGGTAGCCGGTTCTGCGGTGCCGCGAAGCCACCTCTCCGATCATCGGCGGACTGAGTGTGCGCCCGCAGTCCCATGCCCGGACTAGGCCGAAGCCCGAAGCTCCTCGGTCGCACCCGGCTGGAGCACCCGCGTCCGCAGCGAGTAGCTCGC
This sequence comes from Chloroflexota bacterium, assembly GCA_016875635.1. Lineage (GTDB taxonomy): Bacteria > Chloroflexota > Dehalococcoidia > UBA2979 > UBA2979 > SURF-43. The sequence goes on from VGPD01000003.1 coordinate 50,848, forward strand.
AGCATAGCAGTCACCGGAGGCGACACGGGGACACGACCTCGCGGACGGCACCAACCAGCAGCCCAACAAGGGGGGGCTAGTTGAAGCTCATGACAGGACAAGGGTTAGAGGCGGAGCTTGCCGTGGGACGGCTGGCGGCGGCGCTGTTTGCCGGCAGCCAGACGCTCCTCCTCCTGAATGTCCTGGGGGTCGGCTCGCTGCGCCTCGTGTACGTAGCCACAGGCGACACAGGTACCGAACTTCCCGTACCAGTCATCTTCGACGATCATGAGGCCGCGGCAGCGCGGGCACTTCTTTGGCGGGGGGCTTTGCAGCATCTCCGCCTCCTTCGTTTCGCAGCACGTCTCCGGCATCCCGCCGGTCGGGCTGTCCCGTCTGCCTCCGAGGTTAGCTGTCGGGTTCGGGCCGGTCAGTACGCCCGTCTCTGTGCGCCCTCGCTCAGAGATTCACCCCAGGTATTGGGTCCCCCGGTCGCCGCCCTCCCGGACGGCAATTAGGCAAGTCACCCCACCCTCAATGCTCCTCGGAGATGACGTCCGTGAACCATCGTGATTGTGACGACAAGAGCATACTGGCGGTTAACGCCCTGTCAAGGTGGATTACCTACTCATCTTGACGTAAGCCCGGAAAGTTCTCAACACCGTCATTTACGCCAGATTCAGGCGGCTGGCCCCGCTCCGGGCCCACCGCTGCCCCGGTGCCCTCCACCGCCACGCTCGCCCCTGCCTCTCGAGTTCCTCCCGCGAGAGCCCGGCGACGCACCCGAAACCCGCGCATACACTCGCAACATGGCCACCTACCAACCCGTTGCCAATCCCGCCGCCCTCATCGCCGCGACCGCCGCCGCCATCCGCCCGGCCGACCGAGAGGCGGCGGCGCGCGCCGACCGGCTCCAGGACCGACTCACCAAGCCGCCCGGCGCTCTCGGACGGATGGAGTCGCTGGCCACACGGATCGCCGGGATCACCGCACAGGAGCGCCCACACCTCGACCGCCGCCTCGTCGTCGTCGCCGCGGGGGACCACGGCGTCACCGCGCAGGGCGTCTCCGCCTTCCCCGCCGAGGTCACCGCGCAGATGGTCGCCAACTTCCTCGCGGGCGGAGCCGCGATCAACGTGCTCGCCCACCATGCCGGCGCCCGCGTCCGCGTCGTGGATGCCGGCGTCCGAGGCGAGACCCCGGACCACCCCGACCTGCTCCGCCTTCGCCTCGGCCCCGGCACCGACAACATCTCCCGCGGCCCCGCCATGACACATGCCCTCGCCGAACGCGCCATCGCCGAGGGCATCGCCCTCTTCGATCGCGAACGCGCCACCGAGGGCGTCGACATCGTCGGGCTGGGCGAAATGGGGATCGGCAACAGCACGAGCGCCGCCGCGATCATCGCGGCCGTCACCGGCCTGCCCCCACGCACCGTCACCGGCCGCGGCACCGGCGTGGACGACGCCCACTACGAACTGAAGGTCGCCGCCATCGAGAGCGCCCTCCATGTCAACAACCCCGACCGCGCAGACGGCATCGCATTGCTCGCCACGCTCGGTGGCTTCGAGATTGGCGTGCTGGCCGGCGCGTACCTCGCAGCGGCGGCCGCCCGTGTGCCGGCAGTCATCGACGGCGTCATCTCCGGAGCCGCCGCGCTCGTCGCAGGTGCCATCGCCCCCGAAGCGGCCGAGTCGTTCCTAGCGTCGCACCTCTCCGTTGAGCCCGGCCACATGGCGACACTCGAATATCTGCGGCTGGAACCCGTCCTCGATCTGAACATGCGACTGGGTGAGGGCTCCGGCGCTGCGCTCGCCATCTCGCTCTGCGTCGCCGCCTGCCGGCTGCTCGACGAGATGGCGACCTTCGACGAGGCCGGGGTTTCCGACTCCGACACTGCAGTCGAGCCGGAGTCCTAGCATGCGCATCCTCGGCGGCGCGCCCATCGCCCTGGAGTTCCTCACGCCGCTGCGCCTGCGCCGCGTGCAGACGTACGACGACCGCACGTTCGCCGAGGCGCTGGGCTGGTACCCGTTCGTCGGCCTGCTGATCGGGCTCGTCCTGTGGTCGCTGGACCGCGGGTTGAGCGAACTCCTCCCGCCTGTCCCCACCGCCGTCCTGCTCGTCGCCTTCCTCGCGCTCGCCTCTGGCGGGCTCCATCTCGATGGCGTTGCCGACACTGCGGACGGAATGGCCGTCCAGGGCGACCGAGCCGAACGGCTCGGCGTGATGAGCGAGGGCAACACCGGCCCCGCCGGCGTGATGGCGTTGCTGCTCGTCCTGATGGCGGAGTGGGCGGCGATCGTCTCGCTTCCGGACACCGTGCGAGGCCCCGCGCTCATCGTCGCGCCCGCGCTCGGACGCTGGGCCGTCGTCCCCGTCGGCCTCCTCTTCAAGCCCGCGCGCCCGCGCGGCCTCGGACACGCGATGCAGACCGCGATGCTCCCGGTCGCCGCGCCGCTAGCCACGCTCTTCGGCGCAGGCGCCGCGCTGGCGCTCTTCGGCCTCGCCGGCGTCGTGCTCGTGATCGCCGCGACCGTCGCCGCCCTCCTCATCGCCGCCCTCGCCGCGCGCATGCTCGAAGGCGTCACCGGCGACGTCTTCGGAGCGGCGATCGAGGTGTCGCAGGTCGTCGTCTGGCTTTCGCTGGTCGCGGCCGGGATGCACGGCTGGGCCACGCCGCTGATCGGCTAACCGTGGGACAGCTCTGGTTTGTCACCGGCGGGGCACGCAGCGGGAAGTCGACCTTCGCTGAACGGCGCGCCATCAGCCTCGGCCGCCCCATCACCTACATCGCGACCCTCGAGCCGTTGGACGAGGAGATGCGCGCCCGCATCGCCCGCCACCAGGCGCAACGGCCGGCCACCTGGCGCACCGTCGAGACCCCCCGGACGCCGGACGAGGCCGTACGCGCGACCCCTGACGGCGACACGATCCTGCTCGACTGCCTTTCGCTCTGGGTCTCGAACCGGCTGCTCGACCTCGGCACGGACGCACCGTCCGCCGCCGAGGTGGCATCACTGGAAGCCGCGCTCGACGCCGAGACCCACGCGCTCCTCGACCTCCTCGCACAGCGCGAGGGCAACGCCATTCTGGTCAGCAACGAGGTCGGGAGCGGACTGGTGCCGGAGTACCCCCTCGGCCGCACCTACCGCGATCTGCTCGGCCGCGTGAACCAGCACGTCGCGAAAACAGCAGCGCGCGCCTGGCTGTGTGTCGCCGGGCGCGCGCTGGAGTTGCCGCCGGTCGACGACCGCTAGCGCAGGTCCCAGGCCTGGAGTTCCGCGGAGACCGTCATCGCCTGGCCTTTCCGGACCAGGTCCACCTGTACCTTCTCGCCGACCTCGTGCTTGTCGATCGCGCGGGCCAGCTCTTCGAAGTTCCGCACCGGCTGACCGCCGACGGCCGTAATCACGTCGCCACCGGTCCCGGCGGTGCGAGTGCTCGTGCTGCGTGCGGCCGCCTGGATCCCCGCGCGCGCCGCCGCGCCGCCTGGCGTGACCGCCGTGACATACACCCCTCGCGTGACCTTCAGGCCGAGGTCAGCCGCCACAACGTCATCGAGCGGCGTCACCGAAACCCCCAGTTGCGGGTGACGAACATCCTGCCCCTGCACCATCTGCGGCAGGAACCGCTGCGCCGTGTTCGACGGGATCGCGTACCCCAGCCCGACGAAGAAGCGCCCGTTGGGGTTCTCGATCGAGGAATTCACCCCGACCACTTCCCCCTTCATGTTGAAGAGCGGGCCGCCCGAGTTCCCCGGGTTCATCGCCGTGTCCGTCTGGAACACATCCCGGATTGCCCGGCCTGTGAACGACGAGGTCGTCACGCGGCCGGTCGCCGAGATGATCCCGGCGCTGACCGAGAAGCTCTGCCCGAACGGATTGCCGATGGCGAAGACGGAGTCGCCGGTGCGGACGGAGTCGGAATTGGCGAACGCCACCGGCGTCAGAAGGTTCGATGGCGCGGTGATCTTCAATACCGCCAGGTCGCTTCCGGGGTCGCTGCCCAGCACCGTCGCCTTCGAGGCGGTCCCGTCGGCGAGTATGACCTTCAGGTCGCGCTGCCCCTCGATGACGTGGTAGTTCGTCAGCACCCGGCCTTCGCGGTCGATGACCATCCCCGTGCCGCTCGATCCGCCAGTCGCCGTCGCGCCCGACCCCTCGATCACCACCACCGAGGGGCGCACCCGTTCGACCAGGTCCGCGATGCCCCCCGTCGTCGCGCCCGTGGTCTGCTGGACCGGGACGACCGCGCGGGAAGTCCCGGGGTTGACCGTGGTGACGGTGCTCCCACCAAATGCACTCAACGCGACCGCTCCGCCGATGAGCGCAGCCGCGACGACGATGCCCGCGATGGCGGATATCCGCCAGCCATTCGTATGTGTCATGTCAGCCTCCCGAGGTCACCTGCGATCCGAAGAACGGATGGCATGCGCCTATCGTGACGTCGAGACGTGATCCCGCTATCGATGAGGCGTTAAACAACGATGAACGGACGGAATGCCCCCGACGGGCCGCCGGCCCGCGTTCTGCCCTAGTAGCTGGGCTTCCGCTTCTCGTGGAAGGCCCGCAGCCCCTCCGCCGCGTCCTCCGTCGATTGCACGATCGTCATCGCCGCCTGTGCCGCCTCCAGCGCCTCGGGGAAGGTCTGGTCCACGGCGCGGTAGACGAGGCGCTTCGCCAGCTGGATCGCCACGGGCGGGCCAGCCGCCAGCTTGAGCGCGGACGCCCGCGCCTCCTCCATCAGCTGCTCGTGCGGGACCACCTTCGAGACGTATCCCAATTCCAGCGCGCGGTACGCGCCAAACAGTTCACCGCTCCAGATCAGTTCGAGCGCCTTCGGCAACCCGATGATCCTCGGCAGCAGCCATGCGCCGCCGTCGCCGGGGATCAGCCCCACGTTCACGTAGCTCATGGCGAACCGGGCCTGGTCGGACGCGATCCGGACATCCGCCATGCTCGCCATGTCCATGCCGGCGCCCGTCGCGGCCCCGTTCACCGCCGCGATGTACGGCTTGTCGAGCTGCTGCACCGCCAGCGGAACCCGGTAGACCGAGTAGCGCAGCGAGTTCCGGCGGTCGGCCGCACTCCGGCCCGACATCAGGATCCGATCCTGATCGCCGGTCGCCTGGAGGTCCGCCCCGGCGCAGAACGCCCGCCCCGCCCCGGTCACGATCACTGCGCGGACACCTTCGTCCTCCGCGGACCGCCGCAGGGCATGCTCCCATTCGGTCAGCAGTTCCGAGCTGAATGAGTTCATCCGCTCGGGCCGGTTCAGGGTGATCGTCGCGACCCGGTCGCTCACCTCGTACTGGATCGCCTCGTAATCCACCGCAACCTCCTCGGGAACACTTCCGGCGGGGACGTTCGGGAGTCTACACGGAGGGTAGGCGGCGTTCATGCCGTGCGTGATGCCCTGGATTCGACCGTGAATCCTCACAGAAACGACCGCCCAGTGGAAGAACCGGCGGGCGAGGAGGTACGGTGCCGTTATGCGGCTCCTCCGCGCCCCCCGGGCGCTCTACCCAGCGCTGTTCGTGCTCGCTGCCCTCCTCGGGGGGTGCGATCGTGCCGCGGACGTCATTCCCGGCGGCGGGAAGCAGACACCGGCAGCCACGGCAACCGCTGGAAACATCACCGTCGGGCCCAGAGTGGGGCCGGGCCAGACGGTCGCCGATGCGGCGGACAATGACCTCGCCAGGGCCGTCGTGCAAGTCATCCCGTCCACGGACGACGGAAAGCCGGTCCGCATGGGCACCGGAGTCGTCGTCGACTCCGCCCGGCGGCTCATCCTGACCTCCTACCCGGTCGTCCGCCCCTACCGGGCCGACGGCGGTCCGGCCTACACGAAGATCCGGCTCGCCACGAACCGCGAGGCCGGACGCGCTCCGCAGCCGGAATACGAGGCGGAACTGCTCGTCAGCGACCAGGCGACCGGATTGGCGATCCTCCGTGTCAGCCGTGCGCTGGACGGCGCGCCGAACTTTGATCTCCCCGCCGTCATTCCCGGCGACACCGCCGGCGTGACTCCCGGCACCGTCATCCGCCTCTTCGGCCACCCCGGCGAAGGCGCGGCGCAGAATACCCTCACGGTGCAGCGGGGCGCCGTGACCGGACAGCGAAGCGAAGCGGGGCAGACCAGCCGGCTGTGGCTGAAGACCGCCGCACGCATGCCCTCCGGTGCGGCGGGTGGCCCGGTCTTCAATCAGGCGGGCGCCCTGATCGGCGTCATGCTGCAGGAGGTCCACAACCCGAAGGCACAGGTCGGCCAGATCCGCCCCTTCCACCGTGCCGAGAACCTCATTGACCAGGCACAGAAGGACACCGAGACGTTCCGGCAGATCGCCCCCCTCTATCTGGAGGGCACCGGCGGAGGCGTCGCGCGCCCGATCGGGTCAGACGGCATCCGTGTCGGCAAGATCTCGTTCGCGCTCAGCGCCATCGACACGCCCGCCGGCCGCGACCTGTTTGACTACGAGCAGGCCTTCAAACCCGGCATCGCCGCGCTGTACTACGAATACACCGTGGAGGGTGTCCCGGACGGCACGGTTGTCGAGGAACGCTGGTTTCTCGACAACATCAAGCAGGACTCCGTCTCCTCCTCCATGGCGTGGAAGGGCGGCTCCTTCGGGATCGTAAACGACCGCATCGCTGTCCCCGGGGCGGGTGGCCTGCCCTCCGGGCGGTGGCGCGTCGAGGTCTGGAGCGGCAATGTGCTGCGGGCACGCGGTGTCGCCTACGTTGGCGGCCGCCCCGCCTCCGAACCGGCAGCCAAGAACTTCACCGCCGGATCGCTCGCTTCGCCGGACGGGACGCCCGCTGCCCCGCCGCAATCAGGGCAGTCGCAGGTGCTCGGATTCTTCGACTACACAGGCATGGAGGGCGTCAGCCTGATCCAGTGGATCGCCTTCCGCAATAAACAGCGCGTCTACCAGTCGCCGCCGATCGCATGGGACGGTGGCGATGTCGGAAAGTTCTGGATCGGCGTCCGCCCGATCGATGGCGTCGCCTCCGGCTCGTGGGAGTTCGAAGTCCGCGCCGATGGCAAGATCATCGGCATGGTCCCCGCCCGCGTCCCCTGACCCGATCTCGCCCTATTTGATCTCGCCTCTCGTGTAGAGGCCATCGACCAGACGGCCGTCGAACGCCAGCGCCAAGTCCGGTGCCTTCGGCAGCACCTGGTACTTCACCAGCGTGTCCGCCAGCGCCTGCCACTGCTCCTTCGATGAGCGGCCAATGCCGTCGCCGCGCTGCGCCGCCTTCAGGTCTTCGTCCAGCAGGAACCGCTGCTGCGCGGCGTCCGCGCCCGGCGCGTACTTCAGGACCACCTGGACCGCCTCGTCCGGATGTGCCTGCGTCCACGCGACGGCGCGCAGCGTGGCGCGCAGGTACCGCTCAACCAGCGCCGGCTCCTTCGTTAGCGTCTCCCGGTTGACCAGCGTCGTCAGTCCCAGCGTCGGCACCCCGAAGTCCGCGGGGTCGAGGACGTTGATCGCCACCCCCGCCCTCCGGACGGCGAACGGCTCGTTGTTCAGGAAGACCGGGTACACCTCCACTTGCTTCTCGATGAACGCACGCACATCGAAGCCGACCGAGGCGAGCTTCACGTCGTCGCGCTTCAACCCCGCGCTCGCCAGCATGCCATCGAGTTCCGCCGGGACGACGCCTGACTTGAAGCCGATCGTGCGCCCCTTCAGGTCCTTCGGCGTCTTGATGCCGGAGTCCGCCCGCGCCACGTACCCCTGATCGCCGCGCTGCCCGTACAGCGCGACCGCCACGACCGGCAGGCCGTCGCTCGACCGCCGGAGCGCCTGCGCCGCGGTGCCCGTCGTGAACTGCACTGAACCCTCGAGCAGGAATTTCAGGTGCTCGTCCGCGCCGGACGAATGCCGGATCTCCACGTCCAGGTTTTCGTCCGCGAAGAACCCTTTCTCCTTCGCCACGTACGCCGCGACGAACGGCAGGTTCGCCTGCGGCCGGAACCCCGCCATGAACGTCACCTTCGCGGGCGCCGGCTTCGGCGTCGCGGTGCTGGTCGCCGTCGCCGATGTCGCGGCGGGCGCGGGCGGCGCCTCGTCGCCGCTGCAGGCGACAAGCGCCGTTGCCGCGATCGCGACGAGCAGCGTCGCGAGACGGGTGACAGGAGACGTGCGAAGGGCGAGCGACATCGGAGACACCTCGGCTAGTCGGGGCGTACATCCGCGAGTGACGCGGGCGCTGCACGCGAACGAGTGGAGGCGGGATCGCCTCAGGCGCCCGTCGACACGTGCCAGCCCAGCACGCGTCTCTCAACATAGCCAACCAGTCCGGTGAGCGAAACCCCCAGCGCCGCGAGCACGAACACGGCCGCGAACAGCGCCGGAGTGTCGAACGCCCCGTTCGCGATCAGGATCAACTGCCCCATGCCCGACGACCCCGAGAGGAATTCCGCCACCACCGCCCCCACCAGCGACAGCGGCACGCTGATCCGCAACGCCGCGAACACGTACGGCAACGACGAGGGAAAGCGCAGCCGCCGGAACACCTCCCACCGGCTCGCCGCCAGCACGCGCAACGCGTCGAGCGCCTGCGGGTCGACCGAGCGCAGACCCACGGCCGCGTTCACCAGCATCGGGAAGAACGTGATCAACGCGGCGATCGCCACCTTCGGGCCGATCCCGAACCCGAACCAGATCGCGAGCAGCGGATACAGGGCAACGATCGGCGTGACTTTCACCAGCAGCGCCGGCGGGTAGATCGCGCGCTCCAGCAATCGCGAGTGCGCCATCAGCACCGCCAGGCCGAACGCGATCACGCTCGCCACCACCAGCCCGCCCACCGCCGCCGTCAGCGAGGTCGCCGCCGCCGATGTGTACCGGCCGGGCTCTTCCACCAGCGCGCGGAACACGTCGCTCGGCGGCGGAAGCAGGTATCCCTTCACGTCACGCAGACGGACATACGCCTCCCACAGCAGGAGGATCGCCGACAGCGCAACCACAGGAGGCAGCACCGTCGCAGCCAGCGGCGTCCGCGGCACGCCGATCTCGGACGCCGGGGACGTGGAAGAGGCCGGACCGTTCACGCCGCCCCCGCATCGCCCGACCGCAACGCGGCGCGTACCGCAGCGGCGGTCGCCGCGAACGCCGGCGTCGACTCCTGCGCCTCGCTGCGCGGCCGCGGCAACGGCACATCGATGACCGCGCGGACGCGGCCGGGGCGGCCGCTCATCACGACCACCCGGTCCGAGAGCAACACCGCCTCCGCCACCGCGTGGGTGACGAACAGCACCGCGATCCGCTCGTGCTCCCAGATCCATAGTAATTCCAGCCGCATCGCCTCGCGCGACAGTTCATCCAGCGCGCCGAACGGCTCGTCCATCAGCAGCAGCCGCGGACGGTGCACCAGCGCCCGCGCGAGCGCCACCCGCTGACGCATCCCTCCGGAGAGCGTGGCCGGACGGTACCGCGCGAACTCCGCGATCCCGACCTGGTCGAGCAGCGCCCGCACCCGTTCCGGATCGCCGGCGCGCACGACATCGAGCGGCAGCCGCACGTTCGCCTCGACGTCACGCCACGGCAACAGCCCCGGCTCCTGCGCGACGAGTCCGAGGGCGTGCGCGCGCTGCGCCTCCCCCGGCGTGCCGCCGAGGACGCTGACCTCACCGCCTTGTGACGGCAGCAGCCCCGCGACCAGCCGCAGCAGCGTGCTTTTCCCGCAGCCGGACGGCCCCACGACCGAGACGAACTCCCCCGCCCCCACTTCGAGGTCGACCCCGTCGAGCGCCAGCAGCGTGCGACCATCCGCCCCCGCGTAGCGATGGGTCACGCCACGCACGGCGACCGCGGGGATGGGGCTTAGGGTCACAGGGGCCTTCCGTGCGTCGCGCGCTACGATCCGCGACGTATGGATGATAGGTGCGCCTCCCGAAGGCGGCGCGAGACGGAGGCGGCATGCCCCACACCATCGCCCTCGTGGGCGGCACCGGGCCGGAAGGCCGCGGCCTCGCCACGCGCTTTGCGCTCGCCGGCCATCGCGTCGTCATCGGCAGCCGAGACGCGACGCGCGGCGAGGCGGGCGCCGCCGAGGTGCTCGCCGGCCTCGGCAGCCGTCCCCATGCCGCGGTCAGCGGCGCGGATAACGCCACCGCGGTCTCCGGGGCCGACCTCGTTGTGGTCGTCGTGCCATACGCCGCGCACCGCGCCACTCTTGAGGGCCTGCGCGACGCCCTCGCCGGCAAGATCGTCATCGATGCCGTCGTGCCCGTCGTCTTCAACCGCGGCCCCCGCCCGGTCGATGTCCCGGACGGCTCCGCGACGGAGGAGGCCGCCGCGATCCTCGGCGGATCGCGCGTCGTCGGCGCGTTCCACAACCTCGCCGCCGAGGTGCTGCTCGATCCGGACGCCAGCGCCGGCGCGGACGTCTTCGTCACCGGCGCGGACGCCGAGGCGAAGCAGGCCGTGATCGCCCTCGCCGGCGAGATCGCCGGCGTGCGCGGCATCGATGCCGGGCCGCTACGCTTCTCCCGCTTCGTCGAGCAGATCACGATCCTGCTCATCGGGATCAACGGCCGCTACAAGGCACACACCGGGCTCCGCGTCGTCGGCCTCGACGCGCATTAATCCGGAGCACGCAGCTTCGCGCAGGCAGGAGTCCAGCATGGCGGTCCCAGAGTTCCGCGTGATCGGCGTCACCGGCATGCCGATGGTGCAGGCAGGCGATGATCTCGCCGCCCAGATCATCGACGCCGCCGCCGCCCAGGGCACACCACTCGCTGCGGGTGACGTCGTCGTCGTCACGCAGCGGATCGTCTCGAAGGCCGAGGGACGGGTGGTCCCCCTCGACACCTTCGAGCCCAGCCCATTCGCCCTCGGCTTCGCCACCCGCTGGGAGAAGGACCCGCGCGTCGTCGAGGCCGTCCTGCGCGAGTCCAAGCGCGTCATCCGCCAGGTCGGCCCCGTCTTCATCACCGAGACGCATCACGGGTTCAAGTGCGCCAACGCTGGCGTGGACGCCTCCAACGTCGGCGGCGAGGGCCTCGTCTGCCTCCTGCCCGTCGACCCCGACGCCTCCTGCCGTCGCATCCGCGACGCCATCCGCGCCCGCGCCGGCATCGAGGTCGCCGTCGTGATGTCAGACACCTTCGGTCGCCCGTGGCGCCTCGGCCAGACCAACATCGCGATCGGCGTCGCCGGCATGCTCGCGATGCGCGACTACGTCGGCAAGACCGACCTCGACGGCCACGTCCTCCGCGTCACGATGATCTGCGACGCCGACGAGATCACCGGCGCCGCGGAGATGGTGATGGGCAAACTCGACGCCGTCCCCGTCGCCATCGTCCGCGGCTTCCCGTACCAGCCGGGCGAGGGCTCCGCGCAGGAGATCGTGCGCGAGCAGGCGTTGGACCTGTTCCCTTAGCTCATGACCGGCCCCGGCACCGCGCTCCCCCTCGACGCATCGAAGCGCCACGCGCTCGAGCGCAACCTGCGCATGCTCCCCTGGTGGTGGGCCACGCGCTGGGTCTGGCTCGGCGAGGCGATCTGGGTCGTCTACCTCACCCGCGAGCGCGGCCTGACGCTGGGCGAGGTCCTGCTCTTCCAGGCCGTCTACTCCGCGGTGGTCATCGCCGGCGAGGTCCCCACCGGGATGATGGCCGACCGCTGGGGGCGCCGCCTCAGCGTCATCCTCGGCTCCGCCGTCGCGGTCGGCGCGATGGCGACCTTCGGCCTCGGCCACACGATCCCGATCCTGCTCGCCTCCTACGCGATGTTCTCGCTCGCGGACGCGTTCTTCTCCGGCGCTGACAGCGCAATCCTCTTCGACACGCTGAAGGCCCTCGACCGCGACGAGGAGTTCACACGCTGGCAGGCACGCGAGCTGGTCGTCGGCGGCGCATCCATGGCCCTCTACACTCTGGCGGGCTCCCTCATGGTGCGCTGGGTCCCGCTGGAGGTGCCGTTCCTCGCGTCCGCGCTGCTCTCCATCGCCGGGTTCGCCCTCGCCTTCGGGCTCGTCGACCCGCCACGCGAGGGTGCGCGGCACTCCTTCACCCGCATCGGCATCCATGCGGCGCGCCAGGTCATCGGCCGGCGCACGCTGCTCACCGCCGCGCTCCTCATGGCGCTGACCACCGCTACGATCCACACCATGGGGATCACCCAGCAGCCCGTCGCGCTCTCCTATGGCGTGCCGGTCTGGTCGCTCGGACTGTTCGTCGCCTCCCAACTCGCGTTCTCCGCCCTGAGCGCCGCCATCGCCGACCGCCTCGGGCGGCGCATCGGGCTCATCGCGATCTTCCTGACCATGCCCCTCATCAGCGCGCTCGCCCTGCTCGGCGGCGCCACCGGCCTGATCTGGCTCTACCCGATCTTCATCCTCCCCTCACTCGGCTGGAACGTGCTCTGGCCCTACGTCTCCGACTACATCGCCCGGCGTGTCGAGGACAATGTCCGCGCGACTGCTCTCTCCGTCTCATCCGTCCTCGTGCACCTCACCTCGGTCGCACTCCTCCCGCTATGCGGCTTTGCCATCGACCGTCGCGGGCTGGACACCGGCCTCGTCATGACCGCCACCGGCCTCGCCGTCGCGGCACTGCTCGTGTTCGCTGTCTGGTGGCGCGCCGGCGACCATGCCTCCGCCGCCACCGAGGCGTACCCTGTTCCCTAGCCGCCCCCCTGGCCACCGTCTCGACGCCCTGCATGCGAGGCGCGTACGCTCATCCCGATGGCTGAACACGAAGACGGAGACGAGGGAGAGCGCGAGACGCCGGTCACGCCACGCGAATTGCTGCGTGGCGCACTGGTGGACGGCGCCGACCCTCGGTTCCCGCGCTGGCTCCCTCTCCCCGGGGCCATCCTCGCGGCCGGCTGGGCGGGCTATCAGACAGCGTCGGTGGACGCGGGGTTCATCACCACGCTCCTCTGGCCCGGCGTCGCGATCTTCCTGCTCGTGACGGTCGCCGCCTGGTTCGGCTGGCAGCTGGAGATCGACTAGCGCGCGACATCGATGTCGCCGCGCGCACGGGGAGACGCTGGTGCCGCTGCACATCATCTACGGCGACGACGAATTCACCGCGTCCGAGGCGCTCGCCGCGTTGAAGCGAGCGCTGGACAGGGATGGCTCGCTCGCCGCGAACACCACCGTGCTGGCCGCCCGCGGACTCACGCCCTCCACGCTGCTCCAGCACGCCGCCGCGCTCCCCTTCCTCGCGCCCGCCCGCCTCGTCGTCGTGGAGGGCCTCGTGACCTCGCTCGGCGGACGTCGAGGGGCGGCCGACACCTGGCAGCCGCTGCTCGACTTCGTCCCGCAGATGCCGGACAGCAACCACATCGTCCTCCTCGAACCGCCGCCGAAACCGGGCGACCGCGAGGTCGTCGGCACGCACGCGCTGGTGACCGCGCTCAAGCGGATGCCCAACGTGACGATCACCCACTGCGCCGCGCTCAAGCCGTGGCGTGGACGCGACGGCGGCACCAGCGAGGTCGAGGCGTGGACGGAACGCCGCGCGCGCGAACGCGGGGTCGCGATCGAGCGCGCCGGCGTCGCCCTCCTCGCCGACCTCGCCGGCACGAACCTGCGGCTGATCGCGACCGAGCTCGACAAACTCGCCGCCTATACCGGCGGCCGGCCAATCACGGCACGCGACGTCGAGACCATGACCCCGCTCGCGCGCGAGGAGAGCATGTTCGAACTCGTGGACGCGGTCATCGAGGGACGCGCCGCGCAGGCGCTCGTCATGCTCCGCCGCGTGCTGGAAGAGACTTCGGAGACCCCGATCGCCGTGATGAACCGCGTCGCGCGTCAGGTCCGCAACCTCGTCCGCGCGACCGAGCTGATCGAGGCCCGCGCCAGCGAGCAGGCGATCGGCGAGGCGACCGGCGCGCGCGGCTTCCCGCTCACCAAGCTGCTGCTTCAAGCCCGCGCCACCTCGCGCCCCGCCGCCGAGGCCGCCCTCCGCGCCGTCGAGGCCGCCGACACCGAGGTCAAGACCGGCAAACGCACCGACGTCCTCGCCCTCGAGCTCCTCGTCGTCCACCTCGCCAGCATCGCCGCCCCCACCCGCACCGCCCGCCGCTAACCGCGCGCACACCAGCCTCCTTCAATCACCTCGCCAGGGACGAGCGGGGCGATGCGCCCGTCGCAATACGACAGCGGTACGCATCTACAGCACGTCGAGGCACCACGTCGATACCGCGCCCAACAACAACGAGAGATCAAACCCTGACCCGCCAGATCTGATCTCCCTCCCCCTCGCCCCTCGAGGGGGAGGGGGGCGGGGAGTGGGGTGATCCTCTTCTTCTCCAACCCCCTTCCCCGAGGGAAGGGGGCAGGGGGATGGGCCGACCTTCGCGCAGCGAAGGCGGTACGAGTGCCCACATCGTTGATCGATACTCGGGAAGCCGGCGCCAGGCGGCGCCGCCGGCGCTACCGGTCGCGCCCCTCGCGGAGGTCGATCGCCATCGGGTTGAAGCACGCTACCCGATGCCCCGGTGCCGGCGGCTCATCGCTCCCCGGCAGCGGCCCTGCATCAACCAGGGGCGGCGACGGATCCAGGCGGCACTGCGACACCGCCTTCGGACACCGCTCCAGGAACGCGCACTCCTCGCCCAGCGACGCCAGGTCCGGCGGATTCCCCCGCATCGGCGTCAGACGCGCCCCCGACATCACACCGGGCAGACTGCTCAACAGCCCGTATGTGTACGGGTGCCGAGGACGACGGAAGATCGTGAACACATCCCCCTCTTCGGCCACCACCCCGCCGTACATCACCATCACCCGGTCGGCCAACCGCGCGACCACGCCGAAGTCGTGCGTGATCAGCATCACCGCCGTCCCCCGGTTGCGCATGTCCTCCAGCCAGTTCAGCGTCTCCAGCCGCACCGCCGGGTCGAGGTTCGCCGTCGGCTCGTCCGCGATCACGATCTTCGGACCCAGCGCCGTCGCCATCGCGACCATTACCCGCTGAGCCATACCGCCGGACAACTGGAACGGATACGCGTCCACGATCCGCTCCGCGTCCGGCAACAGCGGTCGCAACGCCACGATCGCCGCCGCGCGCGCCGCCTTCGGGTCCAGCCGCTCGTGCGCGAGGAAGATCTCCGCCACCTGCTCCCCCACGCGCAACGTCGGCGTCAGCCCCGCCATCGCGTCCTGGAAGATCATCGCGATCTCGCCGCCGCGCACCCGCCGGCGATCGTCTCCCTTAAGGTCGAGCAGCGATTCCCCCTGATACAGGATCGAGCCGCTCACCTCCGCGGTGGACGGCAGCAGTCCGAGCGTCGCCAGCGCCACCGAGGATTTCCCCGCGGCTGACTCACCGACCAGCGCCAGCACCTCGCCGGGATAGAGGTCGAGCGAGACCCCGCGCACCGCCGGGATCATCCCCTCAGGGCCGCGGTACGCGGCCTGGAGATCGCGCACAGAGAGGATGGGGGTGCGTGACGTGCCCGCCACCGCGGATTCACCAGCGCCCGATGTCGCCTCGGTCATCTCGCCCGCCCGCTGTCGTCTGGTGCCGTCCTGCGTCAGTACCGGGTACGCCTGCGCGCCGCCCGCGCGAATACGGTACTCCGCCGGTCGGATGACCGCTTCGCCGCAGGCTGGACGCAGACATGCGGCGCTGTCGGCGCCGCATGTCTGCGTCTGGCTGTGGATGTCAGACTAGAACGAACGGATCGTGGCGACGAGCCGCCCCTGCACCTGCACGTTGGAGGCGTCCTCCATGATCGGCGACATCGTCGCGTTCATCGGCTGCAGCCGGACCTTCCGGCCCTCGGGGTAGTACTTCTTCAGCGTGGTCTCGCCACGATCCACGATCCAAGCCGCGACGACCTCGCCCGGGTCCGCCGTCTGGCGCGGTTCCAGGACCACGATGTCGCCATCGTTGATCAGCGCGTCGATCATCGAGGTGCCCTGGACACGCAACGCGTACAGGTTCGCCTTGCCGCGCACCTGCTCGTCTGTCAGTTCGATGATGTCCAGCGGCGCGACGTTGTCCGGGTGCGTGGGGATCGGGATGCCGGCGGCGATCGGGCCGAGCAGCGGCACCTGAACGGTGCGCCGGCGACGCTCGCCCTGCCCATTCAGCAGTTCGATCGCGCGTGAGACCTCCCGGTCGCGCCGGATCAGTCCCTTCTCCTCCAGCCGCTTGAGGTTGTAATCCACAACGCTGGTCGAGGAGATGCCGCACCCCTGCTGGATGTCGCGGATACTGGGCGGATAATCATGATCCGTGATGAACCGCTCCAGAAAGCGGAGGATATCCTGCTGCTTCTCTGACAGGCCGTCCGACATGGCGCGTCCTCTCCCGAGGCGGACGCCGGCTTGATGGCCGGCACCGCACTCCTACCCCCGCTACACCGACCGCGTCCTGGGCAGCGCGACCGGAACAGCCGCTTTCCGCTGTCCTGAAACCGACACCCGGAAGTCGCACTGCGAGGTTCCGGGGCAGAGACAGATGTGCGGCACAGATGTTCTGTTCGGAACGAACGCTAATACCGTTCTGTCAATTCGTCAACCATTTGTCGACACGCGGGGGGCGGGCTTCGGATCCCCGTCCGCCCGGGCCACCGGGCTAGGATCCGAGGGCGTCACGGGCGCGCAGGCAGTTGGAGGCCAGATGCCAGCGGGACTCGAGGACCTGTACGGGCGGGAACGGCCGGGGGAGCCGGATGAGGCGGCGGGCGAGTTCCGCCGCGCACTGGTGGTCGCCGCCCACCCGGACGATGCCGACTTCGGCGCCGCCGGCGCCGCCGCCCTCCTCGCACGCGCCGGCTGGGAGGTCCGCTACATCGTGGTGACCGACGGCTCAAAGGGCTCCGACGACCCGGTGATCGCCCAGCCCGAACTGATCGCGATGCGCGCGCAGGAACAGCGCACGGCCGCCGCGATCCTCGGCGTGAAGGACGTGCGGTTCCTCGGACATACCGACGGCGAATTGGTCTGGTCGCACACCCTGATCGGCGAGATCGTCCGTGAGATCCGCGAATTCCGCCCCTACGCGGTCTACACCCACGACCCCGAAGCGGTGATCATCAGCAACGCCTTCGTCAACCACTCCGACCACCGCGCGACCGGGCTCGCGGTGGTCGACGCCGTCTACCCCGCCGCGCGCGACCGGCTGAACTTCCCCGAACAGGTCGCCAGCGGGCTCCAGCCGCACAAGGTGCGCGAGCTCTACATCTTCGGCGGAAACGAATCGAACTTCTCCGTCGAAATCACCGAGGTCATCGAGACCAAGCTCGCTGCGATGCGCGCCCACACCTCGCAGTTCCCCCCCGACCTGCTCGACCGCATGCGCGAATACTGGCGTGACGCGGACGGCCGCTATCACGAGCAGTTTCGCCGCGTCATCATGTTCATCTAGGCTCGACGCCCGTCGCGCCCGCCGAGGTCTCCCGATGCCGCTGCCGTTGCCCACCCCCGCTCGCCATTGCCCGCGTTGCGGCGCCGCGTTCGCATCGCCGGCTGCCGGCGCACGCTGCACGACCGAGGGCTGCGGCTACGCCTGGTATCCGGACCCGAAGGTCGCGGTCGGCGTCGTCGCCGAACGGGACGGCCGCATCCTGCTCGTCCGTCGCAACCACGAACCCGCGCTCGGGCACTGGGCATTCCCCTCCGGGTTCGTCGACGCCGGCGAGGTCCTCACCGACGCCGGAAAACGCGAGACACGCGAAGAAGCCGGCATCGATGTCCACATCGACCGCCTGCTCGGAGTGTGGAGCGCGGCGGACGACCCGGTCGTCTTCGTCGCCTATGCCGGCACGCTCGCCTCCGGCGAACCAGTCGCCGGCGACGAGGCCATTGAAGTCGCCTTCTTCGACGCCACGGCGCTCCCGCCGCTCGCCTTCGAACACGACCACGAGGTGATCGATGCCTGGCGCGCCACTCGCGGCGACACCCTCACCGCTGCGCGCCCGATCTCCCTCCTCCAGCAGCGCGGCATTGAAGCGGAGGTGCTCGTCCCCCTCATCCGCCGCCTCGAATCCGAACTCGGAGTCGAACGGGCCCACGCCATCGCCCGCGAGACGATCGAGGCGATCGCGCGGCAACAGGGCCGCGACGTGGCGGATGCCCTCGGTCGCGCCGACCTCCCCGGATTCGCCCACGTCAAAGACTCGTGGGGCGGCGCCGGTGGCGACCTCGCGATCGAGACGCTCCGGCAGGACGGCGAGCGGCTCGACTTCAACGTGGTCGGCTGCCGCTTCGCGGAGATGTACCGCCGCATGGGCGCGACCGATCTCGGATTCCTGCTCTCCTGCAGCCGCGACTTCGCCCTCTCCGAGGGCTACTCCCCGGCGCTCCACCTCGACCGCACGCAGACCATCATGCAGGGCTACAACTATTGTGATTTCCGCTATCGACTGGCGCAGACCACGCCGGTGCGCGAGGATGCGGGCGGCGGGGAGGCCGTCCCCCCGACCCAGTGAACGGCCGGCGCACCCCCGCGCCACCCAGCGCTCTGGCCCGCGTGCAGGCCGGCACCCGAGGAGGGACGCTCGATGGAAGTCACGATGGTGCTCACCGAACTCGGCAAGAAGTACCACGACGACATTCGCAAACTGCTCCGCGAGGCCCTCGCGGAAGCCGGCCTCCCCGACCAGACGGTCACGGAGACCATCATCCGCAACGACGAAGAGGCCCTCCCGGCCAAGTGCCTCGGTTCCCCGACGATCCGCATCGACGGCTTCGACGTTGAGTACATGGAACGCGAACCAGACGAGCGGACCGCCGGCGTCCGTTACTTCAACACCATGGCCGGCTGGAAGCCGGTCCCCGAAAAAGGCATGCTCGTCCGCGCCCTCCAGCGCGCGAAGGAGCGCGACCAGGGCAGATAACCCTTCGCCGTGAGCCACCGACGGCCCGCCCACCCTCAAGGTCGGCGGGCCGTCCTGTATCCGTGCGCATGCGCCACATCGAAATGGCCGCACGGCGTGGAGCGCTCGTCACGATGCGACCGTGGACCGACCAGACACCCACATCGATGACGTACGCAATCGCGCCGTCGCCGCGCGCCCGCCTGCGCTACGCTGTCCCGCGCACCCCAGGGGGACGCCATGAAGGTCGCCGTCGGCCTGCACCGCTACGCCATCGAGAACTGGCCCGAGGTCACCGCCTTCGCCCTCGAATCGGAACGGCTCGGCGTCGACTCCCTCTGGAGCGCCGAGGCATGGGCGCACGACGGCGCCACGCCGCTCGCCTACCTCATCGCCAAAACCACCACACTCAAGTTCGGCACAGGCATCCTCCAGGTCGGCACCCGCTCCCCCGCTCTCGTCGCGATGACCGCGATGACCCTCGACTCCATGTCCGGCGGACGCTTCATGCTCGGCGTCGGCACCAGCGGCCCTCAGGTCATCGAGGGCTGGCACGGCATCCCGTTCCGCAAGCCGATCCAGCACACGCGCGAGGTCATCGAAATCTGCCGTCGAGTCTTCAACGGCGAGACCGTCTCCTACGACGGCGAGTTCTACCACCTCCCCCTCGACCAACAGCACGGCGGATCCGGCGAGGGCAAGGCACTCCGTTCCGGCGCGCCCGCGACGCCCCATCTCCCGATCTACATCGCCTCGCTGGGACCGAAGAACCTCGAACTCACCGGCGAACTCGCCGACGGCTGGCTGGGCACCTCATTCCTGCCGGAGCACGCCGCCCAGTTCATCGACCCGATCCGCGAGGGCGCGCGCAAAGCCGGCCGCGACTTCTCCAGGATCGACATCGCCGTCGGTGGCACCGTCTGGTTCACCAGCGACGTCGAGAAAGCCGCCGAGACGCTGCGCCCCGGCCTCGCCTTCTCCCTCGGCGCCATGGGTTCGAAGCAACACAACTTCTACAACAACGCCTACTCGCGACAGGGCTACGCCGATGAGGCGAAAGAGGTTCAGCGTCTCTGGCTCTCCGGCAAACGCGACGAAGCCCGCGCCCGCGTCCCGCTGGAACTCATCATCGGCACGAACCTCATCGGCGACGAAGCCATGGTGAAGCAGCGCCTCCGCGACTACCGCGACGCCGGCGTCACCACCTTCCGCCCCGGCCTCCACGGCGACACCTTCGAGGAGCGCATGACCTCACTCGGCCGCCTGATGGACCTCGTCCACGAAGTCAGCACCGAAGGAACAAAGGCCGCGCGCTGACCGCAGCGCTTTGTTTATTCAGCGTGCGATCACGGCCATGCGGATCACCGTCCGCGTCCGCTCCGGCGGCACGCGGGCCGGATCGCTCAGGTAGACCTCGATGTGACGGCTGCCCGGCCGGTAGCCCGCCTCCCGGATGAATGCCATCAGTCCGTCGATCGTCGGCTGCCCCTGGTCGAACGCGCCAATATGCATGATCCGGGCCTGCGCCCCGGACGGCAGCGCCGCCAGCTTCACCCGGTCCAGTAGCGGCGTCTCGGGATGCTTCTCCCGCGCGGCACGGATCGCCCGACGCAGAGCAGCCGTGTCCACGGCGTCCGGGACCGCGATCGAGGCCGTCCATCTCCAGTCTTCTGTCCCCTTGAAATCGGCGATCCGGAACACGGCCTCAGGCGGCAGCACCGGGTAGTCGAGCGACTGCTCCGCTCGGATCTGGAATTTCAGCGTGTACGCCACGGAGTAGAGCGTCGCGAAAATGGGCCCCATCGTCTCCGCCCCCGGCGGTCGGGTCTCGGCGATCGTGAGGGCACGACGCGGCGGCACTTCGATCAGGTCAGGCTTCTTGCGCGCCGTGTACAGCGGGGCCCATTCCTTCTTCAACTCCAGTCGTTCCATCGCTCAGGTCCTTCCGCGAGACTGGCGGATCTGCCGTGGATCTACCTCAGAGTGCTGGCGCGGGGCACGGGGGTGACAGGGCTATTCGACCGCCATGGGCAGGGACGTTCGTCCGAAGTGCGGGCATGACCGGTCACGCCAGGCTGAGGCAGCCGACGCAGCCCGACTCACGCACCACCCTGAGCCGCACAAGGAACAAGGTCGGGCGAGGGAAGGCCTACGCCAGATGCGGTACCGGGCACGGCACGGCCTGCGCCGGCAGCGAATCCGCCACGGCACGCGCGACCACATCGAGGTCGACCGGGGCGAGGTGCGCCTGCGCCCATTCCATCAGCTCGCGCTCTTCCCAGCGGATGTGCGCCGAAAGCGCCGCGCCGAACCGCACCAAGATCCCCGCCCGCGTCGCGACATTCGATCCGCGCACCTCGGCCGCCAGGTCGGTGAGCTCTCGGTGCTCCCGCTGCGCCCGCCCCGCGAGCGCGAGGCCGCCCTCCTGTTTCGCCGCGAGCAACGGCAACAGCGCCCGCGCCTCGACGATCAGGTGTGGCGTCATCGCCTCGTCCCAGTAGCGCAGCACATCGCGGACGAGCGCCGAAGCCTCCCGCGGCTCCGCCGTCGCGAGTTCACGCTGGATGCGCAGCGCCAGTGTCAGCGCGTGGTGGTGGTCGCGCGAGAGCCGCGCGAGTCGTGCGTCACGAGTCATGCGTATAGGCTACGGCCCGGCCACCGCGCACACTACTCCGCCTCACTCGGCGCGCAGTCGCACTCCGAGCACCCCGGCGAGCTCGATCAACGTCGGCGTCCCGGTCTCCCCGGCGACGCGGCCCTCCAGCAGCGCCCGGGCGAGGTCACTGACGACCTCAATCGCCTTCGAGGTATCGAGGTCGTCGTCCATCGCGGCCTGGAACGCGTTGCGGTACGGCTGCACCCGCAGCCGGTCGGGAGGCCCTCCGGGAGCGACCGCCGCACGCTCCAGCAGCCGCGCCGTCTCCTCGCTGCGCGCCAGCACGCCACGATCAAAGTCGCGGTCGTCGCGCCAGCGCACCGCCAGCAGCGAGAGCCGGATACCGTTGCCCGTGTGCCCCTCGCCCAGCAGGTCGCTCACCTTCACCAGGTTGCCCAGCGACTTCGACATCTTCTGCCCGTCGAGGCCCATCGTGCCGTTGTGCAACCAGAATGCCGCGTACGGCGCCCGCCCGCTCGCCGCCTCCGACTGGACGATCTCGGAGTCGTGGTGTGGATAGCGGAGGTCCTTGCCTCCACCGTGGATGTCGATCTGCTCGCCAAGATGGCGACACGCCATCGCCGAACACTCGATGTGCCAACCGGGCCGGCCCGCGCCCCACGGCGAGGCGAAGGTCGCGCCCTCGTCCGGACACGGCTGCCAGACCAGGAAGTCGAGCGGGTTCCGCTTCAGATGCTGCGGCTCTTCCGGCATCGAGTCGCTCTTGAAGTCGAGCAACGCCTGTCCGCTCAGGCCCGCGAGCACCCCGAAGTGGGGGGTCCGTGTGACGTCGAAGAAGACGTAGCCGTCGCGCTCGTACGCGAAGCCCTTGTCGATCAACCGCTGCACCGTCTCGATGATCTCGGGGATCGTCTCGGAGACGCGCGGGTAGGCGTCCGGCTGGAGGACGTCCAGCGCGCTCATCTCGTCGAGGTAGATCTGCTGGTTCCGGTCGGTCAGTTCGCGGATGGTCATCCCCAGCCGCCGCGAGACCCGGACCATGTCGTCATCTACATCCGTGATGTTCTGGACGTGACGCACCTCGTACGCGTTGAACTCCAGCCACCGACGGAGCGTGTCGAACGCAACATAGACCAGGGCGTGTCCCAGGTGACCGACGTCGTACGGGGTGATGCCGCACACATAGATCGAGACGGTGCGGTCCTCGCGCGGGACGAACCGCTCGACTCGCCGGGTGAGCGAGTTGAAGAGACGCAGGTTGTCGTACGGAAGCGGCTGGAGCACGCGCACCTCGTCAGGTGGTTGCCAGGTGGCCGCTCGGGCACCTCAATGGCGGCGGGATCGTAGCACCGACAGGCCGCCCGATAGGCGGATGAGACGAACACACCCCCGGCGGTCGCCGGGGGTGTGTCGTGTCCAGGGGGCTCGAGTGGTTCTTGTTACTTCTTGGCGGCGGGCTTGCGCGCCGCCGGCTTCTTCGCCGCCGCCTTTTTGGCGGCTGGCTTCTTCGCGGCGGGCTTGCGCACCGCCGGCTTCTTCGCTGCCGCCTTCTTGGCGGCTGGCTTCTTCGCGGCGGGCTTGCGCACCGCCGGCTTCTTCGCCGCGGCCTTCTTGACGGCGGGCTTCTTGGCCGCCGGCTTTCGGGCCGCTGTCTTCTTGACCGCAGTCTTCTTCGCGGCCGGCTTCTTGACTGCCGGCTTCTTCGCAGCCGGCTTCTTCGCGGCCGGCTTCTTGGCTGCCGGCTTCTTGGCAGCGGGCTTTTTCGCAGTGACCATCAGTTACACCTCACCGTCACGAGGCCCCGGACGAACGAAATGCTAACACGAATGTGCGTAGTGACAATATTTTCTCGAGTCAAAACCGGAAAAAAGTTGACAACTTTTCCCCCGCCCCCTTACCCCGTCTCCCCGCCTCACCAATGTCGATCATCCGGCACCGCGATCGAATCGCTCGCACGATCGTGGGTCTCGATCCCGACTCGCAAACACACACTGCTCGCATGACACACGCTGCGTAGACTCGACTGCATGGCTGACGACACACACACCGAGATCGACGACCGTGCATTCTTCGAACGCGTCGACCCGTGGCTCGCGCTGCAGGATGGCCGCCGTCAACTCGTCGAGGCGATCGAAGCATGCGACTCCCGCGCGGGCTTGCGGATGCTGGCGATCCCGGAATTCGCCAGCCTGGGCGAGAGCACCGGCTCACTCAACGCGCTGCTGCTCGCGCACGCCGCACACGACCGGGCGCACGCCGCGTTCTTCGCTTCGCTCAATGCCGGGGACGGCGGACGCACGTCGACACCAAATGCCACGGCAATCGCCGATGACTGGTCGAGTGTCCGCGCTGAGGTCGACCTCGCGCGTCGGGTGATGCTCGAATCTGCCGCGACCCTTGATCCGGAATACTGGGAGCGACCGCTGCTCCCGCCATGGGAGGGCGGCGAACAAGAACACCTCGCCTCCCTGTTGATCGTCCGCGCGATGTGCGACGGCATCCTGGCCGCCGCCATTGCGGCGCTCACTTCCGAGGTCACCGCGCCGTAGCCCGCCGTATGGCATCGCGCGGTAGCATCGGGCGGCAGCGGTAACAGGGGGGACACGACGAATGCGGATCGCACGAGTGCAGTTTGAAGGTGGCATCTACACGGCACGCATCGAGGGGGAGACGGCCCACCTCCTCGAAGGGGATCTCTTCGACCGGCCCATCGAGATGGGTCGCGCGGTGCCGCTGGCCCAGGTCCGGTTGCTCGTCCCGAGTGTTCCGACGAAGGTCGTCGCGATCGGCATCAACTACAAGAGCCACGCCGGAGAGCGCCCGGCACCCGGCGAACCCCAGGGATTCCTGAAGGCGCCGTCCTCCCTCATCGCGCAGGGAGAGGCGATCGTCCTCCCCCCGGACAGCACGAACGTCCATATGGAGGCTGAGGTCGTCGCCGTCATCGGCCGGCGCGCACACGCGATCAGCGAGGCCGAAGTGGACGCGCACGTCTTCGGCTACACCGCCGGCAACGACGTCTCCGAGCGTGACTGGCAGAAAAGCGACCTCCAGTGGCTCCGCGCAAAGTCCAGCGACACATTCACCGCCGTCGGGCCCTGGATCGAGACCGACCTGAAGCCCGAGGCGATCACTGTCGCCGGCCGCATCAACGGGCGCGTCCAGCAGGAGTCCGACACCAGCCTGCTCATCCACTCCGTCCGTAAGTGCATCGCCCACATTTCCCGCTACGTCACACTCGAACCGGGCGACCTGATCTTCACCGGCACGCCCGGCCAGACCGCCGCGATCGTGGACGGCGATGTGTGCGAGGTCGAGGTGGGCGGCGTCGGCGTCCTGCGCAACCCCGTGCGACGGGGATAGTGACGGACGTGCCGCGCCCGCTCCGCGTCGCCGCGCTGCAACCCCGGACCTTCGAGGCGGGCGACCATGCTCGCGCATGGGAATCGCTGCTCGCCCGCGTCGATCAGTCGATCGAGGGACACGCGCTTCTCGTGTTGCCGGAGGCTGCGATCCCGGGGTGGGCGTTGCTCTCCCGCGACGCGGTCGCGGCACTCGCGCTGCCGCCCGAGGATGTCTGGCTCAGTGCGCTCGCCGAGCGGTCTCACCGCACCCGCTGCGCGATCGCGGCAGGGCTCGTGCGACGCGACGCGGACGGCGCCCTGCGCAACGAGCTCGTCCTCTTCGGGCCGGACGGTCGCGAACTCGCGCACGCCGGCGAGCGCACGGCCTCGGGCTGGTTCTCGCGCGGGCGTGGCCCGGCCGTTGCCGAGATCGGAGGCCTGCGCATCGGCCTCATCGTCGGCCGCGACCTCGCCCGCCGTGACCTGACCCGCGGGCTCGCGGGCGTCCACCTGCTGATCGCCGCTGCCGCCCCGCGCGACGCCGGTCGCGTCCCCGGCGCGGAGGCGAGCCTTGAGTCCGCCCTCCTCGCGGCGCGTGCCGCGCTGCTCGGCGCGTGGGCGATCGCCGGAGGCAAATCGGGAAGCGAGGGTGGCCTGCTGCGCTACGCGGGAAGCGCAGGCGTGATTGACCCGGCAGGACAGTGGAGCGTGCGCGCCCCCGCTGACGGACCCGGCATCGTATCCGCCGAGATCGACATCGACGCCGCGCCCGGGCCAGCCCTCGACTTCGCCATGCTGCCCGCGAGCGACACGACTGCCGCGACCCGCGAACCAGTGCGTGGCCAGGTGGCGGCGGTCGCCTTCGACCCGCTCCCCTCCGCCGTCAAATCGACCGAACGCCTGCGCACGCTCGTGCATGCAGCAGTCGCCTCGGGCGCACGGCTCGTCGTGTTGCCTGACCTCGCCGGCACCGAGCCGCGCGCCGTCACCGCGACCGAGACACTCCCGTTCCTCAAAACACTGAGCACCGAAACCGGCGCCACGATCTTCGCCGGGCTGGCCGAACGCGCCGACGGCGTCACATACAAGACCACATACGCCGTCGAAGGCGGCGAGGTCCTCGCCACGCACCGGCAGTCCGTGCTCGACCGGGATGAACGTGCCGCCGGGTTCCGTGCCGGAGGACAGGCCCCCTCCGTCGTCCACACCGCACACGGCGCCGTCGGCTTGCTGTGCGGCGCGGAAGGACTTGCCGTCGCCGCACCCGCCGGTGCCAGCGTGGCGGTGTGGTGCGCCGGGGACGCTGCTGCGCCCGTGGGCGGCACGGCACGCGCCATCGCCATCGAAGACGGCGTTGCCGTCGTGGCCGCTGGATCGACTTCCCGTGCCGGGGGCGCCTTCGTCATCGATCCCTCGGGGCGCATGCTGGGTGCAACACCCCCGGGCGAAGCCCTCGTGGCGACGGCGCGGCTGCCCTAGCGCGGACGGCGCGGCTTCAGTCCCAGAGCGTGCGGCGGGCGGCGCAATGGTGACACATCATCTGCACGAGCCGGACCTCACCCTCGAGACGCCGCTCGGTGACCTGACGGTCAACGAGATGCTCATCGCAGAAACGAAGACGGCAGCGTTCGCATCCATGCTGCATCCGCTCCTCGCAGCCGTCGTCCGCGCACATCGACATCCCATTCGACGGAAGGTGGGCCTCGAGCCACATGCGGTGTGCCGCGACGTCAGCGAATTTCGCGACACAGGCCTTCCGCTGGCAGACCTCGTAGTAGTCGGGATGCAACGTCCCGTGCCCGGCGCAGAACGGCTCCGCACAGTAGACACAGACGCCGACGGGGTCACGGCCGCAGGCGCGGCGCAGGAATCCGCCAACGAACGAACAGGCACCCTCGACTGGCATCGTCGGACGGCTCCGTCCACGGGAGGAACGAGTGGACGCCGATTGTCGCACACCGATGCCGGACGACCCGCGTCAGCGGGCTTGCGTGAGGACCATCAGGCTGCCGGCAGAGCGCCCCACTGACATCACGGCCAGCACCCGCTGGGTGGCCACCTCCACCACCGTGACACGGCCGCCAGCCATGTCGGCGACATAGAGGCGTGCGCCGTCGGCGGAGAAGGCGAGCCCGTCAGGCGTCCCGGCAACCGTGACCGCGCGCACCCCGCCCGCTGGAGCCACTGGCGCCGCCGAATACCATGGACGGCTCCTACGACCGCGCCTGCAGCAGCAGGCCGGCCGGCAACCCGGTCTCGGCCGCCAGCACGCGCAGTTCGTCCGGAGTCAGCACGGCCACCGTCTCACCTCTCTCCGTGTCCACGATCCGCACGCGCATCTCGCCCGAATCGTCTGTGACGATCCGCGCGACGAGGTGCTTCCGCCCTTCCTCGTGCAACGCCACCGCGAGCTCTACGATCCCCGGCTCGGCGTGCCCATCCTGATCCCGGCGCCCCTGACGAGGATTACCCCCGTCACGTCGGCGTTGGTCCGGCGTGATGGCCACCGGGCCGAGCGCGGGTTGCCCGTGTTCAATCCGCAGGTCGGTCATCAGCGCACCGTCCTCGCGAAGACCAGCGCGCTGTCCGGCGACAGGCAGAGGATCCTCGTCCGGATTCTCGGCCGGGGCGCACCGACCGCACAGTCGGGGTTCCCCCAAGATCGTGGCCGGCACACCGCATCAGCGGCCTCCCCTCGACCCCAATGGGCACAGCACAGCGTTACTGGCTGCGGAGGAGCGCCAGCACAGCCTGCGGCGCCGTATTCGCCTGGGCGAGGACCGCCACGCCAGCCTGTTGCATGATCTGTTGCGCCACCAGCTGGCTGGAAACCTGTGCGAAGTCCGCATCCCGGATACGCGATTCCGACGCCGAGAGGTTCTCCACGGAGACCGCCAGGCTGTTTACCGCCGACTCCATCTGGTTCTGTGCCGCACCGAGCTTCGCGCGGAACAGGGACACCTGCGTCATCGCCGTGTCCACCGACTGCAGCAGAAGGTCGGCCTTCGCCGTCGTGGACACGACGTCACTATCCACGATCAGCGTCCCCATCTTGTTGGCGTCGCCCAGCGCCGCCAGACGCATGTCCGAGAACGGGACCGAGATGTTGTCAGTGGCTTCAGCGCCTACCCGGAAGCGGGCGGGCCACCGGGCCCGGTCACGACCGTCGCCCCGTTCAGGGCGTCCGCAATGTTGGCGCCCGTGTGGTTGGCGGCGTTCGCGTCGTGGAACAGGTTGAGCGTCACGCCGAGTTGCTCGAAGGTCACGGCCTGCGCCCCACTGGCGCCCATCGCCTGCACCGTGAACGTCTCGTTCCGGATGAACCCGGCGCCATCGTCATGCGTCAACGTGAGGACAGCGCCTGCCGCCGACAGCGTGTACGTCTCACCAGGATCCGCGGTCGAGACATCGATGGACGAAACCGAGGTCGTGGCGCCGCCGCTCGCATACGTGACGGTGTCCGCCGTGGAGTTCGCCGCGTCCATGCTGACCGACAACGCGCCGGTCAGGAGCTGCTGACCGTTGAACCGCGTGCGGTTCCCGATGTTGTCGATCTCGGAACCGAGCGCGAGGATCTCCTCGCCCATCGCCTGGCGGTCGGCCACCGCCAGCGTGCTATTCCCCGCCTGGACGCACAGCTCACGGATGCGCTGCAGGATGTTGGTGACCTCGTTCAGCCCACCCTCCGTCGTTTGCAGCATGGAGATGCCGTCCTGCGCATTGCGCTGGCCCTGCGGCATCCCGCGGAACTGGGCGCGCATCTTCTCCGAGATCGCCAGGCCGGCGGCGTCGTCCGCGGCCCGGTTGATGCGCATGCCGCTGGAAAGCTTCTCGAAGAGGTTCCCGAGGCGGTGGTTCGTGCTGGCGAGGTTCCGCTGGGCATTCAGCGCGGTGACGTTGGTGTTGATCTGGATCGACATGGGTAGCCTCCCGCACCGAATCGACGGCGAACGCCGTGACACGGACCGGGGATGATTTCGCAGGCGGCTGCGCTTCGTGATCGGGAGGCACCCTAGTCCGGGGCGCTATCTCCCCCGGGGTTGGCCGGTTTGAACCTGCATGACCACCTGCGTGTAGGCGGAGTCCGGCTCGAACGGCCCGACCTCGGCCACGCCGGATCGCCCGTCGGAGTGCTGGAATTGCATCTGTGTGGAACTGCCGGACGGGACGTCCTGCAGCACCTGCCACCCGTCCTTCTGCAGCGCGTCCTTCAGACGGCCGGCCAGGGCAGTGCTGCCATCCTTCGAGATGGCGGACGCGGAGAACCCCGCACCACCTGCCTGCTGCACCCACTGGAACTCGGTCACGATCAGCGCGTCGAAGAACCCCTTCACGGGGAACTTGCCCGGCAGGACCAGCGACGCGGGTTCGGTGAACGTGCGCTTGTCGACCTCGGAGGGTGGCGCGATCTGGACCACATAGGTGACGCTCGTGCTGGGCGTCTTCTCAGCGGCGAGCGACTGTTGCGCAGCAGCAAGCGACTTCCGATCGCTGGCGGCAACCTCGCCGACCTTCACGATCCGGTCGCCTTCCTTCAGCCCGGCCGTCTTCGCGGCTCCCGCGTCCACCCGCTTGACCGTGAGGTCGTCCCCCAGCGACGCCGCCAGCTCCGGGACCGTCGCCCCGCGCGTCACGCTCAACGTCGTCTGCTTCCCGCCCCGCTCCACGACCAGGCGGTACGTGGCGGTCGCCGGACGCTGGTTCACGATCGCCGTCCCCTGGAGGTCCCCTCCGCTCGACGACTGGAACCGCAACAACGTGCCGGACGGATCAGCCTGCGCCCCCACCACCTGCCACGGTCGGGCGTCCAGTTGCTCCTGAACCTTCTTCACCACTTCGAC
This sequence comes from Chloroflexota bacterium, assembly GCA_016875635.1. GTDB lineage: Bacteria > Chloroflexota > Dehalococcoidia > UBA2979 > UBA2979 > SURF-43. The sequence goes on from VGPD01000003.1 coordinate 80,422, forward strand.
CGGGGCCTCCGCAACGTCGTAGATCAGCCATACGAGGTGCGCGCCGTCCGGCTTGCGGACGACATAGGAACCGACCAACTTGCCCGCAGGGTGGACAGGAAGTTGGACCTGTTCTGTCCCGCCTGACGCCGCACCCGGATTCAGGAGATCGACAAGGTTCGGCGGCAGTTTCGCGTCGTAGACCAGGACGTCCGCGGAGGGATCTTCTCCGACGCGCAGCCACCGTTCGGTCAGCGGTACCGCGCTGTCGGTGCTGTCGTTCCCGTCCCGGCAGGATGTCGCGAGCGGGGTCAACGCAAGCACGGCGAGGAGGGCGAGGAGTCCGCGCCGCACGTCTGTGTCCTTCGATGGAGGGTGGGCTTATCCGCCCGAGTGTAGCACCGCCGCGCCCGCTCCCGGATTCATTTTACCGGTGCGGCGCGGCGGGCTGAGGTCTCCATGGGGTGGGTGAGGGGATTTGAACCCCCGATCTTCAGGGCCACAACCTGACGCCCTAACCGCTAGGCCACACCCACCACGGAAAGGTGATCGTAGCATCCAGCACTGACACCGGGAATCGTCCGCGGTGGCGCCCGCGCTAACCGACGAGATAGCGGAGCGGGTCCACCGGGCGTCCGTTCAACTGGAGGCCGAGCGCGATCCGCGCCCCGCTGTCCACGATGCCGACCGGCTGTCCGCGGCGGACCGACTAACCATCGGCCGGCAACTCACCCTCCACGCCCCGCATCGTGCTCGACCAGCCATTGCCATGGTCGATCGTCAGCGTCGCCCCCTCGTCGCCGTGGGTGACCCGGACCGTGCCGTCCGCGGTGGCGCGCACGGGGCTCCCCTCCCGCGCAAAGAGGTCAATCCCGTCGCCCGCCGGGCTGCTGCCGGTGCGGTCCACCGGCATCGTCAGGACGCCCACCGGCCCGTGCCCGCCGAACACCCCTGCCTTGTTCGGCGACTTCGTGAAGACGGGACGCATGTCGCCGACGATGGCCGACAGGTACTGCCGCGTCTCCAGCGGCAGGGCCGACTCCCAGCGTTCGCCATGCGCCGCGACCAGCTGCTGCACCTTCCCCAACCCGGCGTTGTAGGAGGCCAGCGCCTTCCGCACTTCCCCACCCCACGCGCCGAGGTAATGGTCCATCGACCGCGCCCCCGCGAGGAGCGAGGAGCGCGGGTCAGTGCGGTCGACGTTCGGGTAGTACTGCGGCATCAACTGGGCGATGCCCTCCGCGCCGGCCGAAGACTTCCGCAGCCCGAAGACCACATCCGGCGCGAAGCCAGACTCCTGCTGGATCTGCCGCTCGAAGATCGTGCCGTAGCCCGCGCCGATCACCTGCTCCCCGGTGCTGCGGGCCATCTGCCGCCAGCCGTACGGGTCTGCACCGTCCCCGGTGGCGGCCGACTTCAACCGGGCCGCGACATCCGCGATCGACATCGGGCGCTGCGTGTCGACCGACGGGCGCGACGAAAGCGCCAGCCCCCGTGCCCCGCCCTCGCGCAGGGACGCGATCTCCGCGCGCACGCCTTCGATCTCCGACCGCGTGCTCGAGATCTGGCGCTCCAGGGCCGCCGCAAACGACGCGGGCGCCACAGGCTGAGCGCGACGCACGCCCTCGGCTGGTGCGCCGGCACCCGAAGGGCCCGTCGAGATCGGGGTCAGACCATCCACACGAACTCCTCGCGACGTCACCCCGCCGCGAAGTCAGGCTATCGGTCGATGGAGGCTCGCCCGTATCGGGGAAGTCCCGTGCTCACCCGGCCGAGCACCCTGAGCCGCAAGGACTACAGGGGCTCACCGACGGTGCGGTACCTGCCGGCGTAGAACACCAGCGGATCGACATCGGGGCGGTCGACCGCCATCTCTTCGACCCGGCCGACAACGATCATGTGATCGCCACCGGCGTAACGCGCCTCAATGCGGCATTGTGCCCACCCCATGACCCCGTCCAGGATCGGCACCCCGATCGAACCGATGCGGTAGGGCACGCCCCCCATTGGCGCGGCATGCTCACCGTGCTCCGCGAACAGGGCGGAGAACGCCTGCTGGTCAGCGGCCAGAATGTTCACGCCAAACGTCTCGGTCACCTCGAACATCGGGTGCATCGAAGTGCCGTGCTGAATGCAGACGAGGATCAGCGGCGGGTGGAGCGAGAGGGAACAGAATGCATTCGCGGTCATGCCGCGGACAGTGTTGCCGACCTGCACTGTCAGGACTGTGACCCCGGTGGCGAAATGGCCACCCCAGTTTCGGAACTCGCGCGAGTCGATCTCCGGCACTGGCCGCCTCCTGAGCATCGGAATGCTAGCACGCAGATTCGCCCCACCCCCGCCCGGCCCGTGCGTATACTCCGCCCGCCGCTGACCTCGCCGGGCGTCTCCAGGAGGCTCCGATGCCCTTCATCACCGCGAATGGGATCTCCCAGCATTACGAACTGGCCGGGGACGGCCAGCACACCATCGTCTGGATTCACGGTATCGGCTCCCGACTCGAAACCTGGGCCACCACCACACCCGGATTCCCCGCGTTCCGCCACCTGACCTATGACGTACGCGGCATGGGCGAGAGCGGACACGAGGAGGGACCGGTCTCACTGGCCACCTGGGCACGTGACCTCGATACGCTCATGGAGGCCCTCGGCATCCGCAGCGCGATCGTCGCGGGGCACTCGATGGGTGGCGCGATCGCCCAGCGGTTCACCATCGACTTCCCGCACCGCGTCGAGGGGCTGCTGCTCTTCGCCACCTCCAGCCGGGTCGGCGGCGCGCTGGCCGCGGGATGGCTGAAGCGCGCGGCCGAGTTCGAAGCGGAGGGTAACCGCGCGATGGCGGAGACCAATCGTGCGGTCGCGGCTTACCGCATGGACGAGGACCTCAAACGGATCACCGCACCGGCACTGATACTCGTCGGTGGCGACGACCCGCAGACGCCGCCCGGAGGTTCAGTCATCATCTCCCGCTGCATCCCCAACTCCGAGCTGGAGATCTTCCCCGGGATCGGACATTCGATTTATCGGGAGGAGCCGAAGTCAATCGACCGCGCGAGACACTGGCTTACCCGGTTCCAGTAGCGGCCCCGCGGCTACCCGGCCATCCGATCCGGGGCAGACTCACCGGGCCCGTACGCCTCACGCAGCCACTCAAAACCGGAAGCCAGGTAATCCCCGCAGGAGACGCACAGCCGCAGGCTGCGCAACCCGGTCGAGCGATGCGCCACCTTCCCCTCGCCCGTCAACTGGACCATCCGCGCCGTGGAAATCTGCACTTCCGAGGCGCTGCGCCGGCAGGGTGGAACACTCCTCGCCCCCGTACTGCTCGATGTGACGGACGAGGCCTCGATCACGTCGGCCGCCCGACAGGTCGACGTCGCGGTGGGCACAGCCGGCCTGGGCGCCCTGGTGAACAACGCGGGGATCGCTGTCGTCGGTGCGTGGGAGCATCTCGCGCGTGAGCGGCTGCTTCAGCAGTTCGAGGTCAACCTGTTCGGCACCATCGCCGTGACACAGGCGTTCCTGCCGCTGATCCGGCGCGGACGTGGACGGATCATCACGGTCACCTCGATCGCCGGAAAGCACGCACCCCCCCTTCTTCGGCCCCTATGCCGCGTCAAAGCGCGCGCTCGAGGCGTTCGGCGACTCGCTGAGGCTCGAGCTGAAGCCGTGGGGGATCCACGTCAGCCTGATCGAGCCAGGGGCGATCGATACCCCGATCTGGGGAAAGGGCCTCTCCCTCGCGGGTGACGTCGCAAACGAGATGCCGTCAGACGCCCAGGACCGCTACGCCCCCTACATCGAGGCCGCCCGCCGCACGGGCGAACGGGCGGGCCGCCGCGGCATCCCACCCGCGCGGGTGGCGGAGGCGATCGCCCACGCTGTCCGTTCGCCTCGGCCAAAGGCCCGCTATCTGGTCGGACGGGACGCGCGTGTGCGCGCCCTCGCCATGCGGCTGCTGCCGGGACGCGTCATCGACCGGTTCACCTGGCGTGGAATGCGGATGCCGCTGCCGCCTCGCTGACGGGCCTCACTTCTTCTCGTCCCCGCCCTTGCTCGTCTTCGTCGGTGCCTGTGCCGGCGGCACACGGCGCGCCTTCGGCCCGGCCACCACGAAGGCGAGCACGAAGGAGGCCCCGAGCGCGACGAAGATGTCGACCATGTCCGGATCGTCGGCAGGGACGCCATGAACCGCAGGGAGCGGAACACTGAGGAGGATTCGAGCGTCTAAGAAAGGTCCCCTCCCTCGCTGTCCCCTGCGGCGAGTCCGCGCATAAAATGGAATTGCTTACCCGATCAGTCTCATCACTGGTTCCGGAGTCCGCAATGACACGACAGATCCAGATGGCCGTCCTCGCGCTGATCGGCGCCAGCGCCCTCGTGAGCGCGGTGCTGGTCGCGACCGGGACGATCGGCGGAGACGGCATCTCCCTCCGGTCGAACGCAAAGAACAGCCCGGTGCCCGCCGTCGCCGGTGCGTCCGCCACACCTCGCGTCCAGGACTCCGTCCCGGCATGGACAAAGAAGTACGGAGAGCCCAAGGGGACGGACTTCGCGCGGCTGCGCATCCCGTCGATCGGCGTGAACGCGCCAGTCGGGGCGTGGGCGGTCAAGGGCACCGTGATGCCCGAACCATACGGCCCGGTGGATGTCGCCTGGTACGACCTTTCCGCGTTCCCCGGACAGGGCGGCTACCCGGGCACCGGCAAGAACGCGGTTTTCGGAGCGCACGCCGACCTAAACCGCGACATCGCCAGCATCGGACAGCACTACACCGGACCGGCCGTGTTCTGGAACCTCGACCAGTTGAAGGCGGGAGACCGCATCGACATCGACATCAACGGCCAGACGCTGAAATACTCGTTCGTCTGGTCACGCGAGGTGGACGCGAACACGACGGACTGGGGCCAGCACTGGAGCAGCAACGTGAAGGTGGACTCCATCACGCTGTACACCTGCAGCGGGAAGTTCAACCCGGACACCCACGAGTACAGCACGCGCCTCATCATCCGCGCGGAGCGATTGAAGTAGCGTGGGGCAGCGGGCCTTGCCTACGCCCAACCCCGGTTCCGGAAGTACACACATTGCCCGACGGAGATCGCGACCATCCCCGAGCCGATGATCCAGAACGCCGGGTCCGTCCACACCGGTGACTGCACCATGTTCATGCCGAACGCGCCGGTGATGAAGGTCAGCGGCAGGAACATCGCCGTCAGCACCGTCAGCCGCTTCATCACGTCGCTCAACTGGTTGTTCACCGTCGCGAGGTGGACCTCCAACGCGCCCGTCATCAGTTCCCGATACGAGTCCACGATCTCGAACAACCGGATCAGATGGTCGTGGACGTCGCGAAAGTAGATCATGTGCTCGCTGCTGACGATCCCGTACGCCGGCGATGTGAAGCGGGTGAAGATCTCGAGGTGCGGCGAGATGAGCTTCCGCAGCGTGACCCCGTTCCGCTTCATCGCAAAGATCCGCTCCAGCAGCGCGTTGTCCGGGTGGAGGATCACCCGGTCCTCGATGTCGTCCACGTCGTCCAGCATCTGGTCGAGCACCGGGAACAGCGAATCCACCACCCGGTCGGCGATCGCGTACAGCAGGTACCCCGCGTCCGAAGCTATCATCGAGGGCAACCGCACCTCGAGGTCCTCCCCGGGCAGGAGCGCCACCAGGTGCGGATCGCGGCCGGTCAGGATCCAGTTCGGCCCGATCACCGCATCGAGTTCATGCTCTTCCAGCCTCGGGACAACCGGGTCATACCCCACGCTGTGCATCACGAGCACCGAGTAGCCGTCGAACTGCTCGAGTTTCCCGCGCTGCCCGCGGTGCTTCAGGTCCTCCACCGTCAGGTGGTTGAGCGAGAGTCCGGCCGAGACCGTGTCGATCTCTGGTAGCGACTGCTCGTCGATGTCGAACCACACGAGCGCCTTCGGGTCGGCGACCAGCGCGAGCCCCGCCTCCAGCGAGAGGTTGAGTTCCACCGTTCCGTCGCTGCGACGCGCGCGGACGATCAGCATGCGCTAGACATACCGTGCGCTGACCATCAACACGACGGCGAGTACGCCCAGGATCGAACCGATCCGGCTGTTCCGTCGGAGGCCCGCCTGCAGCCGGGCCATCTCCGCTGCCTGCGCCGGTGTCGGTGCACCGCTGATCTGAGCAGCAACCGCGTCCATCCGACGCAGCACGCCGCCGGCCATGCTGCCGATCCCGGCCGAGGCGACGGCAGCGACCGTGCCCAGCCCGATCGACCACCCCCATGAGGTCACAAAGAGGTCTGCGCCATCGCGCCCGGGCGTCCGCACCACCAGTGCCAGGCCCATCAAAATGCTGACGCTGGCCGCAGCAGTCAGCACCATGCTCAACTTCTTGCCGACTGCACGCATCGCCGGGCCCTGCACGGCGGGGCCGTCCGCCCTCAGCGCGGGTTCGATCACCCACGCCATCAGCAGCGCGCCACCAACCCAGAGGACACCGGGCAGGACATGCAGCACCCGCAGCAGGATCAGTTCAGCGTTCATCCGACCTCCTGAATGACACGCGGCAACCGGCCCCCGGGCCATCGCCGTTGTCCCCGCACCGCACATACTACCCTCGCATCCCGCCCTCACGGCATCCATCGAATCTATGGCGACCTCGGGGGCACCATGGCCCGACCCCCACTCCGCCGTGGAGTAACGATCGCCGTCCGCTATAGTCGCGCCACTTGCTACGGTGCCCGCCGTCGACGCTCACGATGAGGGTTCTATGAACAGTCCACACACCGCCCAGGTCCGACTGCTGTTGAGCGCTGCACTCGCGCTCTTCACGTTCACCGTTGTCATCGGCATCCTCAACGGCACCGATCTCGTCGACTTCAACCACAAGGCGCTGCTCACCCACGTCCACGTCGGCACGCTCGGCTGGATCACCATGGGCGTGATCGCCGCGGCGCTCTGGCTCTTCGCCCTCGGCGACGCACCCGGCAAGGACGCCGGCCTCATACGCCTCCTCGGCTACGCCACGCCGCTCACGATCACGGCCTACTCCCTCGCCTTCCTCACCACGGCCAGCGTCGTGCGTCCCCTCCTCGGGACGCTCGTCGGCCTCGTCATCCTCGCCACCTTCGTCTGGACCGTGCGTCAGGCCAAGGGGCGCACCCTCAGCGTCCCCCACATCGCCATCCTCGGCTCCGTCCTCATGTCCGTCCTCGGCGCCGTCCTCGGTGTCCTGCTCGGCCTCCGTCTCGCTGGAAACGAATCGATCCCGGAGAGCATGGGAGAGGCCCACCCCGCCGCCATGGTTGTGGGCTCCCTCGTCCCGGTGGGCATGGCCTTCATCGAATGGGCGCTCGACGGCAAATCGGTCGAGCGGAAGGCCACGCTGGCCGGCTGGATCCAGGTTGGTTAGCCTCTGCTCGGCGGTGTGTTCGTGATCGCTGGGTTTCTCTTCGACAGCATCGCGCTCGTCACATTCAGCCTGCCGTTTGAGGTGATCGGCCTCGTCATCCTGATCGTGCGGATGCGGCCGGCCCTCATGGCAACCTCGTTCACCGCCACCACCACCGCCCGCCACGGCTTCATGGCGCAGGTCTACCTCATCGTCAACATCGCCCTGCTCGTCTACCTGATCGGCAAGTATTTCTCGAAGGAACTCGATCCGCCTCTGAGCACCTTGCTCGCCCTCGACCACTCGATCTTCGTGGGCGTTATGACCAACGGAATCCTGGCCCTCATCATGCGCTTTCGCCGTCCCGTCCCGGCGATGGTTGACCACCTCGTCTTCGTCGGCCTGAACGCCGGGTTCGCCGTCTTCATCGTCGGCCTCCTCGCTGAGTCCGCTCCGTTGAAACAGACCGGCACCCCGATCATGGGCCTCGCCATCCTCCTCGCCGTCGCCACCGGCATCCCCGCCCTGCGAGGTGCGACACAGGACGCGAGCGCATAGCCGCCGATTGGAAATCGGTCGCCGGGCCCCGTAAGGAAGGCGGCCGGTTCGTGAGGATTGCCCGCCGTGACACGCGGGTGCGACACTGATCGACATCCATTTTCCATCATGATCTTGCTTCAAGATCCGATGCCAAGGAGGAACCCGCTGTGTCTGACTTCGCCGCCCTCTCCACACGCCTGCAGGCCGCCCTCGGCCTCCAGGTCCCGCCCATCGCCATCACCTTCGCCGCCGCGACACCGGGGGGCGTCCCCGCCTTCGATGACCCGATGCCCGCCCCGCACGAGGTCGACGGCCGCACCGGCCGCGTCTCCGCCGGATGCGTCTTCTGGATGAAGTCCACCGACCGCACCTTCTCCACCGTCGCCGAGGACCACGCCAACTGCTCCGTCGGCTCCGTCACCCACGGCTTCAAGACCATCAACGAGGTCGCCGCGAACGGGGACGTCGCCGCGCTCCTCGAGAGCGGCTGGGTCACGATGGACATGGTCCCGATGATCCCGGTCGTGACGCAGAAGCCCGCCGCCGTCGTCTACGGCCCCCTCACCGAGGCCACGACACCCGACGTCGTCCTCCTCCGCATCACCGGCCGCCAGCTGATGGTGCTCTCCGACGCCTTCCCCGGGCTGCGCATCGAGGGCAAACCGCAGTGCCACATCATCGCGGCAGCCAAGGAGCATGGTGAGATCGTCGCCAGCGTCGGCTGCCAGCTGAGCCGCGTCCGCACGGGCATGTCGAACGCGGAGATGACCATCGCCATCCCCGCCGCCCGTCTCGACGAGGCCGTCACCGCCCTCGAACGCACCGGCGCCATCGACAACACCGTCGCCCGCTACGCCGCCGCGGACATGGTCCGCTTCGCGTAGCAGCGCGCCCCGCGCCGTCGATCAGAGAGCCGCCACGCGACTGCGTGGCGGCTCTCTGTCTTCCGGTTACGCCGGCGTCCCATACTCGTTCGGCCCGCCGCTCGGCTGGATGTAGAGGTAGACCAGGTAGAGCCACCCCACCACCGGGATCAGGACCAGCAGGATCCACTTCCACGACTTGCCGATGTCGTGCAGCCGTCGCACGCCGATCGCGAGGTTCGGCACCAGCAACGCAAGGTCGAGCAGGATCTGGAACACCCTCGACGTCCCCACCACGTTGTCCAGCGTGCCGGCGACCACGCCCGCGGCGACCGTGAACAGCACCCAGTACCAGAACGCGCGGCGCGGCGTGCGTCCCGTGAACACCGCGTAGTTGTTGAACCCCGACCGCACCGCTTCGGTAAACGTCATGGCTGACCCCTCATTCCATAACCCACCGCGCACAGACAATACGCTCACTCGCCTGCCCCTCACACAGATACCACAGTGGCGTACCCTGCCCGCGCACCGCGCAGATTCGGGGAGGCTCACCATGCCGTACGAGGACATCACCTATGAAGTCGACGGCCCGATCGCGACGATCCGGCTCAACCGCCCGCAGTACCGCAACGCCCAGAGCCTTCGCCTCCTCGACGAAGTCGGCCTCGCCTTCGACGAAGCCGGACGCGACAAGGACGTCCGCGTCCTCATCGTCCGAGGCTCCGGCGGCAACTTCTCCTCCGGCCACGACCTCGGCACACCCGAAGGCACCGCGTACCGCGAGTCCCTCGGCGCCGTCGACGGCCTCGACCGCTACGACCAGTTCAAGCGCTACAACCTGGACCTCCTCATGCGCTGGCGGAACTTCCCCAAGCCCACCATCGCCATGGTCGAGGGCTACTGCATCTACGCCGGCTGGATGCTCGCCGGCTGCCTCGACCTCGTCTTCGCCGCGCGGGACGCACGCTTCCTCCCCGGTTTCATCGAGTACATGTCCGTCCCCTGGGACCTTGGAGTGAAACGCGCGAAGGAACTCGTCTTCGAAAGCCGCTTCCTCACCGCGCAGGAGGCCCACGACTACGGCTTCGTCAACCGCGTCCTCGCCACCGAAGACCTGGAGCGCGAGACCTACGCCTACGCCCGACGCGTCGCGGAGAACCACCCGATGACCGTGCGCATCTCGAAAGTCGCGATGAACAAAGCGCAGGACATCCAGGGCTACAGCAGCCACCTCGAGGACGTCCTCGGCGACTACATGGCCTGGTCGTCATACATGCAGGGCGAGTCACGCATGCAGGGTCAGCGACGCCTCGCCGCCGTCGACCTCGCCGTCCGCGGCCTCCGAGGCGACCGCTACGGCCTCTCGGACACGTCGGGCGTCTAGGTCGAAGGCTGGTCCGCCGAAGCCGGGCGTCGAGGCGTGGGCGTGAGCATGATCAAGACGGCGGCTGCCAAGTAGGTCGCCGTGAAAAGGTAGAACGCCACCGTATACGAACCGAAGCGGTCGTACGCGACCCCCGCGAACACCGGCCCGCCCGCGCTCGACACGATCGTGAACGGCTGCGCCATGCTCCGCACCGTGCCGAGGCTCAGGCGGCCGAAGAAGTCCGCCCACACCACCTCCTGCACCGTCACCACCCCGCCGATCCCCAGCCCGAGCGTGAAGATCGAGGCGTACAGCGCCGCCAGCGTGTGCGACCACAGGATCAGCGTGATCCCCAACCCCATCAGCCCGAACTCCGCCGCCGCGCACCGCCGCACCGGGAACCGGTCGAGCGCGATCCCCCACAGCGGCTTACACAGCAGCCCGGACACACCGATCATCCCGAACGCCCCCGCCGCCTGCGCTCGCGTGAACCCCGCGTCCGTCATGTACGGAATCAGGTGCAACAGCAACGCGCCCATCCCCGTGCTCGCAAGCCCGAACGTGGCCACCAGCATCCACAACGTCGGCGTCCGAGCCGCCGCCTGCCGCGTCCACCGCACATCTGAGGCCGCACGCGCCGATATCTGCGCGCCCACGGCCGGCGCACCATCGCCGTCCGGCCGGAGACCGAAGTCCTCCGGACGCCGTCGCATCGCCACCAGGGCAGCGGGGATCACGGTCACCCACACCGCCACACCGATCGCCGCCCACGCCGCACGCCACCCCCACGCATCGATCATCCAGTTCGCCACCGTCGGCAGCACGAGCGCCGCTACCGAGGTCCCCATCACCCCGATCGCGATCGCACGACCGCGACGCCGCACGAACCAGTTCGACAGCGCCACGTTTACGACCAGGTTCCCCATCCCGATCGAACCGACCGCCACGAGCCCCGCCCGCACCACGTAGTACTGCCACAGCTCCTGGACCTGACCCAGCGCGATGAACCCGAAGCCGCCGATGATCGCGCCACCGACCATCAATGCCCGACCGCCGCGCACGTCCATCCGCCGCCCGATCGCGACGCCGAGGATCCCCGTCACGAACGTCGTCAGCGTCTGCCCGAGCGAGATGTCCGTACGCGACCAGCCGAGCTCTTCCGTCATCGGCTTCAGGAAGACGCCCATCGAATACGCCGTGATCCCCATCGACATCATCGAGGAGACAAACGCAACGCCGACGATGTACCAGCCGTAGTAAAACTGGCGGCCGAAGACCTGCGTCGGCAGCGGGAGGCGCGCTGGCCTCTCGATCGTCTCGCTGGTCGTATCAGCCGGCAGTGCCATGGCGCACCTCGGTCCCGCACGGGGGCGACTCCGGCGGGGAGTGTACCCCCGGCGGCCTACCGCCCCGTCCACTGGGGTGGGCGGCCCTCGATAAACGCGCGCTGCCCCTCGCCCGCATCTTCGGCGAGCGCGTTCCGCGTGCCCGCCCACGCCTCGTTCTGCAACTGCCGGTCGAGCCCCTCGCGCGTCAGGTCGTTCACCAACTGCTTCGTCAGCTCGATCGTGACCGAGGAGCCGCTGGCGAGTTTCGTCGCGAGCGCCATCGCCTCATCCATCAGACGGTCAGGCTCGACGAGGCGGTTCACGAGGCCCCACTGATGCGCCGTCGCCGCGTCCACTTCATCGCCCGTCATCATCATCTCGATCGCGCGGCCGCGTCCGATCAACTGTGTAAGATGAAAACTCGTGCCCGTGTCCGGCACCAAGCCCCGCCGCGCGAAGACCGAGATGAACCGCGCGGCCGTCGAGGCGACCCGGATGTCCGCCACCAGCGCCAGCGACAACCCTGCCCCCGCCGACACGCCATTCACCGCTGCGATCACCGGCTTCGGATAATGCCCCAGCGCTGAATAAAGGACGCCCCAGTGGCCAATCGGCCCTCTCAGCATTCGGCGGTGCCCGGCCTGCTCATCCATCTCCACGTCGGCCGCGCGGTCCTCGGGCGTCCCCGCCAGATCGGCGCCCGCGCAGAAGCCACGTCCTGCGCCGGTGATCACCACGACCTTCGTCTCGTCGTCATGCTCCGTCGACTCGACCACATCCAACAGCTCATGGACCATGCGAGGGCTAATCGCATTCAGCCGCTCCGGGCGGTTGAGCGTCACCAGAGCGACGCCACGCTCCCTACTGAACAGCAGATCCTGATACTCCATGCGCCGCCACCTTCCGCGCTCCACCTGCTCGAATGGCAAGCGTTGCCCGGCCTGATTCGGCGCAGTATGCACTGTTCGTCAAGCACGCGGGTAATCGAAAGACTACCGCAGCAGGTCGTCCCCGGAACCGAGGCGAAGGGTACGCCCGAGCCAGCCGCGCACCCGCTCCGTGCTCACCGCCGCGAGTAAGACGAGCACCACGAGCGCCGCCACGAAGATCGCGCCCCGACCCGCCGCGTTCGCACCATAGATCAGCGCCCAGATCACGCTGAACAGCGCCCCCAGCATGATCCCCGTCCGCAGCACATCGAGGGCCGCCGTCGCCGCGATCCCCCCGAGCAGCGCGACCGCGGCGATCCCCGTCACGGCCAGGAGCACGTTCCGATGGTGGACCTTCTCATCCGCCTGGAACCGCTTGATCTCTTCGTCGTACTTCCGCATCGCCTCAGTCTGCTTCGGGTCGGGCGTCGCGGCCGGCGCGGGCGCGTAGCGCATCTCCGCCTCCACCGGGTACTCGGGGCGGTCGGGCCCCGGATAGAACGTCAGCGTGCCGAAGCCGACGGTGAGCGCGAGGAACAGCGCGATCGCAGTCGCGTAGAGGAACCGGACGGCAGTACGCATCGCTCAGGCCTTCCCACGCCGCGGAGGCGCGACGGCTGCCCTCAAAGTCTACGCCGCGCCTGACCGCATCAGTCGACGTCCAGCACGGCCTTCCCCGCCACCTGACGGCCGAACAGCGCCGCTCCCGCCTCCGCGATCCGCGACCACGACCCGCGCCACCCAACGTCCACCTGCAACTTCCCCGCTTGCATCAGGCTCATCAGGTACGCAATGTCCTCCCCGGAGTGCGGGCCCTTCGTGAACGCCTCGATCGTCCGCTTCATCCCCACGAGCGAAGCGAACGCCGCCGGCTCCTGCGACGTCGTGCCGATGCACTGCACCACCCCGCCCTCGCCGAGCAGCGCCCACGCCTTCACGAGTTGCGAACCGCCCACGCTATCGATCACCACATGGATCGGGCTCGCCACACCATCGAGGCCCACCACCACCTCGGCGGCCCCCAGCGCACGCAACCCCTCGCCGCGCGCCGTCGACCCCACACTCGCGATCACATGCGCGCCGCCGAGCGCCGCCAGTTGCA